>JBNKDD010000005.1:0-58573 GCA_050288085.1 Anaerolineae bacterium
CATCGACTTTGCGCTGCCCCAGGCTAATACCATTGGCACTGGCCCATGCACTTACCATATGAATCGCATCTTTCCCGATCGTTCGGTCGTGGCTGCGCCGCACCGTCTTGCCATCAATCGCGATCACCTGACCGCCTGTTACCCTGAACACTCCTTCAATCCAGTGCATGAAATTCCGCTGGAACGCTTCGGCATCGATCATCCGAAACACGTCACCAAAGGTGTCATGCGAGGGGATGCCGTTTTTCAATGGTAGGAACTGCTTGAGCCAGCTTTCCTTGTTTCTCCCGAAGGTCTCGATCTCCGTCCAGCTGTTCGCTCCGGCGACCACCGCGCAAATCGCGATGATGATGATCTCAATCAAGGGATAATCACACCGCCCTATCACGCGCGGATCGGGGATGTTTCCAAAACAATCTTGGATGCTTTCTAGCGGGGTTTCGCTCATCTCTGGTCCTCCTGCTTTCTTTTCCTCCCTGTCATTATCCCTGATTTTGAAGCGATTGCCCTTCCCTTCCTCTTAATATTCATTTGCTCCCCCCAGGAAGTGTGATACTATAAAGGTGGCAAGGGAGCCAACCACAACAACACACCGGCAACTATTCTTAATAATGAATGAAAAAACTGGCTGCAGCCAGTTTTTTTTATAAAGCACAATCTTAAATGGTTGCGCATGCATCAGTGCCGCTGTACCATAGGCGAATATGAGTTCCGGCGTATGATTGGAAGTTTGGATGCCTGATACTATCAACCGTTATGAAATCATCGGGGAGTTGGGGCGAGGCGGCATGGCGACTGTGTACCATGCCATCGATCCCCACTTTGACCGCGAGGTGGCGATCAAAGTGCTGCCGGAGCAGTTTTCCCATGACAAAACTTTCCGGGAGCGATTCCACCGGGAAGCCAAAGCAATTGCGGCACTTGAACACCCATCGATTGTGCCAGTCTATGATTTTGGGGAGGAAAAGGGACGCCCTTTTCTGGTGATGCGTTATATGCCCGGCGGCTCGTTGAATGACCGCATAAGGCAAGGCCCGCTAGAACTGGATGAGATCGAGCATCACCTCACACGGATTGCGGAAGCGCTCGATGCAGCACACAGCCAACAGATCATCCACCGCGACCTGAAACCGGGAAATGTGTTATTTGACCGGTATGACAATGCTTACCTGGCAGACTTTGGATTGGTCAAGATGACGGAAAGCTCGTCAGGGCTGACGGGCAGTGGGATGGTCGGGACGCCCTCATATATGGCCCCGGAATTGTCCGATCCAGAAGGACTGACCAAGCTGGTGGACGTTTATGCATTGGGCGTAACGTTGTTTGAAATGGTCACCGGGCAGCAGCCTTTCAGCGGTCAGACACCGATGGGGGTATTGATGGCGCATCTTACCCTGCCGGTTCCTGACCCCACCGAATACCGCCGCGATCTGCCGGTCGCTGTGCGGAATGTGATCGTCAAGGCGCTGCAAAAGGACCCGGTGCATCGTTATCAGAGCGCCGGAGAGCTGGCACGAGATTATAGCGAGGCGCTGAAGCAGCCTGTAACTGAGCCGGTTATGGTGCAGAAAGCGATAGTTGAACACGCCACCCACCCGACGTTACCGACTCCACCGAGTGTCGCCAGGCCCAAACCCCAGCACCAGAAAAAGCAGCAAAAACAGACAAAGCAGAAGAAACAAAAGAAACGGAAAGCTGAGAAAAAACGCGGGGGCCTATTCCGGGTGATTATGGTCGCCTTGCTGATCGTGATTGTGGCGGCGGTGCTGGCGATCATATTCTGGCAGGAAGCATTATCAAACTTTGCAGCCGTGACCATGCCCATCGAGCAGCAGCATCCAACCGCCGAAGAATCCGAATCTGGAGGTGACTCTCAGGCTCCGACCGAAATGCCTACTCCTGAGTCGCTGCCGGTGTCGTTATTTGCCGGGCCGGTTCCACCTGAAGCCGCCGCCCGGATCGGGCGGGGGACGATCAGCGAGATTGCCACCTCGCCGGATGGTTCGCTGCTGGCGGTGGGGGGCAAAGTTGGTCTGTACCTGAATCAACTGGACCCGTATCAACAGGTCTGGTTTGGAGATATAAAAAGCGGTGCTGACGTGGTGGCCTTCTCACCAACCGGGGAAGTTATGGTAACCGGGGCGGCTGATGGTTCGGTCATTATATGGGATGCTGAATCCGGGAAAAAGCGAAATACTTTCACCGCACATAATGAAGCAGTAAAGAGCCTGGCTTTCTCGCCGGATGGTTCACTGCTGGCAACCGGATCGACGGATAAACAGGTAGCAGTGTGGGATGTTGAAACCGGTGAACGCCTGAAGACATTTGAAGGGCATACCGCCCCTATAAGTGATCTGGCCTTTTCACCGGATGGCAAGCGGATAGCTTCCGTTTCAGAAGATAATACGTTGATTATCTGGGATATGGAACTCGGCAACCGGGTTTACACGCTGGGCCACAATAACAGCGTGATCAGCGTGGCCTTCTCGCCGGACGGTTTGACCGTGGCGACCGGGTCAGAGGATGGGATGGTTGCACTCTGGGACACCAGCACCGGCGACCGTTTGCAGGTTCTTGATGAACATACCGGCCCGGTGAACGACGTGGTTTTTTCAGCGGATGGGTCGGCGTTGATTTCCGGTTCGTCCGACGAGTCGATCATTGTATGGGATGCTGCATCAGGAGAAAGCCTACACAGGTTAGAAGGCCATACCAGCCCAATAAGTAGTCTGGCTTTAGGATCAGGCGGCAGGTTGATCAGCAGTTCGGCGGATGGGGTGCTGTTAACCTGGGATATCAAATCGGGTGAGCAGCTTACCCCCTTGGATGGTTATACCGGGCAGGTTGATTGTGTGGCCTTTGCGCCGGGCGGAGATACTCTCGCTACAGGAACTATCGACGGCAGGGTGATTATCTGGGATGTGGCAGCAAATGAGCCATTGTTTACATTGGCAGGCCACACCGATGCAGTGCGCAGCCTGGCCTTCTCACCGGATGGATCGCTGCTGGCCTCCGGGTCGGCAGACAATACGGTGATCTTATGGGATGCGGCGACCGGTGAACAGCGGCTCGCATTCGTGGGGCATGCTGCCCCGGTACGCAGTCTGGCTTTTTCGCCGGATGGAAACACTATCGCTTCAGGCTCAAATGATACGGCTATGATCGTGTGGGATGCCGCAACCGGCGAACAATTGCTGGTGCTTCCGGGTGACTCCAATGCGGTAAGCGGCGTGGCCTTCTCAGCAGATGGTAAGTTAGTGGTTTCCGGGTTGTCCAATGGAATGATCATGGTGTGGGATGTCGAAAAGGGAGAGCGTTTGCGGATGCTTGATGGGCATCTCAATGCTGTGACAAGTGTCACCTTTGCGCCGGAGGGGTTCACCCTGGCTTCCGGTTCGACAGACAAAACCGTTATGCTATGGGATACCGAGACAGGCGACCAGTTATTTAAACTGGCAGAACATTCTGATTGGGTTAACAGTGTGGCTTTTTCACCAGACGGCACACAACTTGCCTCCGGGTCGGCGGACGGCACGCTGATCGTGTGGGATACTGCGACCGGCAGCCTGCTACATCGATTCCAGGCCCACAACGACCGGGTTCTGGGCGTGGCCTTCTCGCCAGACGGCAAGCTGGTGGCCTCTGCTTCATTAGATGGTACTGTTATTTTATGGGAACTCACCCCTTAGTCTAGATTAAGAAGATATCTTTTATGGTTGATGATTCGCCTTCACTACCGGATGTAGAAGAAGAAACCCCTACAGTAGATCAAGAAGCTGCCGAGCCAGCATCTCCGCATGGCTGCCTGACCACTTTTCTGGTCGTTTCAGCACTGACGATTGCAGGGATAATCGGGGCCTTCTGGATGAACACATTTGGCCCGCTCACGGTTTCTGACCCGAAAATCTACGGTTCCTCAATGGCAGTCTATGCGGCCTATCTGATCGTTCCTTTTGGGATTGCGGCTCTGCTGCTGAGCCATGAACGGTTCGCGTTGTGGCGGGGCATCGCCCTGACACTTGTCCTGGCCGGGGTTAATGCGCTTCTGATGGGCGTGCCTACTACGTATGACCTATCCCTGACCTTTCCCGGCATACCGGCAGTTGTCCCATCGTTGACATCAATGGTCTTGAGTGTGGGGTTTATTGCCCTCTTCCACAAACGGATTCTGGGTCGGCCTGCGGCAGGCCCGCTGTTCCTGGGATCTGCCCTGGCACTGATTATGAATATTGGGTGGGTGCTGGCAGGCACATTGGGCACCCTGACTGAAATCGGCACCGGCCTGATTGATGCGCTTTCAATGGCCTTGATCGCCAGCCTGATTGTAACAACCCCCTTCCTGTTTGATCAGGAAATGCCCACCAAAAAGCCATTCTGGTCAGCGGCGCTGTCCGGCGTCATATTTTTCGCTTTACACACCGGTTTGCTTGCCGGGCGGGGGTACTGGCTGCAAGGCACGATGCTGTCCGCCGGTATGTTGGCCTTTGGATTCATCGCGGGTGGTTTGCTGAGCCTGGATGAATCACCTGGCATTCCTAAATTATGGGGGGCCATCCTGGTGTTTTTCCTGGTAGCCTACCTTATTCCGCTTAACTGGACAAAAGGGCTTGAGGGCGATCTCCTGCTCGATGAGGTATCAACAGCCTGGGGCACCGGCATGTTGATCAGCCTGGGCGCGGGGGTTGTGTTTGCAATTGCCTTATTAGCCGCCCGCCAGCCGCTTACCAGATTGATGGCTTCACCCCAGATTTCCGGCATCTTGAGCGGCGTTTCGTTTGTGGCGCTGGCGGTTGTCTACGTGGCGTTCGGCCAACCCGGCATACAGCCCGACACCTTCTTTGTGATCATGGCAGATCAGGCCGATACCACCTTTGCCCAGGATATCGCTGACCGCGACGAGCGAACACAGGCCGTCTACGACACACTCACCGGACACGCCCTCGAAACTCAGGCCGATTTACGCGCTTTTCTGGATCAGCAGGGTGTAACGTATACCCCGTACTACCTGATCAACGGGATCGAAGTCGAGGCAGATCCCTTCCTGCGCAGCCAGATCGCCAACCGGCCAGACGTAGCCTACATCTTAGACAGCCCCCATACTCGTCCCTTGCCACCTTTCGCAAAACCAATTCCGCTGGATCTTTCCGTGAGTCACACAGCCGGTGTCCTGACCTGGGGTGTTGACGAGATGGACGCTGAACTGGTCTGGGAACAGTATGATGTGACTGGTGAGGGAATTATCGTAGGAAGTGCGGACAGCGGCGTAGACTGGACTCACCCAGATCTGCAAGAACAGTATCTCGGCAGCGAAAATAATCACGACTATACCTGGTTTGATCCCTGGTATGGCACGTCAGAGCCAACCGACACGAACAACCATGGCACCCATACCACCGGGACGATTCTGGGTAAGGATGGGATCGGTGTTGCGCCTGATGCCCAGTGGATCGCATGCCGCAACCTGGGGCGAAATCTGGGTAATCCGCCCTACTACCTGGACTGCATGCAGTTCTTATTCGCGCCACATCCGCAGGATGGCGATCCCTTCACCGAGGGGGATCCATCACGCGGGGCACATATCACCAATAACTCGTGGGGCTGCCCTCCCGAAGAAGGCTGTGATGGCCTCACCCTGGCAATTGCCATTGAACACCTGCGGAATGCCGGGCAGATGTTTGTGGTCAGTGCCGGGAATGATGGCCCGGATTGCAGCACCATCTGGTCACCGGCCTCAGCCGATGCGGCGTTCAGTATCGGAGCGATCCAATCAAATGGATCGATCACCGGCTTTAGCAGCCGCGGCCCGGTGCTGGTAGATGGCAGTGGGCGGATCAAACCCGATGTGGTTGCGCCCGGCCAGGAGGTGATTTCGTCCATTCCCGGTGATAGCTATGCTTCGTATCCAGGCACATCAATGGCTTCGCCGCATGTCGTGGGATTGGTGGCGCTGCTCTGGTCGGCTAATCCCGATCTGATCGGGGACATTGACGCCACCGAGCAGATCATCACCAGTACAGCTCATTATCACCGGACCGACGATCTGTGTGGAGCCGGAACAGATGATGAGAATAACGTGTATGGCTATGGTTTCGTGGATGCTTTGGATGCCATTGAGTTAGCATTTTCTGAAGAATAAACCATGATATGAAGGGCAATCGCTTCAAACCCACCTGATCCCAGGCACAAATCAATTTTGAAGCGGTTGCCCTATATGGTCATTTGAACCTCTATATTCCCCACGCTATAATCCGCGCGGTTAATTTATGGCAATTAAGGAGCCACCACTTCATGAATCCGCTCGTCGAATGTGTCCCCAATTTTAGCGAGGGTCGCCGCCCGGAAGTTGTCGAAGCCATCGCCAACAGTGTGAGCAGCACCCCCGGTGTCGTGCTGCTGGACTACAGTTCAGATGCCGATCACAATCGATCTGTTCTGACTTTTGTGGGAACCCCGGAAGGGGTTGAGATGGCCGCCTTTGCCGCTATCAAGACCGCCTCAGAATTGATCGATATGACACAGCAATCCGGTGAGCATCCGCGGATTGGAGCTACCGACGTCGTGCCTTTTATTCCGATCCGGGGCGTGGACATGGCGGATTGTGTGGCAATTGCCGAGCGGGTCGGCCAACGGGTAGGCGAGGAGTTGGGTATCCCGGTTTATCTTTATGAAGAAGCCGCCCGCAGCCCACAGCGCAAAAACCTGGCGAACGTCCGCAAAGGTGAGTTCGAAGGGCTGCGTGAATCCATCAAGACCGACCCAGACCGCCAGCCCGATTTTGGCCCGGCTGAACTCGGCACGGCGGGAGCTACCGTGATCGGGGCACGGGCCTTCCTGATCGCCTACAATGTCTATCTCAACACCGATGATGTGCAGGCCGCGGATAAGATCGCGAAGAGCATTCGCCATTCGGGGGGCGGGCTGCGGTTTGTCAAGGCGCTGGGACTACTGGTCAATAACCAGGCCCAGGTTTCGATGAACCTGACCGACTTCGGGAGGACGCCTGTCCACCGTGTGCAGGAGTTGATCAAAGTCGAGGCGGCGCGTTACGGTTATCAGGTCACCCATGCTGAACTGATCGGCCTGATCCCGGAACAAGCCCTGGTCGATGTGGCACGCTGGTATCTTCAGCTTGACCTGTTTGACGAGCACCAGATTCTCGAGTGGCGGATTCAGACGGCTGAGGCCGAGAGTATCATTCCTGACCAGTTCATCGGGGCAGTGGCAAGTGGTGATCCTACCCCCGGCGGCGGGTCGGTCGCGGCCTTGAGTGGCGCGTTGGCTTCGGCCCTGGCCGGAATGGTAGCCCGGACCACCATCGGCAAGAAAAAATATGCAGAAGTAGAAGCAGCCATGCAAGAGGCCGCCCAGGCTGCCGATGCGCTGCGACTCGAATTGGGGCAGAATATCGTTGAAGATGGCGAAGCCTTTGAAGCCGTGCTCGAAGCCTACCGGTTTAAAAAAGAGGATCCATTAGCTGCTCAAAATGCGCTGCTGAATGCATCAGAAGTGCCACTCCGCACGGCACAGCTTGCCTTACAATCACTTGAGCAGTTGAAGATTGTGGCGGAAAAAGGCAACATCAATGCAGCAACCGATGCAGCAGCAGGCGCACATATGGCGTTAGCGGCGATTGAAGCAGCGGCGTTAAATGTGTTGGTCAACCTACAAGATCTGGCAAACGAAACTGTTGCCAACGATCTCCGGGCACAGATTACGGTGGTACGTGAAACAGGTAGGCAGTTGGCGGAGGAAGTTCTGGCTGTGGTTAAAGAACGGACGGGTCTGGCTTAGATGCATCGTAGAATTTTATGGCTCTCGGCCCTGGGGGTGGTGCTGGCAGGTTGTATGCCCCAACCGGCCTTTACGCCTACGCCAACCAAAACAGCTCATCCCGGCTCAGTGTTGATGATGGAGGCTCCCCCAACGCAAACGCCTCCCATCACCGAAGTTCAACCAACGACGGCTGTACCGACAGCGATTCCAACCGTTGACGGGATGACACCATCCGATGAACCCTCGCCGACTCCCGGAATCACAGAGACGGTGACGGATACCCCACCACCACCCACCCCTGACACATCGCTGCCAGCCGATCATTACTGGTTCAAGCGCCCCATCCCGGAGGGGTGGACAGACTATTTAGACCGGACTTATGCTTACGGATCAACCTCCGGTGGAGAGTATCGTCCACACACCGGAGGCGATTTCTGGAATCCAACCACCACCCCGGTTGTTGCAGTTGGGAATGGGACAGTCTTCCACGCCGGGAACGATTGGGAAACGAAGTTCGGCCCTGACCTGCTGTTTTACGGCGGCGTGATCGTGGTTGAGCTAACCGATCAAACCTACAACGGGCAGCCAATTTATGCCTTATATGGGCATCTGTCCGAAGTGTATGTCGAGGCCGGGCAGGCGGTTCCGGTCGGAGAGATTCTCGGTGGTGTGGGCGGAACCGGGGCAGCGAATGGTGGCCCTCATCTGCATTTTGAGATTCGGATCGGCGATCCCTATTCGTACTACAACAGCACTCGCAACCCCGATCTGTGGATCAAACCCTATTATGGATTTGGAACATTGGCCGGGCGGGTAGTCAATGGTAATGGTGAGATGCTGCGGAATGTGTCGTTGACGGTCCGCGGGCTGGATTCGACCCGGTATACCTGGACTTATGCCGGAGATGAGAATAACCCGGATGATGAGTGGGACGAGAATTTCACCCTCGGTGATCTACCAGAAGGCTGGTATACCGTCACCACACGCTCGGATAAGCGGAGTTACAGCGCCGAGGTGTATATTGCAAATGGCAGCACAAGCTGGTTAGAGTTTGTGTTTGATTGAGAGAAGACCCCCCATCGCGCTAAGCGCGATTCGCCCCCCTTGTCAAAGGGGGACATTTCTTTTACCTATTTGACAATCAGCGTTGTGGGCCGAACCACTTCTCGATCAAATCGTCTACTGTGCCATCCTCGATCATATCTTCGATGACCTCATCCAGTTTGCCTCTGAGTACCTGGCTGTCGGGGTGAACAGCAGCCGCAAACAGGATATCGACCGCATGGTCACCTAAACGCAGTTCAGGATGGCTGCCTACGCCCAGCCGCGCCGAGATACCATCGATCAGAGCCGCATCGGCCTCACCATTGATCACGGCTTGCAATGCGGTGTCAGCATCGGGGTAGCGGGCAACTTCCAGGCCGGAGAGCCGCCTTTCCCATTTGCGAGCTTCGACATCCCCCCCTGAACCATACTCGACGGACAGAAGATGCTCATTGAGAGCATCAACAGTGTTGAGGGTAGAGTCAACCGGCAGGACGAGCCGCTCACCGGCATTGAAATAAGGCACGCTAAAATCGGCCTTACCTGCATAATCCTCGGTGGCAGGCAGGGCAGAAATCAGCACTTCGACCTGACCGACCAGCAGCGAATCATACAGCCCGTCAAAGCCCATATTGATAAAGACCATATCCAGATCAAGCCGCCGCCCGATCTCGTTGGCGAAATCCACGTCAAATCCGGCGACCTCATTCTCCCCGCTGACGTATTCAAAGGGGGGATAAGAAGCATCCATCCCAACACGGATAACACCTGATGCTAACGCCTGTTCCCAGGCTGTATCATCGGAGCGATTGCGAACCCTCATCCACACAAAAAGCCCGCCTCCGATCACGATCAGGGCGAGCGCAACAGCTCCAATAAGATAAAGTCGGCGATCAGGTTTCATCAGCTTCGCTGCCTGATTTATCGGCTTCGGCGGCTTTGTCGGGTTCGCCGGTAAAATCTGCTCCGCCGACCGTCGAAAAACGGCGGCCACTGGAGGAGCGCAGCGGAAATGATCCAGGTTGACTCTGTGATCGACCTAACAGCTTAACCAGCACATCGGCCTGCTCCGGGGTCAGGAGGATGGTTGCGGAAGGCTGATCCGGGTCGCTGCGTGAGGTGGGCGATGGGCGATTCCCTGCGATCAGCGTTGAGGCAGCAATGCCCGAAGCAACCCCACTCACGACGCCGACGGCCAGCGCAAAGGCAAACCAGGCAGCCTGCCCCGACAGGCGAGTGCCCAGGATAACGGCCAGCACAACGGCAAAAATGGTGACTCCTATCAAAACGATCCAACGTGTGTTCAGCGACATAAATTACTCTATCCAATCCGTATCGATGAAATCTTGATCGGAGGCCGGGTCAATCAGGATGTCTTCCGGCAGCCTATCGTCAACTGAGGCTTCAGGGGTATTGGCCTGCCCGGTGTGGCTCTGGTTCGGTTCCGTGTTGCCCAGGTGTTCGACGATCATCTGGACATCCACCGGGCCGGTATATGCAGCCTGGAATCGGGTTGACTGCCCGCCAATGATGGCGAGAAAATCGCCGTTACCCATCAGGGTTTCGGCATCTGTGGCGGATACGCCGGTTGCCATCAATGCTTCCTGGGCACTTGCCACCTTGCCAACCAGCCGGGCCGGGAGATTGGCTTTCAGTGCACTCGGAACAGCCTGGGCAGAAGGTCGCTGCGTGCTGCATATCAGGTGGAATCCAGCCTCGCGACCACGCTGCGCCAGGCGTATAAGGTTTTGTTCGACACTCTTTTCTGCCGTCGAGAGCAGATCGCCAACTTCATCCACCGCAACGATGATCCGGGGGGTTGAAGGGGCGTTTTCCTGGTCACGGCGCTCCATCTCGGCGACGACATAATCGAGCAGTTCTGCGGCTTCTTCTGAGGTAGTGGCGACAGGCGCTAACAGGTGGGGCAGCCCTTCTAACGGAGTCAGGCCGCGCCGCTTGGGGTCGATCATCGCGATCTGCAAATGAGCCTGTCGATTATATAAAGCCAGGGAAAGAAGCAGGCTGCGCAGTAGTTCGGTTTTGCCACAGCCAGTTGTCCCAGCGATCAGGGTGTGGGTGACTTCGGGGGCCATCAGCGGCAGGGTGAAAATCTCGCCCTCGATGCTCAGACCGAGCACAGCTGTCACCGGGGGCAGCATCGGTATTTCATCCAATAAGGACAGCAGGTGAACCGGCTGCGGATTGAGCAGGGGAACCTCCAATGCCAGGATACCACCACTCCGGGCGATACGGATATTCGGCGCACCGAGTGCCAGGGCCAGTTCTTCATCAAGGTTCTGGATGCTGCTGATCTTGGTTCCCAATCCCAGTTCCAAAATGTAACGCACCCAGCGCGGCGATACCTGCAAACCGGTCACAATAGCCTCATGCTTGTGAGCAGCCAGCAGCGCCTCAATTAAATCCGATTGGTATTCCAGCCATTCCGGTGTGATGTGTTCCATCAGTGCCCCGTGTCAATCCACTTCACTCTACATTCTACTATTGTACACCAAGCATAATGCCACATTGTGACAGCTCACGTCAACAGCGGTTATTCCTCATTTTCCCAACCGCGTGCCCAGGCTTGCAATTCATAATAGATCGGTTTGGGGGTGAAATCCGGCGCGACCAGGGTGAAGTAATCAGGATAGCTATATACTGGCCGGGGATAACGCATCGCCCAGATGCACATCTCTTCGACCCAGGGCCAGTTTTCCTCAGCGTACTCAAGGGCATCGATAGTATAGGTGATTCGCTGGCCGGAGCTAACAGCCTTTGTCCAACGCGGGTGATCGTTCCAGCCCGATTCGGTGATATAAACCGGCTTATCCCCATCGCCGTATTCGACCATGATCTCGCGGAGAAGTTCGGCCCGGCGGAAGTTCAACACATCGGGGGCGGGCGGTTCTTCCGGCGGGAACTTGAATCCATAGGTATGGATCGCCAGAGCGTCGAAATAATCTTTTGCCCCCCACTCATAGAACTGCCGCAGGTAATCAAGTTCGTTCATCCCATGCGGGCTGTTGACCGGTTCAAGGGTAGGGGCTAATGCACCCGCCAACACGATCACGTCCGGGTTCCCCTTGTGAGCAGCGGGGGTCGCAAATTGCAACAGGCTGACGTACTGTTGGGGCAGCACTTGTTGATAGCCCCATTCGTAAGATAGGTTGGGTTCATTCCAGATGATGATGTAGTTGATGTCGTCCTTATAGTGTTCGGCAAAGGCTTCGACAAACTGGCCGAAATCCCAGAAGCGCTCCGGTTCGAGATGGGTCAGGCTCGTTTCGATGTCTTCTTCCTCAGAGTAGGGTTGTGCCCATTCGGGAACCATGCCAAGCCGCGCAATGACGGTCAAACCCTGCGCCCGCGCATGCCTGACGATCATATCGCTGTGGCCCCAGTTGTAAGCGCCCTGCTCAGGTTCGAGATAAGCCCAGGGAAAAAACTCGACAACGGTGGTTGCACCCATCTCACGCACCAATTGAAGCGTGCGCTGGATTTTCCACTCGTCAACCTCATCGGTCAGGCGGGTGTGGATACAGGTGATGGGGTGCTCGGTCTCGACTTTGACCGGCTCACCAACGATCACATAAGTGGGGCGATGCCCGGTTGCTTGCAAGATACCAAGCAGGAGTAAGACTCGGACTGCCCATTTTATTACCGTAGGCCAGTGGATGCTGCGAACAGACATAGCGGGATTGTAGCGCAACCTGCGAATAAGAAAAAAGGGCAGCGTACCGGCTGCCCCGACGATTCATAACTGACCGGTCAACGCTTGCCCCACTCGGAGATCGTGCGAACGATGCCCATTAAGGCTATGCCTAACTTGACGGCGTCGCCCGTTTGAGGGAGGGCAGGCGGCGGCTCATCACCATGTGTTTCCTGAACCGCTTTTACGTAGAGATAAGCTGAAACCATACCTAAGATCGCGCCGACCAGTCCACCGACAGCCAATACCCGTGAACGCCAATTGGCCTGAGCAGGCCCCAGGGCGCTGTCCTGTGCCGGGATCATTTTAGTTTCTTGTTCCACTTAAAAACCTCCATATATTAAGAGGAAATAGCTGCGCTATTTCCTATACAGTTGGACCAGACAAATGATATGGCCCAACTTACGAGGTCGAATCGGTCTTTGTCTGCGACTGGTTCGCTGCCGGTTTGGAGCCGTCAGGCGACTTGGGCAGCCAACCCTGATTTTCCAGGAAGAGCTTTATCCCCATGAAAAAGCCCCGGATCGAAATGATGACACCGGCAATCTTATTTGATATATCGTTGGTAGTCTTGTAGACCTTGTCCACGCTTTGATGGGCAATAAACGTGTAGGGGGGGATCGCCCGGACAAGAAGCGTAATGCCGTATGCCAGCGCGATCACAAGCGCCAACAGGATCACCACGCCGACCAGCGACAACAGGATCAGCAGGATCAGGGTAAAATCGGCGACTACTGAGGCTTCACCGCCATCACCTGAAAAGGCCAGGATACCGAGAAATACCACAACCCCCAGCGAGATAACCCCAACCAACACGACCGGGAAAACAATCTGCCACCACGATTCACGCCGGAAACGGGCCTCCGTGGCAGGGTTACGGGCGGTTGGTGGTGTTGATGGTGCCGGTGTAGTTGTGGGTGAGGTATTGACGCTCATCCGATGCTCCAGTCAGAAGTTGGTGATAGGCTCACTACATTGTATTCTACCATAGAGATGGCGATCCTCTAAACTACCCGACCGGTGAACCGGTGCTCGGAAGTTCTCCACGAGCAGCCAGGAAGAGCCGCAGCAGTTCAGCTTCGATCAGGCCATCAAGCAGTTCTTCTTTGATCGCCATGCCGTGTTCCTGTAGGTACTGCTTTGCCATATTTGCTGCATAGGCCTTCTTCTCGGTGCTGACGTTCTGGATAAGGCCCTTCAGTCCGCTTTGCTCGGCGGCCAAAACCGCCGATTCGACAGCCTTGTCGATCAATATCTGGCGGGCCTGGGGAGAATCTGCCGGGACGGAGGGCTCGTGGAGTTGGGTCAGGACTTCGGCCTCAACCAGCGTAGCTAGTTTGTCAACGTCAACACTGACACCACGCTCGTCCAGGAAATCCTGGGCAACGTCGATAACCTTCTGGCGTTTCTCTTCCCCGATCAAACCATCCAACAGGCCAGCTTGTTGAGCCGCCAGCACTGCCGTCTTGACCGTACTGACAACTGCGTCCCATTCCTCTGCGCCGATTTTGGCTTTAAGCTTGCCGGTCATGACTCGCAAGTGCTGGATCGCAGCAGCGATCACTATCGGCAGTGCGATGATCAGCAGCAGTTCCGATAACAGCGATAGGAAATCACGGATCTCTTCCATTGCTCGCCTGTCCTTTCTGAATCAGGAGCCGAGTACACGGCTGGTGAATTCTAATAAGCGGCTCTTCATATCAGAGCCATCTGCTCCACCGAAGATAAAGGCACCATGCAGGCTGCTGCCCTCATATATCCAGATTTCTTTATTGCCTTCTGGTACCATCTCGTATAAGGTTTCGACCTGTTGGGTCAGGTCATTGCGGGCAGCCAGCCACAGGCTGGGGATCGTCAGCGCTGCCAGATCGGTGTCGGCGACCACCAGACCCTCAAACTCCTGCGGCGCGGAAATAACCGCTATCCCCTTGATCTCCGGGTCTTGAGCCGCCACCTGAATAGAAGCGATACCGCCTACACCGGACCCAATTAAGACTATCGAGCCAGCATCGTGACTCCTGATATAAGTCAGGGCGGCTTGCAAATCAGCGGGTGCGTTGGCAATATCACGCTCGCCGCCGGAATTGCCATAGCCCCGGTAATCGAATGTCACGGCACGGTAACCTTGCGCCGCCAACTCACGGGCAAGGGGATGCCAATCAGCCTGGCTACCCAAATACATGTGTGACATTACAACTGTATTTGGCCCGGTTCCAAACACCGTCCCCGCGAGGGAGATCCCATCAGGGGTATCGAAGGAGACCGTCCAGGGGCCTTCACCCGAAAAAGGTGAGGCCGGTGAGGGTTCGAGAGTCGGAGCTACCTCTTCCTCCTCCTGGGGTGTAACTTCCTCCACAGCAGCAGCAGGGGCAGCCTCTTCAGGCGTAGGCGAAACTGCCGCCGGGTCGTTAGAACAAGAGACGGTGATCAACGCCACCAGAACAATCGATATCAGTATGAGGCTGCGTGTCCGGTTCATATTTGACTATATCTTCCCCCCGGTTTCCTTGACCAGGCGCTCGTAAGCCCCTTTCCATAAACTGGGCTTGCGGGTGAACTTGGCGATGCGAATATCCTCGAAGTGAGGAAGCAACCCAACCAATGTGGAAGGAAGCAGTTCCCAGCTCCCTTCAAGAATGATCCCTTCGATCTGGTCGGCAGCCTGTCCAACCCAGAACCAGCGTGACCGGAATTGTTCTGCCTTGATCCAGTAGTCACGCTTTTCCCAGGCACGGGCTGAATCGTCAATACCCTGATCGATCTGGCGAAAGCAAAATACCAATAGCGCAGCCATATCCCGTACTTCACTATCAACCTCGGTCTTTTGCCCAAGATGGCGGATAACCTCAGCCGCCGTTCGCATCAGTTGGTTACGAATTTTGCCTGGGCTATTAACATTGATTACTCGACTCATGTTCCTCCAATAAATAATAAGCTAGTCAAACAGGTTATACAATTTCCGTTTCATTATCCGGCTCAAACAACTGGGAAGCGACGGCCAGAAGGATCAAGCCAATGACGATCAAAGCCACACTTTGATAAAGAATGGGCTGACCAAACGTCCGGTTGACTGCAACCGCCGCCCCAAAAATGAGTTCGGCCTGACGAGCATTGGTCATACCGCGTAAGGCTGCCAGGGGGAGCATATCAAGCAGGGGGAAAAGTGTGGCAAGTCCACCCAGCAATGAGGCCCACCCATACCACTTAAACAGACCCTTGAAGGATCGGATGGCAAAGATTTCGATCAACAGCAGCAGCACCAATGGGATCAGGAACAACAGGTAAGAAACCCGCCGCGCAACCCGCAGCACGAACTTGATACCGAGCCATTGATCGCGTTCCGCCGGATCGATTGGGTTATCCATGTATTCCCGGTCGGGGGCAAATTTCGGCAAATCTTTCCCCGTTGTAACCATTGACTCACTCAGATCGTCCATCAGACGTTCCTTTAGATCGCCGTTGGGTTGGCAAGCCGGGAACTCTGCGGCATCAAGGTCATCGTCCAGGTAAGCCTCGACCAGTTGGGATTCAGTTGGCGAACAGGCAGGCCAGCTAGCCACCACCAGGTCAAGTGCTTCCTGGCCTTCTTTCCCGCTGAACCGTTCTTTGACCTCTCCCAGTTCGAAATAGATATCGGGCCGGATGTTAGGACCATCAAACCATTTGAACAACGCCTCAACATTGCGTTCCAATTCACCTTTGATCCAGGGAGCAGGCAGCAATAATTCGGTCAGCGCTTCCCAGTCTTCAGTTGTTAGATTGTCAAACACCTGGGGATTTAAGGGGAGATCGGTTTGCTCTGCCGGTATAGGCTGGTCACCCTCTTCGTTGGCGGTGGTCAGCCCGGCAACCATGCTGGGCAATACATGGTTGTAAAACGCCCGCTTGCCGAGGATTTGTTCATAGGTTTCAGGTTCAAACATGGCTTGCTGAATGTTGAACGTCCAAATGATAGCTGGCAGGATAATAAGAAAAATAACTAAAAAGAAAAATGCAATCACATTTCCGAAAAATTTAAAACATCCGTTCATCAACTATAGTCCTTCGCGTGAGCGCCAATCACGGATTTCCTGTGCATGTTCACGCTCGTGTAAATAAGCGTTTTCCTCAATCAGGTAAACCAGGGGTTCACCTTCCATCCAGGGAAAACTGCGGTTGTCAAATAACGTTTTATCATCAAGATCCTCTACCATCCGAATTACCATCTTGTGAACGCTATCCAGGTCAGCCCGAACGGCGTCAAGCGGCCTGGGAGCGTTGGCATGATATTGATCTTCGTTCCACTCGTCGATATCTTCGATCAGGACAATATGAGGTGTGTGGCGCTTGCTCATATTGTTGAGCGCCGTGACCAGCTCTGACTCCCAGGCGACAAGGTGGGCGAAAACATCTTTGACAGACCAGATGCCGACCGCACCGGGGATTAGCATTTGGTCGGCGGCCAGACCATCGATGGCATCAAGCAGCTCGGCGCGGGCCGAGGTCAGTTCGTTAATAAGGTCTTGTTTGTCCATGCTGCCGATGATAGCCTGACCGTATGAGCACGTCAAGCGTTGGTTTAGGGTAAGAGCCAACAAGGGCTAAAAAATGCTACAATAAGGGTTCGTCGTGTCTGTTAACCAGCTAAGGAATCCTATGTCCATATATAAAACACTCTTTTTATTTGATGTAGACGGCGTGCTGATCCATCCCAGGGGGTATAAAGAAGCCCTCCGGTCGGCGTTAAACTATTTTGCGGAGCAAATGGGTCAACCGCCACTCGACTTGACCTACGATGAAATTGCTGACTTTGAGGCAGCGAACATCACCAATGAGTGGGATTCACTCCCGATGTGTATCAGCGCCATGCTGATCGACGTACTGCATCAGCATCCCGAACTGCTGCGGCCCGGTTTTGCTGAAACAACAGCCGTAATCCGCGAGCAGGGAATACAGATTCAGCGCCCGGATTTTGCAGGGCTTGCCTATGAAGTGGCAGGCGATAATTCAGACGGTGAACCGGCAACGATTGCCATTCGCCGCATCGCAAAGGCCAAAGCGAACAAGTCGATCCACCCGCTGATTGATGAGCTTCTTGGCGATATCTACGATCTGCGGACGCCAACCACTCGTGTTTTCCAACATTTTACATTGGGCAGCCAGCTTTTCACCGAGACTTACGGCCTGCCTGCCGATTTCAATACACAGAGCGCTTTATCTACTTTTGACCGGCCCCTGCTGAGCGCCGAAAGAAAACAGCAGTTACTAGATGGATTGCAGCATGGCCGTTGGGGTGCAGTTGTTTATACGGCCCGTCCCAGTTTGCCCCCTGCCGACCTGCCACCTGATCGATTGGATGGGTTTGATCCTCACAGACACCCCCCGGAAGGCGATCTGGCAGCCAAGAGACTGGAACTGGACAGCGTGCTTCCGATGATTTCCGGTGGGCGGGTGACATGGCTGGCAAATCAGAACGGCAAGCATGTTGAGGCGTACATCAAACCTTCACCGGTGCAGGCTCTGGCGGCTATTGGGGCGGCATATTCAGGTTATGAGATGGCTTCCCTGGAACAGGCAGCAGCTTTCTTCGAGCGGGGTGAATTGACCGGGGTCTTCACCGATATGTCTGATCAGCCGATCCGGGTGGTGGTGTTTGAAGATTCGACAGGGGGTATTCGGGCTACAAAACTCGCCGTTGAAAAACTCCAGGCTGCCGGTCTGGATATAACCTGCGAGGCGGTTGGTGTTTCACCGGAGCAAAGCAAAAAAGATGCGCTCCAACAGATCGCCGACTGGGTAGTGGACGATGTCAATCACGGCTTAAAGTCTTATCTTGAGGCTGGCTGAAATAAATAGAACGCGGCGCGATTTCATTAGAAATCGCAGCCGCGCTTACCGACTAATTTTGGTATCAGTCTTATTGCCGGGGAGAAATCAGTTCCCGAAATTTGTACCCGTAGACAATGATCCCTTCTTCACCGTCGGTGCGCAGCTTGCGGGTAACCATTTCGACCGGCATTCCGATCTCTGGCTCACCGTCCAGGTCGGTCATTTGCGCCAGAATCATTGGCCCCTCATCTAACTTGACCAGGGCGATCACGTAGGGGGCCTGATCCTGATAGCCTTCCGGTGCGTTCAAGACTACCGTGTAGCTGTAAACGGTGCCGGTCCCGGAAAAGGTATACAATTCCTGGGCCGGTTGAGCGCATTCCGGACAAACATCACGAGGTGGGAATATACCCACCCCACAGTGTGGACAAACCTCCCCGACCAGCTTATAACGCTGTTCGGAAAGTCTCCAGTGTTGTGATACTTGCATAGACAATTATCTAGCGGCGAGCGGCTGGTTCATAAGCCAGCGCATCCTCGTCATGGCTCATGTGATCAAACTTGTATTGCTTGGGTGTTAAGGTATCGCACTCATCGCACATCGGACGTGGGCTGAAAAATACTTTGCCGCAACGTGTGCAGGCGCTTCCATTCAGATTGTAACGATGTCCTTGTAAACGCCAGTGACGTACTACTTCCATGTTATTTTGCACCTCCATTCAAAGTACCCATATTATCTCTTTTCTGTGCTACCAGAACCTCTCACTGTGGTAAGAGTTGCTGTCAAAAGCTATCAATTCCTAGAATATGGGTGATTGCAGTGGCCCCTAAACCACCTAAATTTTGAGTCATACCGATTTTCGCCCCTTTGACCTGGTTATCTCCGGCTTCGCCCCGGAGCTGCTGCGCCACCTCAACGATCTGGTAGAGGCCGGTTGCTCCGCCCACGTGTCCCCTAGCTTTGAGGCCGCCAAAGGTCGAGATCGGAATCCGACCCTGTAAGCCGATCCCATTTTCGTTGGATAGTTTCCAACCGGCCCCCTGCTCAGCAAAACCGCTGGCTTCGAGTGTCAGGGTCGAAAGGATCGTGAAGCTGTCATGTAATTCAAACAGGTCGATATCGCCAGGGGTAACCCCGGCCTGCTGGTAAGCCCGCCCGGCGGATAGATTGGCTGCGCTTAGATAGAGCAAATCCGCCCGGTCATGGATCGAAAGCGTATCGGTTGCGGCTGCTGATGCCATCACCCGCACCGGCTTAGGAACCATGTCCCTGGCTTTCTCGGTGGTTGTCAGGATCAGGGCCGCTGCGCCATCACCTTCTGGGGCCTCATCAAACAGGTTTACCGGTGAGGCTACCTGCGGAGCCATAGGGTAGCGTTCAGGTTTGAGCCGATTGCGGAACATGGCGTTCGGATTGAGTGCGCCATTAGAATGGGCATTGACGCTGAACCCGGCGAAGCCCTGAAGATCAACACCGTATTCGTGCATATAACGCCGCATGATCAACGCCGCGATAGAAGCCGATGTCGCCCCGTTTACGCCTTCGTAGTCAGCATCCATAGTGGTTGAGAAGGCGGTCAGGCGAGCATCACCGACCACATCGGTGAACTTTTCCACGCCCACAACCAACACTACATCCGCCGCCCCACCGGCAACGGCCAGGTAACCCTGCCGGAATGCCGCCCCGCCAGAAGCATCCGCTGCCTCGATCCGCAGTGCCTCGATGCCGCGTAGACCGGCAAAATCGGCCAGCAATGTTCCAAGGTGCTGCTGCCGCGATAGTTGATCGGACAGCATATTGCCTACGAAAAGCGCATCAACGTGCTGGATTCCGGCATTAGTCAGTGCTGCTTGTATGGCTTGATAAGCCAGGTGTCGCAACGACGTTTCCCAGTGTTCCTGAACCGGAATCTGCCCAACCCCGACAATACTTACTTCCCGCATGTTTTCCCCCCGGTCACTTCATTTTTAGCTTGCCACGATAACGCACATAGGTGGCATAGTCGATTTCGGTGCGCCGGGCAATATAGTCTTCTGTTTTGGGAGCACGTCCTTGTCGTTCGGTGATCAGGTCGGTGGCCTGCAATGCCATCGCATCGGACCCTGCGCCGGAGCCATACGAGACTAACAAAATACGGTCACCGGGTTTAGCGATATCCAGGATGGCTGATAGGCCGATGATGGATGACCCGGCATACACGTTCCCGATCCGGCCAGCCAGCAGCCCGTCTTGAATCTGCTCGGTGGTGAATCCGAGAATCTTAGCAGCTCGCGAGGGGAACTTGACGTTTGGCTGGTGGAAGACGGCATAATTAAAATCTCCCGGCTCCGCGCCCAGGTCTTCAAGCATAGCCTGTGCCGCTGACAGGATGTGACGGAAATAGGCCGGTTCACCGGTAAAACGATCACCGTGGGATGGGTAGGTTTCATGTGCACGCCGCCAAAAGTCCGGTGTATCGGTGACAAAGGAATAAGTTGCCTCGATGGTCGCCAGGCTGTTATCCGCCGTTCCGATCAGATAAGCCGCACCACCCGCAGCAGCCGTATATTCGAGGGCATCACCAGGCCGCCCCTGGGCGGTATCCATACCGATACTGAGCGCATAAGTCGCCATCCCGCTGCCCACCAAACCGATGGCGGCCTGCATCGCTTCGGTGCCCGCCTTACAGGCAAATTCCCAATCCCCGGCCAGCGTATGCGGTGCAGCGCCAATTGCCTCAGCAACGATGGTTGAAGTCGGCTTGACGGCATAGGGATGCGATTCGCTGCCGACCCAGACTGCCCGGATCAGGGAGGGATCGATCTGGGCACGGGCCAGCGCGTTGCGGGCCGCTTCAATAGACATGGTTGCCACATCTTCGTCGAGACCGGGCACAGCCTTCTCTTTGATCGGTGTGCCGCCCATGCCACCCGTCCAGATGCGGGCGACTTCGCTGGCGGGCAGCCGGTAGCGTGGCACGTATGCACCATATCCGACAATGCCCACCGGCACGTTGGTTTTTAACAGACGTTGGAAGTCACTTGACATGTATTTTCCCTTTCAGGTTGCTACCGGTTTTCCCACTCATTCAATAAAGTCTGGGCATATTCCCCATTGATCTGCCCATCGCTTAGCATGCGTTCAACCAGGTTATCGATCTGGCTGCCTTTTGCCCCCGCCGAGATCGCGATCTGGCGGGCATGCAGGGACATATGCCCCTTTTGAATCCCCTCGGTTGCCAGCGCCCGCAGCGCCGCGAGGTTCTGGGCCAGCCCCACTGCAACGATGATCTCGGCCAGTTCACTGGCGGTCTCCACGCCGAGTATTTTGAGAGCTACCTGCGCCATCGGATGGACACGGGTGGCCCCACCGACAATCCCGACCGCCATCGGCATTTCCAGACTGCCGGTTAAATTCCCATCCGAGTCTTTGCCCCAGGTGGTCAGCGAGGTATAACGCCCGGATCGGGCAGCATAAGCATGTGCTCCGGCTTCGATAGCACGCCAATCGTTGCCGGTTGCGATGATGATTGGGTCGATGCCGTTCATGATCCCCTTATTGTGGGTAGCAGCACGGTAAGGATCAATAGCAGCAAAAGCCCAGGCTTCGACAATCCCGTCTACTACCTGCTCACCGGGATAATCGCCAAAGGCCAGTGACTCTTTGGGAATGGTGCACTCGGCACGGGACAGGCGATGGTCGGCCAGGTTGGATAGGATACGCAATCCAGCCCGCCCACCTGTGATCTGTTCTAAGCGGGGAGCAAGCATCTCACAGGCTGTGTTGACCATGTTAGCACCCATCGCATCACGGCAATCAAAAATCAGATGAACGATCAGCATCGGGCCGGTTGGGGTATCCTCGAATGCCCGGACTTCAATATCACGAGCACCACCGCCCAACCTGACAATAATTTTGTCGCTGCTATCGGCAAGCTCCATCAAGTCGGCTTTGTTTGCCAGGATCGCTTCTTGTGCCGCTTGTAGATTGTCCAGGTCCAGCAGTTGAATCTGCCCGATCATTTCCGGCGGCGTGCTGTTGGTGCGGAAACCGCCACCATCACGGGCGAGCTTCGCCATGAAGCTGGCTCCCGCCACTACTGACGGCTCCTCAATTGCCATCGGAACCAGCACATCCCGCCCATTGACCTGGAAATTAACCGCGATGCCGAGCGGTAGGTCAAAGCGCCCCACCACATTTTCGATCATCTTATCGGCCATTTCCAGGCTGAGCCACTGTTCACCGGTCAACGTATCGGAGGTTAGCCCGGCCCAATCCACGATGGTTTGAGCACGTTCGGCAACCGATTGTTTGTAAAAGCCAGGTAAGCGAGAACTTTTAGCCATAGTTTTTTCCAGAAAAAATCCCACGATTTATGCGTGGGATATAACGTAACCCTACTATATCAGGATGTTCTACCAAAAACTCTCAATATCGCTCCATAACCTACCAGAGCGTACTAGAGCGCATCTTTCAGCCAGACGATGTCCTCCGTACCAGGGACATTTTCACGACGCCATTCTATACAGCGCTCTGCCAGGTCTCTGACCGCCTCGTAATAATCCGGTTCCCCGCGTCGCCTGGCTTCGTAATCCACATAGGGGCCAATCCTCGCCCACACCTTGACCACAAACGGGCTGACCCATTGCAAGATAGCGTCACTGGTCACCCAGTCCTGGGTGATCAAGAAGCCGAGGTGGTCGAGCGAGTTCAGCACCAGCTTGACGTGTTCCTGGCCTTCTTCGCTTAGACCGGCAATCCCTATCTGCGGATCAGGCGGCAGGTTGATGTAAATCCAGCGGCGGGCAGCGATGTTTCTATCAGACATCAGGCGCTCAAAGATTTCGTTGTAGGCACTTAGATTCCGGCTGTCAACGCTTTCGTTCATTTGAACCAAAAGCACCAAACCACCACCTACAATCTGGGCAACAGCCGCCGCTGTGGAGATAGCTTCCATCGCTGACCACAGATCGAAATTGACACCAATCGCGCGGAATAATAACCAGATGCCGACGATTAACCCAACCCAGACGATAAATGCAAGGACAAAGTACAGGGCGGCAATGCCCACCACCTTTTCAACCGGCATACTCTTGATGCGCTGAAGCATGATACACCTCTCTCTAGGTAGACTCGGATACAACTGCCGAAAAAATAGCCAGGGTCCAGTCACCTCGCACCCGCATGCGGCGGAGTTCGTAGGGGTCGCTTTTGTTATGTTCTGCTCCATTGCGGGTTGTGACGGCTGCCCAGTATTCTAACTGTTGGGCGGTGGAAACAACCAGATCATCATAGCTCCCTGCCGGATAAGATAGGAAGCGCGGACGCTGGCCGAGATTCGCTTCGATAGTTTGGGACGGG
The DNA here is from genome assembly GCA_050288085.1 of Anaerolineae bacterium. Lineage (GTDB taxonomy): Bacteria > Chloroflexota > Anaerolineae > Aggregatilineales > UBA3940 > JBNKDD01. The sequence goes on from JBNKDD010000005.1 coordinate 23,676, forward strand.
CCAAGCAGGTTAAATACCAGCCAATCATAATCCCGATTTGCCATGTCGTAATGTTCGCGGCCATGCACTTCGATACTGTTCCCGGCGGCGTACATCTCGCGGAGCATGTCCCAGGTCATATAGGCCGGTTCGCTGCGGTCGGTCACATCGGTCAGGATGAAGAAAGTTCCTTTATAGCCGAACTCCTGCAAAATCGGGAAGGCGAATTGGTAGTTATCGACATAGCCATCATCAAAGGTCAGGATGACCGGCTTATCGGGGAGGGGCGGCTTGCCGATATTTAGGGCGTAGATCAGGTCATATAATGAAATAGTTTCGTAGCCGTTGGTTTTAAGCCAGTTCATCTGTTCACGGAAATTATCCGGCGTCACCGATAGGTCAAGCCGGTAGATATCAGCATCGGCGGGCGGATCACTGATGTAGTGGTACATCAGGATCGGAACCCAAAGGGTGCGATCCTGGCTGTCCGGTGTGGGTAAGGGGGTGGTGGTATAGGTTGCTGTGAGCGTTGGCGTGATCGATGGCGTGAGGGTTTCGGTCGGAACCAGGGTGATGGTCGGAGTAGCGGTGGGTGTGGGAGTCCCCGGTGGAAGTGGCGTAGAAGTTGCCGTCGGCGTCTTGCTGGGTGTGGCGCTGACCAACGCAGCGATCACACGCGGGCGGGGATCATAGGCGTTTGCCGGGGCAAAAGCGATCAGGCCCGCCGCCAGCGCAATGATCCCGCAGCCCAGGAGGGCGAATATCCCCCCAAATACCAATGACTTTGGAAACTTTGGTTTTTTGTTCTGAGGAGGGGTGGTGTCCTGATCGATTTCAGGATCAACGAAATCATTTTCAACCATACCAGATAAATCCATTCTTTGTTAAAGATACGCTCTGCGAAGCATAACCAGAGCTTACTTCATTGTCAATGATTGTGCATCCCGGATGAGTGCGTTATTATCCGGCAGATCAATTCTCAATCAGAGAGATTTAAAATTATGCACCGACGAGTTCCTTTTATCATAATCGGGATCATCCTGCTGACAGCCTGTCGCAGCGATGTACCGACTGCCATGCTGCCGACAACCACCCCGGCACCTGACCAGCCTATCCCCACCGTCACGGCAACGGTTCTGCCGCCGCCGACGGTTACCGCTTTTCCGACTTCAACACCCTTTGAAGCCGGTCAAAGCCCAACGATTGAAGGAACATCGGGGGAAGCTGAAGGCTCAGACGAACCAACACCGGCAGAAGCGGCATCTTCAGAGGCGGAGCCTACCGCCACAACTGCATCCCAGCCAACACAAGCCCCTATCCCAACACAGGCCGGTGATGGGCCAGGTGGTGTAACTCTGGGACAATCCCTGTTCTCTGCCGATTTTGCCCAGGGTTGGCCGACCGTAAACGAAAAATCGGCAAAGGTCGCTATTAAATTGGGGGAATACATCTTCGAGATTGGCCCCTTTGATGGCCGGTTTATGACCACGGCGGCTGTCGATGCCGGCAATATGTTTGCGCAGATCGAAACACGGCTCGATGGTGGCTGCCCGGAAAAAGCCGGGTATGGGATGTACTTTCACTTCACCGACCTGACCAACTATTACCTGATTTCGCTCCTCTGTGACAATACCTTTTCGGCGACAGCTCGGACGGATGGCGCGCTGGTCAGTCTTGCCAGTGGGGCACTGCCTGAGGGGCTGGATGCAACCAACTCAGAGAAACATACCCTGGGTGTGCTCGCTGTAGGCAGTCGCTATACCCTCTACTTCGATCAAATCGAAATCGGTAGTTTTGAGGATACCGGCCAGGATGGCGGTGATATTGCGCCATACGCCTTTAGTCAGGGCGAGAATATAATTCGCGTGGCGTTTGACAACCTGGAGGTCTCGGCGGTGGAGTGACGTGACCGGACGGCGTATACAACGTTTGAAGAGTTTAACCCTGATTCTGGGGCTGGCCGCCCTGGTAATCGGGGTTTTACGGCTGGGGGGCTGGTTACCCCAAACCGATCTATCTACCCCCACTCAAGCACCCACCGCTACGCGAACGCCGACCCATACATTTGAAACAGATATTAGAACCCCGCCAGACACGCCTGTCATGGTCATGACTCGAACGGCCCCGGCTGATGAGTGGGCCAATGCCCTGTTGGATCGAGCCCTACCGGCTACCCGGCAAATTCGCCAGCCGGATGATGGTCTGGTCTGGTGGCTGGGCAGTGACCAGAATGGGACGTTAAGCCTGGTCGATAATGGTATCGGGTTGGGGGATCAACTCCTGGATATGTCTAACCTGAGCCTGATCGACATCCTGGTGCCCGACCGTACCGACCCCAATCGGCTGGAGTCCTTATCCACCATCCAGGCTGTACAGGGTGGGATCACGTTGACACTCGCCGAAGACATCGCCAACAACAAAAATGCGATGGAATGGCGGTTGAGCAACGCAACACCATCTTTGCCGCTTGAGTCGTTGATCAACCAGGCGGCCCAGCGTGATATCCGGCTGCAAGCCGCTTATATCGCAAATCCCGCGCGGGATGCTCAACTGGTGTTGGTGGGATACGATTCACTCTCGCCGTCGCCTACGCCATCCATACAACCCGGCATTACCGGCACGCCCCCGATTTCAAACACACCGGCTCCGACACAGACCGGCACACCCACCCGCGTACCAGAACCCTACATGGGGCAGGTGATCGCCGACAAGATCGATCCATTGATTGATGCAATGCCCTCGTTTGATTCCAATGCGGTCTTCCGGTTCACCGATCAGCATCCCTGGGCCGGGCTGCTCACCTGGACGGAAACCGGCCCACAGATCAATCGCCGGGATATTGCCATCCCCCAGGCAACAGAGCTGACTTTCTACACCCTCAGCGCAAACGATCCAGGAGGCAAGACATCAGCATTCTTGACCGTCTATTATGTCGATGGGACGACGCGCTTCCCGACGGATGGTATTTACTTTCAGGGCCATCGAATGGATGAGATACTATATTGGATGGTACGTCACGCGGCTGAACGCGGGGGACAGTTGTATGTTGCCTACGACGATTTTGGGATCAAGCAGGCGGTTACATTGGTTGGCTTCATCCCATTTGAGGTTGACGAAACCAACCAATGAATCTCCTGAGTGTTCTAGAGGAAAAACGACAGGACTACCAGCCCAGCAATCAATATCAACGCGATAATGGCCATGCTACGCAGGTCTTCTACCACGTAGTGATATTCCTCAGCCAGGTTAAGTTCTTTAACCGGTTCGGCGGCCTTTGGTTTAATGTTGCTTGGGCGGCGAGGTGCTGGGCCTCGGCGACTGCTTTTACGTTTTGCCATATTCTTTCTCTCCTATTCGTGCAGCGTATTCTAACGCTCAAGCTCCGCTACGACGACTATTCGCTGGGAATCAACCAGGTAAGGATAACACGATATTAAGGTCGTAATCGGGTCAGGTGTCTGTTCCATCACACCGACATCGGTTGGGGAGACTACCCGCCAATGAACCACCCGGTAAACATACTCCTGGGTAAGGGTCTGCAAGATAATTTCGTCACCTTCCTGCAACTCGTCAAGATAGCGGAAGATTTCGCCGTAGATATCATTGTGAGCGGAAAGTACAACATTTCCATTTGGCCCTGGGTTGGACGATCCGACATGCTGCCCAACGCCTTTTTTAAGCTGTTCCCAGCCATCACCCTGGACAATTGGCGCATCGACGCCGATGGCCGGAACCCGGATACGAATCGCATTGGAGGGGCTGGGGGTGGGAAGAATAACCGGCCCGGCGAACTGCTGCTCGACCAGGGGGCGCAGGTGTTGGGGAACCTCATCATAATTGGGTTGGGCGCTGCCCTCATCGGTGGGGGGGGTATGCCCACCGGGGAGCACCACCGTGCCGATAATCGGTGTGGCGCTTGGCGTGGGTAGGGCGGCGATTTCCTCAGCCTGGGCAGAAGCCGCTTCCTCGTTAATATCACGCAGGGTAAACGCCGTGACCACCAGGATCGCAAGAAGGCCCAATACTGCCAATAACTCAATCGCCAGCAATAAGTGATCACGCATACCGCGTCGCTGACCCGGCGAGCGGCGCAGAAAAGAACGATGGGAAATTTCCGGCGGATCATCCGGGGCAGGAGGTGGAGCTTCCTCTTCCCATTCTGATGGTGATGTGCCGGTGGGCCGCCGGCCCTGTTTCTCAAAACGCCGCAGCCGATCCATACGAGCCTGCCGCTTTTTGATCCGGAGGATTTGCTCTAGTTCTTCGATTGTAAGGTCATCTACGGCTCGACGATCACGCATCGATCTCTTCCATCTAGACCATCATTAATGGCTAGACACCAACAACTTGACTCCGGCGCTCCATCAACAGAACATCACGCCAGGTATCACCCATTTTACCAATATGCTTTCGGACACCGACTTCACGGAATCCGAACGCTTTGTGCAATGCAACACTGGCGGTATTTTCAGGAAAGATGCCTGCTTGCAGCGTCCAGATACCGGCGGCTTCCGATTCGTCAACTAATACCTTCAACAGCGCCTTGCCGATCCCCTGGCCTCTGGCTGAGGCCGCAAGATAGATACTGACCTCCGCCACGCCGCGATATACATACCGGCTTGAGATCGGACTCAGCGCCGCCCAACCCACCACCTGATCATCCAGGCTGGCAACGAACCGGCACTCCTGGAGATGTTTCTCATTCCAGTCTTGCCAATCAGGGGCATTGGTTTCAAAGGTCGCATTTCGAGTAGCAATCCCTTCTTCGTAGATTGCCCGGACGGTTTCCCAGTGGATGGGCAGCATTGCCCCAATCGTATAAGTCATCAGCATTGTCCCAATGAGAATTGGATTACTTACTTCTTTGATGCGACCGCAAATACCTCACGCTCAAAGAACAAGCTGAAAGGCATCCAGTTAAACATCACATAACGCATGGCGGCCAGCGCGAAATTTTCACTGCGGTTCTGAGGGGGAGTATCGAGCCAGACCCGGCTCGCAAAGCCCGCCTTGGCTAAAGTGCGGCGCATGCTGAACAATCCCTGCTCGTTGACGTGAACATGTTCGTTGACGGCCACACCGAATTGGCGGGGATTCTTGGGATAGTTTTCTCCCTGCCCCATAATGTTACGCACCACCCGTACAACGGGATAAGCATACTGATCATACCAGCGATTGGGCGCGGTATGGACGATCAAGCGGCCATCCGGTTTGAGTACCCGTTTGGCTTCTAACAAAGCCTGGTGAAGTTCCCAGGGATACAGGTGCTCAACGATATCAAACATCAGGATACGGTCGAAATATTGTGACGGGAAGGGGAGATATTTAGCGTCAGAACGCCCGACCCCCATTCGCCCAGAAAGAGCAGAGCCCTCCTCCGACCGGATCAGATCACGGGTAAGCTGGGTGGCAACGGTCGCATAATCCACACCAAAGGCATCTGCCCCTAAGGCGGCACAGTGGCGGATGATCTCACCCCGCCCACAACCAACATCCAACACGTGCATTCCCGGCTTGATACCGGCTACTGCAAATGCTGCCTTCAATCGCCTGGACAGGTGTTCCCCCTCGCTGTCCAGCCATTCTTCATATCCCTCACAGGCTGTGAGAAAGTAATCTTCCGTATAGAGATTTGACGGGAGAGATGGGCCTCTTTTCTCTTCCAAAGTACCTCTCTTCTGCTATGCAAGACCCTATCAGGTCAGAAATTGGTTTAATTCGGCTGCTACTTCAAGCATGGCAGATCGTAATTGGCTGACCGGGAGCGATATCTGCCAGCCCACCGTCAGGGTAACTGCTCCTACCACATGGGTCGAATAGAGCACGAAACTGTTCCGCCCGGATGCGTCTTCCAGGATTTCTTCCTCGAACCGGATAAACTCACGAGCGATCCGTGTTGCGCCTTCCCGCCAGATACGATCAATCACCCGGGCGATCCGATCGGCAAACATCGGATCGATCCCCCCGGCAAAACCGACGGCTTCCCCATCTTGAGAAAGCACAACCGGCAGTGATTCGAGCTTTGCACTTAACTCAGCCAGCACGGAATCAGCCTGCTCCTTTTGTCCCATGGAGATGGTGATACGTTCGTGCAACGGTGGTGGTGATGTGGGTAGAGCACCCTGATTAAGCATAATCAACCTTTCAACAATCTGCTACCACCGATTTTACAGCACCATGTCAGGTGTCACAAGATAATGGCATAATAAAGTTTGAGATATTCGCCCTTGACAAAGATCGAACTTTTGTGTTATAGAACACCTGAACGATTAACTAATCAAGGATGATAAATGATACACCAACCTATCCCTTTAGCGGCGGCCCGTGCCCTGGCCCTACACACCCAACTGCTCGACGCCCTGGCCAGTCAGCCGCCAACCATCGACTCGATTTACAACGTGGTCGAATCGCTGGGCTGTGTTCAGATCGACACCCTGCAAATGGTTGCCCGCAGCCAGTACCTGGTGATCTGGAGCCGGTTAGGAAGCTATGATCCCGCTGACTTTGACCGCCTGATTTTCAGCCCGGACGACCGCCGCCTGTTTGAATACTGGCGGCATGCCATGTCGATCATCCCCCTGAAATTCTATCGCTATCAGATGCCACACATGACGACCTTTCGCAACAATGACGGCAGCAAATGGTATGAGAAGTGGCTAAATGAGGACGGCAGCCACCGGGAAGTGCTCGGCCAGGTGCTGGATCGCATTCGTGATGAGGGGGCACTCCGCGCTGCCGACTTCGAATATGACGGCCCCCGGCGGGATAGTTGGTGGGACTGGAAACCGGCTAAACGCGCCCTGGAATATCACTTTACTGCCGGTAATTTGATGATCACCGACCGGGTGAATTTCCAGCGGGTATACGATCTGGCAGAGCGAGTGCTGCCGGACTGGGTAGATACCAACGAAGCGGCAGCCGAAGCCGCCGACCGTCATCACGTCGAGCAGGCTGTTCGATCCCTGGGGATTTGCAGACCGCTTCAGGCTGCCGAATATGCCTATATGAAACGCACTCCCGTCCGCCAGATTATCAAAGAACTGATCAAAGATGGCACAATCACCACCGTACAGGGAACCTTATCCGATGGCGAAACGCACGAACTGATCGTTCACCGGGATAACCTTAAGCTGCTTGAGCAAGCCGCCGATGGCGCATTGATCCCGGAGCGGACAACTTTCCTCAGCCCGTTCGACAGCCTGTTCTGGGCGCGGGGTCGCGACGAGGATTTCTGGAATTTCCGCCAAGCGTTGGAAGCCTATAAACCGGCGAAGGATCGAATCTGGGGGTATTTCTGCCTGCCTATCCTCCACAACGATCAATTGGTTGGGCGCTTTGATCCCAAGCTGGATCGTAAATCCGGCACGCTTTATTTGAGGGCGCTTTACCTCGAACCAGACATCCACCCTGATGAGGAACTGGCAACCGACGTTGCTGGAGCGATGCGAGACTTCCTCAAGTTTCACGAGGCCACCGATCTGGTGATCGAAAAGAGCGACCCGGTAGACTTTGGCGATAAGCTTCGGGCCAGCTTATAGGCCGGGACATGCGCAGTATGACAGTTAGGTATAAAATGAGAGGGATGACAAAGATTCGTACAGAGATCGGATGAGTAGATGAACGATCGGCAATTGCTGCGGACGGTATTCTGGCAACGCCTGGACATGCCCGGCAGCGAATATATGTCGCTCTGGGAACATCAGCAAGGCTGGGAATTATCAGGCCGTTTGCATGCTGTGTTAGATAGCAATCCCCGTTGGATTACTTACCAGATTTTTTGTGATGCGTCCTGGCGAACCAGTTCGGCTGATCTGTCGTTTTCTGAAGGCTTCCGCGTGCCGAACATCCGCATCTGGGTAAGTGAACACGGGCGCTGGCTGGCTGAATTCAAGGAGTACACTAACCTGAAAGGCTGCGAAGACCTTGACCTGAATGTGTCTCCTGCCACCAATACCCTGTCAATCCGCCGCCTGGGTCTGGAAGTCGGCGAAAGCCAGGAGTTTTGTGCAGCTCTGATGCACTTCCCCGATTTGACGCTCCGACCGGTCATGCAGCGTTATACCCGTGTCGATCAGAATACCTATCGATATGAGAACGATGACTGCGCCGTTGATATCGAAGTTGACGAATTTGGATTAGTCGTTGCCTATTCCGACGCATGGCAGCGAATGGCAATTATAGATGGCTGAATTGGAGTAATCATCGTTGACCGAACCCATCCGCCTGTTACACTTCGCAGACGTTCATATTGGAATGGAAAACTATGGCAAGACCGACCCGGCTACAGGTATCAGCAGCCGGGTGATGGACTTTTTGCGCCGCATGACCGAGGTAGTCGAGTATGCAGAAGAACACGACGCCGACCTCGCGATCTTTGCCGGGGATGCCTTCAAGAACACCAGCCCCAACCCAACTTTCCAGCGTGAATTTGCCCGGCGGATCAAACGGCTGGCACAGCAGTGCCCGGTGATACTGTTGGTCGGTAATCATGATATCCCGGCCATGACGCAAAAAGCATCCAGCATCGAAATTTTCCACACGCTCGAAGTTGATAATGTGGTTGTCGGGCGAACCTCCCAGCTTCACCTGATCGAAACCAAACGCGGGCCGGTGCAGGTTGCGACTGTGCCCTACCCGGTGCGTCAACGGTTGTTAAGCCATATATCAACTCGTGGGATGAGCCTGGCCGATCTTGACCTGGCCCTCCGACAGGCAGTAGATGAGGTCATCGAAGACCTGGCCGAACAGGTCGATCCGGATATACCGGCGGTGCTGACCGGGCATTTTACCGTTCAGGGCGCTAAACTTGGTTCGGAGCGTGGGGTAATGCTGGGCCGTGACGTGGCCGTCCTCAAGAGCACATTGGATGATCCGGCCTGGGATTACGTAGCGCTCGGCCACATTCACCGCTACCAGGACTTAAACGCCGGTCACACTCCGCCGATTGTTTACAGCGGCAGTATCGAGCGGGTTGACTTCGGCGAGGAAAGCGACACCAAAGGCTTTTGCTGGGTTTCTCTTGCACGAGAGGGAACAACTTACGAATTCATCGAGGTCAATGCCCGGCCCTTTATAACCATCCGGGTAGATACACACGGCATCCCCGATCCTACTGAGGAAACCCTTGAGGAGATCGCCCGGTACGATGTAACCGACGCGGTGGTGCGTGTGATTATCTCAACCTCGACAGAAAATGACGCCCTGATCCGGGATCGAGATATCAAAGCTGCCCTGGAGTCGGCGGCCTTTGTCGCAGCGATCCAGCACGAGATCGATTATCCCGTCCGGCGGAGGTTGGGTGTAGACCGGGTTGAAGGGCTGACTCCGGTTGAACTGCTGGAAAAATATCTACAGCATAAGGAATTTGAACCAGATCGGATCAGCTTACTGACCGAATTCGCCGATCAACTCCTGAACGATGAGCCGCCTCCGCCCCTAGCTTGATTTCTCCCTGGCGCGGCAGCTCAAGCAGCTTGGCCGGTCGCACAGCATAAAAGTCGGATCATCACGCAGCCGTTCCTCAACGTACTGCAACATTGGCTCCAACTGGATCAACTCGCAGCGGGCCATGCCGATCTGGGTTACTTCGGCAAATTCCATCAATTCACGCCAGACATTGTTAAAACCATACGAGCAGCCCGGAATGTGATGCAGTTCCTCAATGTCGTCAATTGTGAGTGCCCACCGGGTGAAGGTCTTCCGCCCTGCTCGCTGTTCTGCCAGGTGCAGCGAAAAATTCTGCCGCTGATCCACGCCCATCAGCAGCACGGCCCCATCCTGCGCCTCAAGGAAGGCAATTGGGCCAAGGGGATTTTCCCGCGTTTGCGAACTAAGAGCCTGCCGGGCGCTTGGCCCCTGGGCCACAAAGGAGTAAATCGGGTGGGTGCTTCGAAGCGTGAACCGATCCTGGCGGAATGTCTCGGCTACCACACCGATATCAGGGTGGACGGGCAAATCAGGGCGGAAAATCTCGGCCTTTCCATTGACCGAGTCCCCCGACCCATATTCGATGGCATTATCGGGGGGGCCAACCTGGGGGATAATCTGAGTCTGGTAGGTGAAAGCAGGCATCACCACCGTCCCGGAGACGGCCATAATCGCCTGGAGAACGGCCTCCGCTTCTCCTTTCACCGGCCCCAACGAGGGCAAATGGACATGCGCAATAATGTCTTTATCATCGGTCAGGCCAAGTTCTTCAATCAACTTGATCTGAATATCCATGTGACTGATTTCGTCGGTCATCTGCTCCTCCCCAGAGCGTATTGATGAATCAGCGGCCTTTCCATTCAGCTTCACGCTTATTCAAGAAAGCGTCCATCCCTTCTTTCTGATCGTTGGTGCTGAACAGGAAATAGAATTTGTGCCGTTCGAATTGCAGCCCTTCCGCCAGTGTCATCTCGTAGGCTTTGTTGATCGCCTCTTTCGCCAGGCGGATGGCAACTGGAGCGCGGGCTGCGAGTTCATTAGCCAGTTTAAGGGCTTCGTCCAGGTAACTATCGACCGGATACACCCGGTTGACCAGCCCAAACTGGTAGGCTTCTTCGGCGGTCAGGCGGCGGTCGTTGAGAATAACCTCCATAGCGATCGCCTTGCCGACTGCCCGCACTAATCGCTGTGTGCCGCCAGCCCCAGGGATAACACCCAGGTTGATCTCCGGCTGCCCGAAAACTGCCGTTTCGCTGGCGATGATCATATCACACATCATGGCGATCTCGCAGCCACCGCCCAGGGCATAACCCGACACTGCAGCGATCAAGGGTTTGTGGAGTTGGGCGATCTCATTCCAGGTTCCGACCAGATCGCTGGTCAGCATTTCGACCGCGGAAGCCTCTGACATCTCTTGAACATCGGCTCCGGCAGCAAAGATGCGCTTATTGCCGGTCAGCACTATTGCCCCGACAGCCTGGTCACGGTCAAAATCGGAAAGGGCCTGACGGGTTTCGGCGATAAGGCCGGTGTTCAGCGCATTGAGTGCCCGGCGGCGGTTGAAACGCACCAATCCGGCCCGGTCGTGAATCTCAGTCTCAATATATTCATAGGACATATGGACATCCTTTTACGCAACCCAGAAATGCCAGACAAAGAATCCAAGCGCCACCAGTTGGACAAGGCCCAGAAATACAGCCACCAGAATCTTCATGTGCCGCTTACGAATCAGCATCGGCAGCGTGACAAAACCTGGGAAGATAATTAGCAAATAACGAGACACAGACTCCAGGCGAGGACCGGGTTCATAGATGATCGTGATGTAGATCAGCATATATATCCAGCCATAGAGGATCTCCATCCAGGAGAACCGGCGGCGGCGGGTCGCGACGATCATCGCTTCCAGCATAATGAAATAGGTCACCAGATCAAGGATTAGGGCGAACAGGCGCGGGTTGCGACCCTCAGCCGCGAACATTCTAAAAAAGAGCCTGATATTCCCGATAATCCCTACCCAGGGCCAGGCAATCCGGGTAGACCAGTAGCCGCTATAAGGCTGCCAGAAACCCGACTGGGTGATCCGGTAAACGTAGAATGTATAAGCACCATAGGCGAGGGGGATTAAAGCCAACCAGCCACCCTTCAACCAGTCTTTCCAGGGCTTCCCTTTGTGCTGCTCCCAGAATCCATAAGCCAGCGGAATGGCGATCATGACTCCCGGGCTGCGGGTGAGAGTCGCCAGCGCAGCGCATGCGCTGGCCCAGGCCCATTTTCCCCGGCGGGCTAGCATCAAGGCTCCCAACGCGCAGATCGTAAAGACCGTTTCCGTATACCCGGCAACGAGGAAAAAACCCGCAGGCCAGGCCAGCCAGTAGATTACCGCCCATTTAGCCGCTGAGGGATACAGCTCAGCAGTGTAAAGATATAACAGGTAGAGGGCTGCAATCAAGGCCAGGTTGCTCACAATGATGCTGCTGACCAGCGGTTGGTTAACGATCAGATCAACCCCGGCGACCAGCAGCGGGTAAACCGGAGGCCATGAAGTGCTCAGATCATCGGGCTGATAACCATTCTGGGACATGATCACGTAATTGACAGTATCCCAACGATACCAGGGTCCGAACACCGCCTGGAAGGGCTCACTGTATGATTCTACGTACTTGTCATAATCGGTCAGATACAAAGCTGCCCCTTCCAGCCGTTCTTCGCTCAAGGGGAAGCGGAGGATAATGAATGTTGCCCAGGCCATCGTGACAATGCGAAAGATCACAAAGGAGATCAGCGCCATTTTTAGCGCACGGATTCGTAGATCGCGCCGACTTTCCTCCTCTGTGCCAGGAGGTAGCTCATCATCAGGCTGGATCGTATCTTCTAAATTCATGGGTCAATTCTTGCTCCTTGATCGTTTTTCGAGACATATCAACGATATAAGCAATAGTTGCTACAAAAGTTGCCAGGGCAAATGTCATGTCTATCCAGGAATAGTTTTCTCCTAGAAATACCCGCGCGATGGGCATATAAGTCAGAAGATACAACCCAACCACAACACTCATTCGCCATCCAGCCAGGAGCGGCATCACGATGGCAAGCAGCGGGACGAAATGGTAGCTTAGTGAATAAGGGGTTACAACAAACGTACAGGCGATCACGATCATGAACCGTGAAAGTGTAACCCGCGACAAATCAGGAGAGGATTGGTCGTGCCCAATATCCCCTGCTCGAACCCACGCCCAGATTGAGACGGATATAGCCAGAATTGCAAACAACCAGGGCACAATGCGTGGGAGGCCGAGGAAATCCGAAATACGCCAGATAGTAGTCTGCCACATGATAAGCGGAGGATTACCCAGCATACTTTCCCGCCAACGGGGAACCCATCCAGGGAAAATCAAAAAAGACGAGAGCACCATGCTAACCGGAAGCATCAGGCTGGTAACAATATCTCGGTGCGGCCAACGCTTCACAGAGAACCACAAGAAAAACAGGGCGACTGGGATGGTATTGGGCACTTTGATGGTCAGTGAGACGTATGCCACTGCCAGCAGCCAGGGCTTATGCTTACTGATGGCAATCCAACCCAGAATAAAACCCAATGCCGCCAATGCATCGATCTGAGAGCGATACTGTAGATCAAAGGTAAACAGGTTGAATATGGCAAAGGCCAACACCCAGGGGCGATGGCGGCCCGGTTTACTGAAAATCAGTACGCCCACAACAATGATTGCCATCGAGGCAATCCACAGCAGGGCACGACCAATATCGTAAGGCCAGAGGGTAAAAGGCAGAAGCAGCGGGATCACCCAGGGAGCCTGGTAATACCCTCCCGATTGTTCATCATAGATCTGTATTTTCCCCCGGACCCACTGGTTGGAAATTGGATAGTATTGGCTATAGTAATCCACCCCGCCAGGCCAATAGGTTGCCAGCAGCCAGACACAGACAATCAGGCCCACAGCCGCGCCAATCACAATCAGTGATATTTTCCACCATTTTGCCTGTGGCATAACAGTATCAGACCTCAACTGCTGTCTGCACATGCGCCTCGCCGCGTGTTACAAAAACCATGCACAGAACAGCCAACACAAAAAAGGTCGGGGTGACGAGGAAGATCGAATTGTAGTTCCGCCCGGTCAGGTCGATGATCACCCCGTTCAAGATCGGGCCGAAGATCGCTGCTGACTGCGAGGCAAAATAATACAACCCAGTGTAGGTTCCCAGGAGGCGCTCGTCCTCAGTTGTATCGACCACCATCGGCAGTGAGTTGATGTTGATCAGCGCCCAGCTCGCCCCACCCAGTGCCAGCACAATGACAATCAGCGTGACGTTGGCAAAGAAGAATGCGAGAGTCAGCAGGATGGCGAAGGCCACCAGGCCGATCAGAATCGTTCGCTTGCGCCCAAATCGCTCCCCGATAAAACCGGCAGGGACGGCAAACAGGATAAACACCCCCAGCGCCACTGAGAACAGGGGGCCTGCTTCTCCTGCCGTGACACCCAGCGTGGTGACAGCATACGACGAGAAAAATGTCTCGATCCCGTTGAACCCCACAAACCAGCTAAATATTGCCAACATCAAAAAGATCAGGCTGCGCCGGTAAGCAGGCGGGATCAATTTGACTCCTTTAAGAGCACCGAGGGCCTCTTCTTCTTCGCTTTCAGGGTGAGCTATCTCCGAAACTTCCGGTTCCCTGACGGTGAAGAACAACAGTGCAATGGCTACCACCAGGAGCACCGACCCGACGAGAAAGGGGTAGAGTGGGTTTTTATCAAAAAGGAGCGACAGCCCAAGAGCAGCAATGATCCCCCCAATACCACCCATAAGATTGATCACGCCGTTGGCCTTACTGCGTAGCGGCGAGGGGGTGAGGTCGGGCATCAGCGCGATGACCGGCGTGCGGAAGAGTGCCATCGCCAGCAGCATCAACCCGGCAGCGATCATAAAGAATGCAAATGCTCCCTGATTCTGTGCAATGCTGCCGCTTGTGCCGGGGGTAATTAACCCGGCGGCCACCGGGATTAGAGCAAAAGCAATCGCTGCAACTGGCGCACCGGCCAGGATATAGGGGTAGCGTCTGCCGATGCGCGTACGCGTCCGGTCACTCCAGACCCCGATCACGGGTAAGATGAACAACGCTGCGATATTATCGAGGGTCATGATCGTACCCGCCAGGGAAGCACTCAAGCCAAAGCCATTATAAGGTTGAATGGAAAGCTCCTGGCCTGCTTCAAGTGCTGCTGCTGCATCCGCTGGGTTCAACGCCCGAAGTTCACCAGCCTCAATATGGTAGATCTCGGCGATACTCTCAAACGTTTCACCCGCTTGTACGATATGAGTTTTTGCGGCGGTCTGTGAATCGAAGTCCGGGTTTCCAGCTTGCAAAAAGATTGGCACGAATAGGTTATAAACCTGCCACATCACACTGATACCCAGGAAACCAAAGCCGATCAGGAAGGTTAATTTCCAATCAAGCTTCACTGAAGTCCCCCTTTATGTAGTTTACAAGAGAAGGTGTGAGACTTTCATAGCTCACACGCGCGAATCATATCAATCTGGTCGGGCATAGACTTCGTGCAGAGTCGCGATCATCGCCGAGTGGATATGTCCATTGCTGGCGATAATCTGACCCTTTTTCAATATGGCCTCGTCGTCTGTTACATCGCTCTGATAGGTGGTGATCATTCCCCCGGCTTCCTTGACCAGCAGCATACCGGCGGCTATATCCCAACTATTGATAGGAGATTCCCAGTAGCCATCAAATCGTCCACAAGCGATATAAGCCAGGTCAAGGGCCGCTGCGCCAACGCGGCGCACACCCTGTGCCCGCCGGATGAAAGCAGAAAAAGCTGCACTGTTATTGTCCGGTGCGGTATGCCGGTTATAGGGAAAACCGCTCACCACCAGCGCGTCTTTCAGCTGCTTCACGGTAGAAGGGTGAATGGGTTTGCCGTTCAACCAGGCCCCCTCACCCCTCGCCGCCGAAAAACTTTCGTCCCGCATCGGATCGTAAACGACTCCGACGGATAGACCCTCTGAGTCTTGCAGGGCAATTGATACGGCAAAAACCGGAAACCCATGCGCGAAATTAGTGGTTCCATCCAGTGGATCGATGATCCACCTGTAGCCATTATTTCTCTCAAGTGTGCCGGTCTCTTCAGACAGAATGCTGTGGTCTGGATAGGCTTTTTGTAATGATTGGATAATCAGTTCGTCGGCGGCGCGATCTGCCTGAGTGACCAGATCAACCACGCCTTTGTGTGTTATCTGGCGCGGTTGATCATAAGCTTCACGGAGTAGAGCCCCTGCCGTGTATGCGATGTCCTGGGCTGCATTGAGGTATTCATTCATAGTAATACGGCAGGCCCTTATCTTTAACTTCCGCTGCTGGGCATTGAAGCCGCAATCTTGGCGATCAGGTTGGAGAGCGGCATGGTTTGCAGCCAGATCTTCCCCGGCCCGGTCAGCGTTGCCAGGAACAAACCTTCGCCACCGAACAAAACATTAGAAACGCCTTTGATCCGGTCAATCCGGTGCTGGACAGTATGCTCAAACATGGCGATGTGGCCCGGATCGACATGCACTGTTTCGTTGGTAGCCAGTTCCATCTCGATCGTTTCGCCATCAATCTCAAAGAAGGCAACACCCGGCCCGGTGACCTTTTGCAGAATGAATCCCTCGCCGCCGAACAAGCCTGCGCCAAGCCGCTGCTTAAAATGGACGGCTAATTCTACGCCCTGCTGGGCACACATAAAGGCGTCACGCTGGGCGATGATAACCTGGCCCGGAGACAGTTCTATTGGAACGATGGAACCGGGGGCTTCCGGTGTGAAGGTAATCACCACCTGGTCGGAAGTAGCGGTATAGGTAGTCATGAAGACGGATTCACCGGAAAGCGCCCGGCCCAATCCGCCCATTAAGCCACCGGGCATGTTGGTTTTCATATCTACCTGCCCCTTATACCAGGCCATTCCACCGGTTTCGGTCACGAGGGCCTCGCCCTTTTCTATCAATACATCAAGGGCCTGCATGGTGGTTCCACTGATTCGATACTTCATTTCTATTCTCCTTTTTGGTTCTGCTTCATTGTAGTCAACAAGGGTCCCTGGGCAAAATTCGACGGGTGGGTTATTCAATCCGGCTCAAGGTTGCGACACATTCGACATGATAGGTTTGGGGGAACATATCGACGGGCTGTACATCCAGCAGATTATAACCCCGCTGGGAAAACTGCCTCGCATCGCGGGCAAAGGTGGCCGGGTCACAACTCACGTAGATAATGCCGGGGGCATCCAGCCGCACCAATTCATCGATCACCCCCGAACTTAACCCCGTGCGCGGTGGATCGACCACAATCCCGTCAAACGGCCCGTCAAGATCAGCGAGGACACTCTCAACAGAACCTTCAACCAGGTCAACGTTTTCCAGGTCGGCCAGGTTTTCGTCAGCGTCGGTCACGGCTGGGGGATAGCTCTCCACGCTGATTACCAAATCGGCACGCTCGGCGATAAAGCCTGTTAACAACCCAACCCCACTGTATAGATCGAGGATCGTCTCGGTTCCCTGCAAATCCAACCGGGATATGACCTGATCGACCAGCACCTCGGCGATGGCTCGATTCGCCTGGAAGAATCCCCCGGCGGTAACCCGGAATTCCCGGTTGAATATCTGGTAACTTACCTGCGGGCTGCCAATCAGATTCACCGGCTCGTTATCGCTAAGAAGCAGGTTAATCGAAACAGGGAAATCTACTTCAATCTCCGGGGCCAGGTTATCCGGTGTCTGGATGATCAGCATCCGGTCATCCGAGTCGGAGCCAACCTGGAACTTGACTCGCTTGATCTCCGCATCGCCCAGGTCGAACTGCTCGAAGAGTTCTAACAGCGCCGGGTGCATGATATGGCAGGTTTCAATAGGGATGATCTTCTGGTTATCGTCACTGTAAAATCCAAGCTGATCATCCCGCGTCCGGGTGAAGGTAACGTAATTGCGATAGGCCCAGGGATCAGGGCTGGGGATGGTGGGGTGAACGACCGGGTCACTGAACTTACCCAGCCGCCTGAGCTGGTCGATCACTACATCACGCTTGTAGACTAACTGCTGTGCATAGTCGATGTGCTGCCAGTGACAGCCGCCGCACTGCCCCGGCCCAAAGTGCGGGCAGCGTGGTTCAACACGATGGGGCGAAGGTTCAACAATCTCAACAACCTCGCCGTGGGCAAAGTTCTTTTTCTCATCAACAATCCGCGCCCGGATGCGTTCACCGGGCAGGGTATAGGGCACAAAGACGACCCGGTTGTCATGCCGTCCCATTGCCGAGCCGCCATGTGCCATGTTTTCCATAAGTAAATCGAAGGGATTGGTCAAGATTCCTGCCTTTTTTGCAAAGATTATTTCGTACAGAATATACGCTAAAAGAAATCAGCTAGCCAATTTGACAATAAAAAACCGCTTCAGAATTTTCTCAAGCGGTCTTACCTGTGAGGAGTCAAGAATTTTAGAGTGTGATCAGCAGTTGATCTTCCTCCACGCTTAATGGATAACCGCTGAGCGCGCCTTCGGCTGGCCCGGATAAAACATTGCCCTCGTAATCAAAGGTAGAACTGCTCACGCTGCAACATTGCAGAGTCATTGTCCCGGCGACCGGGTCGATCATCCGGCCTGCGTGAGTACAAACATTCTTGAAGGCGTAATAATTATCATCCTCTCCCAGTATGACCAGGATAGGCTCCGGCAGATCATCTCCTTCAATGCGAACGGCTCCACCCAGGTCATCCAACTCAGGCAGTTTTGTCAGGTCTAATGATAGGGTTCCATCAGCATAAGTCCACGCCCCATCGATCTGGGGGAGTTGGGTTTCGGGTATGCCGTTCAAGCGATTACTTAATCCACACCCGGACAATAAAAAAGCCCCGCCTGCTGCTCCAGTAAGGATTAAAAACGAACGGCGGGAAATTTGTTGAGACATGTTCGGCCCCTTTCAACAAACAGATTTAATCACCTACACAATAGTACGGATCACTGGGTGGAGGGGTTTCACAAAGTCAAACCGTATGAGAATCGTCTGGCAGCACCCTTTCAGGTCAGGCTATACTCCGCTCATGCTACAAGCCAAAGCTGCAAACCCTGTTCGGGAAAAGCCGGTAAATGGTAAAGGCAGAGTTCTGGTTATTTTTTGTAACCTGTATGCTGCCGGGCTGATCGCATTCTTCCTGATCCGATTTCTGACCAACAATGAGAAGTTGTGGCCGGTCGCCGTTGTGGGCAACTTTCTGCATCTGGTGCTGCTGCCTGCTGTGATCCTGTTCCCGGTGATACTGATCTTGAGGCGCTGGCAAACAGCCGCCCTGCTTGGTATCAACGCGCTGGCGTTTGCCTGGTTATATGGTGGATTGTTCCTACCGCACAACCCGCACTGTGAAGACTGTCTCACACTGCGGGTGTTAACCTTTAACATCCTGGCCGATGGGGCCGCCGACGATGGCCTGATCCCGATGCTGCGCAACTCCGGCGCGGATATTATCCTGCTCCAGGAAGTGGGGTTAGAAGAAGCTGAAGAGATTCCGGCTGGCGTGTCTGATTTGTATCCGTACCAGGCAATCGTGGTCGGAGAAGGCGATTATCCAGGCAATGCGATCTTCAGCGTTTACCCGATCGTTGATCAGGCGTGGTTCTCCGATCACCGGGAAGGGCTGCCCTTTTTCACCCGTGCCACCATCGACGTGAATGGGCAGCCGCTCAATGTCATGAACATCCATACCATGCCGCCAACGCCATATTGGCACGGGGATCTCTCGGATTATTGTTCCTATTCAGTAGATGAAATGTCCGAGTTGGTAGACATGGCGCTTGCCGATTCGCCAACGATCCTGGCGGGTGACCTGAATATGTCTGATCAGAGCTGTGGCTATAACCCGCTGCACGAAGCCGGGTTACACGACGCCTTCTACGCGGCTGGGACCGGCTTCGGGCTGACTTTTCCAGCTTTTGGCAATTTTCAGGGTTACCCAGATTATCCAATCCCCCCCCTGATACGGATCGACCACATTTTATATACCGAACACTTCATTGCAAAGCGAGCCTGGGTCGGGCCAAATGCGGGGTCAGATCACCTGCCGGTATTGGCTGAACTGGCCTGGGAATAAGACTCATTTCATGTTCATTGGTGAGGATATAGTGAGTATGACAGAAAATGAGCAGCCGCCTGGTTTTGGTCGTAAATTCTGGAAAAACCTGGTGGGCCGGTTATTTTCAGTAGCGATCAGCCTGTATGCAGCGGGGATATGCCTGTATCTCTTGCTGCGAATTTTCACCGGATACCGGTTATGGCCGGTGGCAATGGTGAGCAATTTTTTACACTGGTTTCTGCTGCCTGCCTTGATCTTATTTCCGATCATGCTCTGGTGGCGGCGCTGGCCTACAGCGGGAATGCTCACCGCCGGGGTGATCGCTTTCATCTGGTTGTTTGGTGAGTTATTCCTCCCGCAGTCAACCATCTCGACTGCTCACGCCGATTCGGATCACACTCTGAGGGTGATGACCTGGAACGTTAACTCGGACTTTGCCACACCGGAAGAAGTGTTCACTGGGGTGCGCGATTCCGGGGCAGACATTATCGCCTTGCAAGAAATAGGACAGGGGTTGGCAGCGGCCCTTGACGATAATCCACTAGATGAATACCCGTATCGTGAATATGTTGGATATGGTGCAGATGGTATTGGATTGTTAAGCCGCCATCCAATCATTGAGCATGAAATCGTCGAGGGAAAAACCGCCAAGCCCTACTTGATCGCTACTCTGTCAATTGACGGGCGCGAACTGACCGTACTCAGCGTTCACCCACCCCCACCCAAATGGGGCCGATGGGATGGGTATTATTCACGGGGCATTGATGAAATTCCCCACTTTGTCAATCTGGCAACCAGCGGCGAACCAACCATCATGATGGGCGACTTCAACACGGTGGATCAAAGTCCCGATTATGACCTGTTGGCCGATTCTGGGCTGCACGACGCTTTCCGCGAGGCCGGTTGGGGATTTGGCTCAACCTGGCCCAATCGTAAAGTTGTCCGGTTGGTTGACAAGCCTGTCATACGCATTGATTACATCTGGTACACCGATCATTTC
Organism: Anaerolineae bacterium; assembly: GCA_050288085.1. GTDB lineage: Bacteria > Chloroflexota > Anaerolineae > Aggregatilineales > UBA3940 > JBNKDD01. Next base: position 44,202 of record JBNKDD010000005.1, read on the forward strand.
ACCGCCCAGCGAGCCTGGGTTGGGTCGGGCACCAATTCCGATCACCTGCCGGTGCTGGTTGAGTTGACCTGGAAATAGGTGTTTTGGTGAAGGCACAATGGGCATGACAGAAAATAAGCAGCAATCTGATTTTGGCCGCAAATTCTGGAAAAACCTGGGTAGGTCATCTTCTGTAGCGGTCAGCCTGTATGCAGCAGGGATATGTCTGTATCTCTTGCTGCGGATTTTCATCGGCTACCAGCTGTGGCCGCTGGCGTTTTTTAGCATTTTCTTGCACTGGCTTCTACTGCCCGCTCTCACCCTGCTTCCGATCATGCTCTGGCGGCGGCGCTGGCCTACGGCGGGGATGCTCACACCGGGGGTGATCGCTTTTGCCTGGCTGTTTGGTGGGTTATTTCTGCCGCCGTCAACGATCCCGACTGCCCAGGCCGGATCAGGCCACACCCTGACTGTGATGACCTTCAACACCAACGCAGACGTCACCGCGCCGGAGAAGCTGATCCCCGTCCTTCGCGGTTCTGGGGCTGATATCATTGCTTTACAAGAAGTTGGAGCCGCGTTGGCTACCGCCCTTGACGATAGCTTGCTGGACGAGTATCCGAATCGTGCTTATATCAGCTATGGCAGCGGCTTGTTGAGTCGCTACCCCATCCTTGAGTATGAGATGGTCGAAAATGGCACCGCCTTCCCCTATCTGATCGCGACTCTATCGGTTGACGGGCAGAAGCTGACCGTGATCAGCGCCCATCTGCCGCCGCCCATATTGGCCGGTCGGCGTGGATATAAATCTCAGGCTATCGAGGAAATCCCTCATTTTGTTGACCTGGCAACTGGCAGCGAACCAACTATCCTGATGGGCGACTTCAACACGACCGATCAAAGTGCTGATTATGGTTTGCTGGCAAACGCCGAACTGCACGATTCTTTCCGCGAGGCCGGTTGGGGCTTCGGCTCGACCTGGCCTGCCCGAAGGGTAGCTCCATTGGTTGGCAATCCGATCATCCGTATTGATTACATCTGGCACACCGAGCACTTCACCACACAGCGAGCCTGGGTTGGACCGGGCACCGGTTCCGATCACCGGCCCGTATTCGCAGAATTGTCCTGGGAATAGGACTTATTTCCTGTCCGGCGGTCTGTCTGTAGGAGTGTTTAGGGGGGTGGAGGTAGTTAACATGACCGAAAATGAGCAGTCATCCAGCTTTGGGCACAGGTTATTAGTGAGCCTGGGCAGGTTATTATTAGCAGCAGTTGATGTGTACGCTGTAGGGATATGTCTGTATCTCTTGCTGCGGATTTTTACCGGTTACCGATTGTGGCCGCTGGCACTGGCGAGTAACCTGTTGCACTGGCTTTTGCTGCCCGCTTTCATCCTGCTTCCGATCATACTCTGGCGGCGGCGCTGGCCTACGGCGGGAATGCTCGCGGCAGGGTTGATCGCCTTCATCTGGTTATTTGGTGGGTTATTTCTACCGCGGTCAACCATCCCAACCGTCCATGCCGGTTCAGATCAAACCCTGACCGTGATGACCCTGAATACCAATGATGATAACGCCACCCCAGAGGAACTGATCCCCCTGCTGCACGATTCCGGGGCAGACATTGTCGCTTTGCAGGAAGTTGGGCCGGTGTTGGCGGCTGCCCTGGATGATAATTTACTGGACGAATACCCGTATCGTGATTACATTGGCTACGGCGTTCCCGGCATTGGATTGTTAAGCCGTTACCCCATCGTTGAACACAAGATTATCGTGAATGAAACGGCCTTTCCTTATCTGATCACGACCCTGTCGGTTGATGGACAGAAACTGTTCGTCATCAACGTCCACCCGCCGCCACCCGCATTGACCAGTCGGGAAGGATATCGATCACAGTCTATTGGGGAAATCTCCTTCTTTGTCGATCTGGCAACCGGTGGCGAACCAACCATTCTGATGGGCGATTTTAACGCAGTCGATCAAAGTGCCGATTACCGCCTGTTGGTAGATGCCGGACTGCACGATGCCTTCCGCGAGGCCGGTTGGGGCTTTGGCTCGACCTGGCCCGACCGGGATGTCGCCCCGGTGTTCGAGAACCCGGTCATTCGCATTGACTATGTATGGCACACTGATCACTTTGAAGCCCAGCAAGCCTGGGTTGGGCCAGGTACCGGCTCCGATCATCGCCCGGTATTGGCAGAACTGGTCTGGAAATAGAGCTTATTGGCTGTTTGTTGTTGAGGGTATAGTTGGTATGGTAGAAAATGAACAAGCTTCTGGTTTCGGCCAGCAGTTATTAGTAAGACTGGGCAGGTTATTGCTAGCAGCGGTCGATGTGTACGCTGTGGGGATCTGCCTGTATTTTTTATTGCGGATTTTCACCGGTTACCGGCTGTGGCCGCTGGCGATGGTAAGCAACCTGTTGCACTGGCTTTTGCTGCCAGCCTTCATCCTGCTTCCGATCATACTCTGGCGGCGGCGCTGGCCCACAGCGGGGATGCTCGCGGCAGGGGTGCTCGCCTTTATCTGGTTGTTTGGTGGGTTATTTCTACCACAGTCAACCATTCAAACTGCCAGAGCCAGCTCCGATCAAACCCTCACCGTGATGACTTTGAACGTCAAAACAGACTATGCTACCCCGGAGGAACTGATCCCCCTGCTGCGCGACTCCGGGGCAGACATTGTGGCTTTGCAGGAAGTCGGGCCGGTGCTGGCGGCTGCCCTGAAAGATAATTTACTGGACGAATATCCCTATCGTGAGTATGTTGATTACGGCATCCCTGGCATTGGACTGTTGAGTCGCTATCCCATCATTGAGTACGAGATTGAGCAGAACAAGACAGCCTTACCCTACCTGACCGCCGTCCTGTCAGTTGACGGGCGCAAGCTGACCATCATCAATGTTCACCCACCCGCACCCAAAATAGAGAGTTACAAGAAATATCAATCAAATGGTATCGGGGAAATCCCCATCTTCGTCGATCTGGCTACCAGCGGCGAACCGACCATCATGATGGGCGACTTTAACATGGTGGATCAAAGTACCGATTATCATCTGTTGGCAGACGCCGGGCTGCACGATGCTTTCCGCGAGGCCGGTTGGGGTTTCGGTTCGACCTGGCCGGGCATCAAGCTTGAGCGGTTCGGTAGAATCCCGGCCATCCGTATTGATTATGTGTGGTACACCGATCACTTTGAAGCCCAGCAAGCCTGGGTTGGGCCTGGGACCGGCTCCGATCACCTACCGGTGATAGCCCAATTGTACTGGCCGGTAGAAACTACCGATTAAACCGCGTTATGATCATATAATGCCAAACATTCGAGAATTCATCGCAACCATCATCCGCCAGAACCTTGATCGCCGGTCATGGCAGTCGGTCTGGCAATTGCTACTGCTGGATATCTACTTATACCTGACTGCCATGCTGATGACCTGGGGACTCTCTGCGCTGACAGGTGATGCCTTATGGCCCGTTGCCCTGTGGATGAATGTGATCCACCTGCTGCTTTTGCCCTCATTTGTGGTGCTGCCCTTTATGTTAATCATACGGCGGCATTGGATAGGGGCAGGATTAGCAGCCGCCAACATACTTGCCTTCTTGTGGCTGTTTGGCAGCCTGTTTTTTCCTACCGAACCCAGACCTGTATCGGCTGCATCTGATTCCCAGTTCTTGACGGTGTTGACCCTCAATGTCGCACACGGGCGGGCCAAACCGGACAGGCTGGTTGATATGCTGGAGGCTTCTGCCGCCGATGTGATCGCGCTTCAGGAACTATCCAACGATCAGGCAAACGCCATCCGCCGCGATCTCTCCAGTGATTATCGTTATCAGGCTCTTTACCCGGACGGAGAAGAGGGGATCGGGTTGATCAGCCGCTATCCGATCCTTGAGGATGGGGTGATCTTCCTTGACTCGCAGCGTCCCTATTTACAAGCAAGACTTGAGATCGAGGGACAGCCTATCACCGTCTTTGTTGCCCACCCGAACTCGCCGGTAATCGATCCATTTGGCCGGGGTTACCGTCCGCGCAGCCGGGCCGATCTCGAAGCATTGGCCTCGTTGATCGATAGCACACAGCCCACGCTGCTGATAGGTGACCTGAACCTGACCGATCAAAGTGGTGAATACGATCTGCTGGTAGAAGCTGGTCTGGTTGATGCCTTCCGGGAGTCGGGGAAAGGCTTTGGAGCAACATTCCCTTCTGATCAGCCATTGGTGCGGATCGATTATGTTTGGTATTCCCCCGGACACTTTACGGCCACCGATGCCCAGGTCGGCGAACAAGCGGGGTCTAATCATCTCCCGGTTATCGTTCGGCTGACAAAAAACTAGTACCCGGAGATGATCGCCTGATGGAAGACATAAGCACCCTGGTCGAAGAACTGGCGGCTCTGCCCGGTTCAGACCGTTTATTCAACCCCTATGCTCCTTCGGATGACCCGGCAGCGGCTGTCCGGCAGGAGAATCTGATACGCTACCTGTCCGATCTGCGCCAACGAGAAGCCCGTGTACTATTAGTTGCTGAGGCTCCCGGTTATCGAGGGTGTGCACTAACCGGCATCCCGGTGACCAGCGAGCGCATCCTGTTGGGCGGGATCCCTAAATGGGATCTGTTAGGCGAGGGTTACCGGCAAACCAGCGATCATCCGCAAGGCGTCGCGGAAATGAGCGCCACCATCCTGTGGAATGCACTTGTTGAGTATGCCGATCAACCGCCTGTTTTGTGGAATACCGTTCCTTTGCACCCACATAAGCCGGGCAACCGTCAATCGAATCGGACACCCACGCGAACCGAGCAGCGAATGGGCGCGCTTTACATCGACCGGGTGATGGGCTTATTCGACTTTGAACTGATCCTCGGAGTGGGGCGAACGGCTCAACGGATGCTCACCGAATTGGGGCATGAACACTTTCCGCTTCGCCATCCTTCACAGGGTGGTAAAGCGGATTTTATCGCAGGGCTGCGGGAAGCGTTGGGATCATAAAAACGCGAGGCTATTGGTCAGGCTTCGTCCCCAAGCGCATCAAACACCTTTGGGGCAATTAGCCAGATCAGTTCACCGGCCAGGGGGGATGCAAAGAACGTCACATCGATCCGTGCCATGCCACCCTTTTTCATGGCAACATCCCCGCCGGTAAGCTGACCGACCACCGAACTCATACTTGGCTCATGGCCGACGAACATCACCTGCTCGTCAACATCCAGGTTCTCAACCAGGTCTTCAACCACACCCAGATTGAAACCAAAATCGATACCCTCCTCGATCTCGACTTCCATATCCAGGATATCGGCCAGGATTTCGGCTGTTTGCAACGCACGGATACGCGGGCTGGAGAAAATGTGTTGGGGTTTGATCCCCAGGCGAAGAAGCACCTGCCCGGCGATCTCGGTACGGGAAGTACCGCGCCGGGTCAGGCGACGTTCGAAATCATTGCTTAACGATGGTTCCGCCTCTGCATGGCGGAAAAAGTACAGCCGCATGGGATACCCTCAGGGGCGCACGACGGCCCCGGAACGTTCTTCCCGTTCCCGCTGTTTCATTTCGATCTCTTCGTTCCTGCGCCGGTGGATAACTTCCATCGGAATAGCGACCGTGATCTTTGTCCCTTTGCCGATCTCTGAACTAATGAAGAACGAGCCTTCAATAAACCGTGCCCGCTCCTGGAGGTTGATCAGGCCAAGATGCCCTTCGCGGTTCTTGGCTTCAGCCAGCGCTTTTTCGGCGTCAAAGCCTACCCCGTTATCGGTAATCTCTAAGACCATATTATTATCCCGGACTCCCACTTCGACGACGATCAAATCGGCGCGGGCGTGCTTCCGAGCGTTATGGGTCGCTTCAACAACGGTTGAGAATAGGGTGAGAGTAGCTTGCTCGTCAAGGAGCTTGTCGGCATTTTCGTGTACCCGAACTTCAACCGACTGTTCGTAAGTTTCCTTCATCCTGAGAGAAAGCTGTTTCAACCCGGCTTCTAACCCATCATCCAGGGCTTTGGGTCGGAGTTCAAACAACATTGCCCGGATTTCTTTGGTGGTTTTGCGGGCCATGTCTTCGATATCAAACAGTTGTTGGACGACTTCTTCAGGCTTTCTTTCAATGAGCTTACGGGTATAGTTTAACCGCATGGCGATGGCGGAAATGCTTTGGGTAGGGCCGTCATGGAGATCACCGGCTAACTGTGCCCGCGCATCTTTTTCCACCCGGACAATCCGGTCACGTTGTTCGCGCAGGTCGGCATTAAGTTGGGCGTTATGAAGAGAAGCCGATGCCTGATTTGCAATAGTTTCGACCAGCTTGGTATGAAGGTCTTTGAAGGCATCCGCCTCATGGCTGCCCAACAGCAGCACCCCATACCAATCTGCCCCCGCTTTTAAGGGGACACACAACACCGCTGCGCACTTGGCGAAGCTGTTCTCAAAATTGCTGAGTTCCTCGTCATGGGCCGGGTCTTTTGAAATGACCAATTCCGATGTGGTAAGCGCCTGTCCGATAGCCCCGGAAACGCCCCAGGCCACAACCTTCTCCTCGCTGGGTGGGACATTACTGCTGGTTCGCGTAACGCGCAGCAGGATAGTCTGCCCGTCTTCTGTTTCAGAAAAGAGGAGAATTGCTCCATAGATTGGCTGAGGGACTTCGGTACGCTCTAAACCATCCAGGACAAAATCGAGCGCCGAAACAACCACGCGGTTGGGGTCCAGTTGCGATACGCTCAAAATGTGTACCATTTCGTACAACACGTCAATGAACTGGCTTGCCAATCGTGTTAACCGTTCGGTGCGCTTACCGGCCCGATCCATTTCTAACTGCTGTTCAGGCCCGGTGCGCATTAAGGAGAATGCGACTCCCACTCCGGCCAACATCAGTGCCGCGAGGACGGTACTGAGAAAATCGGGCGAGTTCGGTACAGGAAGCAGTTGCTGGAGGATGACAAATCCAATGCCGACGAATAGGCTGACCCCCAGTGCAACCGTCCACTCGAAATAGAAGCTGGCCGTAATAATGGGCACAAGTCCCAACCAGGCGAAGCGACCTCCGGCAATAGCGACCGCCCCCAGCGACAGAACGACATCTGACACAATGCCAAAGATGATGAGCAGCCGCGACCATCGCCCACTCATCAATAGAAGCAGGAATACCAGGTTGGAAATGACAGCCAGCACACCTACGCCCAACACGAGCGTCGAGGTTTGGCTGGATAATGGCCCTATTCGGAGAATGTGAAATAACAGTGAAGCAGGGGTGATCCAACGTAATCCAAATAGCGCCCACTCTCGATGCGTGACAGGAATCCGATCAGTCACAATGTTTGCTCTTTCAATGAATCCGATATTTGGTAGGCAAAGTAAGTTCACACTGGCGGTCAACTAGTAGGCAATAATGACCTATTCAACAATGTTAGCTGCACCGCTCTATACCACTATACTAAAAAAATGCGGTTAATGCCTATTCAGTCAGGCTTTGCCGCATTCCCATAAATACAAAATGGGCGCGGAGGGACTCGAACCCACGACCTCACGGATGTGAACCGTGCGCTCTAACCAGCTGAGCTACGCGCCCTAATGCCGACATTATAGCATTGCCCGGCTCACATGACAAAAAAGTATCTGGGCCTGATCGTAGTCATATTTTAGCCGAACAGGGCGAGTTAATGAAGCAATTCGTCGAGAGAATTTGCCGAATCCCCGGCAAGTAAGTATAATGGCCTTTATCAACTGCGCAGAGTAGCTTTTTAGCTGCTCTGCCTTTTTATTTACTAAGACAGGGTTGTCGCCTAATAACGGGCGGCGGCCCTGCTTTTTTATTTACAGGAGGTTGTTTAAATGTCATCGAAATTCCACAGTGGAGGATTTCGCACTTTTATCCTGGTTTGGTTTGGACAAACCATCTCGCTGATAGGCTCTGGACTGACAGCCTTTTCGCTCGGCCTGTGGGTCTACGATCGTACTGGGGCAGTGACCCCCTTTGCCATCAACACACTGAGTGCCGTACTACCGATGATCCTGCTCTCGCCGTTGGCGGGTGTGGTGGTGGATCGACTTGATCGCCGGTCGGTGATGCTCATTAGTGACCTGGGGGCCGGGTTGAGCACCCTTGCTGTTGCGCTGCTGCTGGCCGGGGGAAACCTGGAAGTCTGGCATGTTTTCCTGGCGACTGCCGTCAACGCGTCGTTTAATGCCTTTCAACTTCCGGCTTATCTGGCAGCGACCTCGCAGCTTGTCCCCGATCAACACCTGACCCGCGCCGGGGGAATGATGCAAATCGCCTCGGCTGTTTCGGATATCCTCGCTCCGACGCTGGCCGGGTTATTGATCGTGACCATTCAGATATCGGGGGTAATCCTGATCGATGTGGCTACATTCTTATTTGCTGTCACGACTCTTGCCTTCGTTCGTTTCCCCGACTACCGGAAAAGCGAGGCCGAACCTTCCAAACCAATTCTCAAGGAGATGGGAGCAGGCTGGGCTTACATCCGCCAGCATCGCGGATTGGTTGGACTGCTGGTGCTGTCGATCTTCGCTTACTTCGCAATTGGCATGATCGGAGCGCTGCTGGTTCCAATGCTGCGAACCTATACAACTGCCAGCACCCTGGGCGTGATCATCTCGATTGCGGGTGGGGGGATGCTGGTTGGCAGCCTGGTGATGAGCGCCTGGGGCGGGCCGAAGCGCCGGGTTAACGGCGTGCTGATCTTTGAGTTTGTCAAGGGGATCGGGCTGGTGTTGATCGGGCTGCGGCCAACAGCGCTGATCGCAGCGATAGGGGCCGCGACCGCTCACTTCTCAATGCCGGTCGTCAACGCTGCGAATCAGGCTATCTGGCAGAGCAAGGTTCCGGCAGAAATTCAGGGGCGGGTATTTGCCGCCCGGCAGATGATCGCCCGCGCTGCCATGCCAATTGCCTTGATCCTGGCCGGGCCGCTGGCAGATACAGTCTTCGAACCGCTGATGGCTGATGGTGGGCAGCTTGCCGGTTTGCTCGGCCCTGTATTCGGAGTGGGAACCGGGCGCGGGATGGGGCTATTGTTTAGCCTGATGGGTGTGCTGTTGATGCTGGTTTCAATCCTGGGGAGCCTGTTCCCGGCTATCCGTGAGGTTGATGATTCACTCCCTGAAACGCAGACACCGGCCATCAGGCACGGGCTGCATTCCCATTAAAATCGTCTAGAAGAGCAAAGCGATACTCACGCCGGGTGAGTATCGCTTTGCGAGAAAGAAAGGGTAGCAGCCGTGTCTACCAGACACCCGGCAGCAGGCGATAACGCGTTTTCTGAGCATATTCTCGGTAGCCGTCGAGTTCTTTCTGGAGGGCTTTATCCTCCAGGGCTGTCCGCACGATATAGCCCACCGCCGCCAGGGTGGCTGGGATCATCGCCCACCACGAACCTAGCATGATCGGCGTGAACATATTAAACAGAATCGCACCCACGTAACCCGGATGGCGTACCACTCGATACGGTCCGCCCGCCGCGACCTTGTGCCCACGCTCCGATTGGATGCGGACGGTAACTGAAAAGAAAGCATTGGCCGTCATCGCCCAGGCGACCAGGGCATAACCCAGAGCCACACCGGTCAAGCCGATGATCTGTGATGGTAAAGAAATATCATCCGACCATCCAAATCGATCATCCAACCCGGAGATCAACCAACACGCCATTGGCAGATAACCGGCAGCCAGCCGGACGATCACCTTATCCCAGGGCTTGGTTCCTTCCTGCAAATCAGCCCGTTCAACAAGCAGTCCGGGGTGAGTGCGTAAAGAAACCAATAGAGTCGCGAGATCGAAGGCCAGGAATATGCCAACATAAGCCCACCCCATCACCCAATCGAGGCGGTTGGCGGAGACAAACAGTATCACGGCTACCATTATCTTGGCAGATAGGCCCCTGACAATCCATTTATTGATGCCGCGTTTTTCTTCAGGCGACAGTTCCTCAACAGGTATGTTAGCGTTCATCATAGCATCCTAATTGTGACTGACGTTTACCAGATACCCGGCAGCAGTCGGTAGCGTGTTTTCTGAGCATATTCCCGGTAACCGTCGAGTTCTTCTTGCAAGGTTTTATCCTCAAAGGCCGTTCGGAGGATCATAAGCGCCGCCCCAAATCCCGCCGGGATGAACGCCCAGACCGACCCCAACACCACAGGTATGGCAAGAACGGTGGCGATGAATCCTATATAACCTGGATGGCGTACATACCGGTAAGGGCCGTTGGAAACAGGTTCATGTCCCCGCTCGGTTTGGATTCGGACATAAGTGCTGAAGAAGCTGTTCGACGCCATCGCCCACATCACCAGGCAAAATCCCAATACACCCGCAACCACCCCACCGATCTGGAGCGCTAGCGGCATGTTTAACGTCCACCCCAAACGCCTATCCAGCCCGGCCACGAGCATGGCGGTGGGGACTGTCACCCAACTGAAGACATTGGTAAGCACCTGATCCCATCCCTTGCCTCCCGCTTTGACCTGACTGCGCTCCTCGATCAGCTCTGGATCACTCCGGGCGATCAGTGCCGTACCAATCAATGTGACGGCGACATTCAGACCCAGGTAGATCCAGGGCATTATCCACTTGATTTCCCCTGCCGCGATAAGGGGAGTGGCAATCAGGATCAGCACATAGAGGGGGCCATCCAATTTCTGCCAGATCTCTTTAAGAGAAACTCCCATATTATCTCCCAGTTGTTGCAAGAGATTTTACCGGTATGAATTTTTTTAACTCTACACTAAAAACATAAACACAATGCTCACACCGGGTGAGTATTGTGTTTAGTGAAACGGGAGATAGCTGGCTGCTATCAATACCCGGCAGTGAACAATAGTGTGAGCACAAATAAGTTGGAGTTGACAACCCACTCTCGAAACGATAGAATGATCGCTGCAAGTCAGGGCCTGTAGCTCAGTTGGGAGAGCGCTACAATCGCACTGTAGAGGTCAGGAGTTCGAGTCTCCTCAGGTCCACTACACTAAAAACCCTCCATAGAATTTATGGAGGGTTTTTTCTTTGCCGAAAAGTACAGTGATTTTTTATGTCCTAACCTACTTTCGTCAGGTAGATGAAGCGTTTTTTAGCATTTATTAGGTTGAAGCTGACGAAAGTGGGCCTAAGGTTGCGGGACAACAATTGGCTTCAATCCGGCTTCGATTGCATCGCGCCGCGGTTCAAGAAATGGTGGAAGCGCAAGCCTTTCTCCCAGACTGGCCGGGTCTTCGTCTGCCGCAAAACCAGGCCCGTCGGTAGCTATCTCAAACAGGATACCATTCGAGATACGGAAGTAAATTGATTTAAAGTAAAAACGGTCGATAAACGGTGATACAGATAAACCCGAGCCGGATATACGCTCATGCCAATAACGCTGTTCCTCTTGATCTTTGACGCGAAAGGCCACATGGTGAACACCCCCGGCCCCAGACCGGGCGATAGGTTTATCCGGTTCCTCGATCACCCAGAGTTCTCGACCGGGGCCACCATTGCCCGACTCGTATATTAGCGCCTCTCCACTTTGTGGGTACTGGGCTCGGCCTGTCTGCCGAAACGAAAGCACCTTAGTCAAGATTGGATCGATCCAGTCCAACCGGGGTACAGACAGCAACACGGCATAAAATCCGCGCAGGGCATACTCGACCGGCACATCACTGCCATCCCAGATTTCCCCCTCATAGGTGGCTCCCTCGTCATCAACCAGCAGTAAACGCTGGCCTTCAGGATCTTCAAAACGCAGTACGTCTCGCCCTGCAAAAGTTTCCAGGCCATCATGGGAGACACCATGCTCTGTCAGCCGGTTTGACCAGTACATAAGCGCTTTATGCCCATTAACTCGAAAGGCAGTTGTCGCGATGCTATCCGTTCCCCGCCGCTCGGTTATAACCTGGGGCCAGTCGAAGAAGGTCATATCGGTACCGGGGCTGCCCACTTTGTCGGCATAAAACAGGTGGTAGGCGCTGACATCATCCTGATTAACCGATTTCTTAACCAGGCGCAGGCCAAGCACACGGGTATAGAAATCAAGATTGTTTCCGATTTCCCTGGAGATTGCGGTCACATGGTGAATGCCATTGAGATTCATCTGTTCCTCCAACACACTCTTCTTAGCATGGTCATTTTCATTCCAAAAATAGTTTTGACTTAAACAGTTTTATATTTAACAGTTTATCTTGATATAATGTTGATATCAACTGTCCTGTATAAGAATTTCATTATTCTTTGCCAACAAATGGGAATAGACCATGCCAACCAGGTATGCTGGAACGCAAGAAGAAAACCGCGCATTGGATGCCTATATCAAACTTCAACGTGCCGCTGAAACGGTAACGACTCACACAACCGCGCATCTGTCCGCCTATAATCTGACGGTCAGTCAATTTGGTATTCTGGAAGCCCTGTACCACTTAGGCACACTCTCCCAACGCGACCTTGCACAAAAACTACTAAAGAGCACCGGCAATATTTCCATCGTTCTGAAGAATCTGGAAAAACACGGTCTGATCACGCGAGAGCGCAGCCCGGAAGATACGCGCTATATGGAAGTTAGTATTTCAGAGACCGGGCGGGAATTGTTAGCCGGTTTTTTTGACCGGCATGTCCAGGGGATTGTTGACGAGATGAGCGTCCTCACCGCCGGGGAACAGGAAGAATTGGCTCGCCTCTGCCGCAAACTGGGTTTACGCGAAGAATAAAGCTAAGATGTCCTCTCACCAAACTCGTGCTGAATGGCTTCGGTGTGTTCGCCCAGACGCGGCGCGCGCTGGATAGGCGGGCGGGTATCATCAACGTGAATGGGGGAACCGGGAACCATCAATGATGTGCCGTTGTCCAGCCAGAGATTGGCCAGCATCCCGCGTGCTTCAAGGTGGGGATCAGAAGCCAGGTCATCGATTGAGCGCACCAGCCCAGATGGAATCCTGGCAGTCTGGAGGGCATCCAACAAGGCAGCAGCGGTTTGATCCGCGCACCACGCTGCCAGAAGGGGGCGAAGTTCGTCATAGTGGGCCAAACGGCCCTCATTGGTGGCGAAACGTTCATCAGCCACCAACTCATTCCCTACCAACCGAGCTAAGCGATACCAGAGTTGATCGCTCCCCACCCCGATCACGATCATTCCATCCGCCGCTTCGACGCTGTCAAATGGAGCGATCACGTTATCGATGTTGCCTTGCCGTGAGGGAGCCTTACCGGTGACACTGTAGCTAACCAGCGCATTTTCAAGGCAGGCAAACAAAGCTTCGACCATAGCCACATCAATGTAAGCACCCTGTCCAGTGCGAGCCTGACGCCATAGTGCCGCTAACAAACCAGTTGCTGCCGTCAACCCCGCGATGGCGTCAGCGATAGCCGGGCCAGTTTTCATCGGCTGATCAGAAGGCCCGGTCAGGCTCATCAAACCGCCGCAAGCCTGCGCCACGATATCGTAACAGGGCAGCTGAGAATCCGGCCCGTTCTGCCCAAAGCCGCTGATACTTGCATAGACCAGGTGCGGGTAATCGGGCTGAAGGGTGGCGTAATCCAGCCCGTAGCGGGCCATCACACCCGGACGTGCATTCTCAATCAGGACATCAACGCGAGCAGCCATACGCCGTAAAATAGCCTGGTTCTCAGGCTGCGGACCCTGCCAGGTCTGGTCAGGGGATAACATGACCACCCGGCCAACCTGACTGATGGTGATCCCGGAGAACCAGTCAATGCGACCGGCGAGTCCAAGCTGGTGGATGGTTTCGAGTTCGAGTTCAAACGGCGTGAGATTCTCGTGTTTCCAATAGCGATCAAAATCAGCGTCATCGAGATCCTCAAAAATGAACTGCGTGATCTGCTCGGAAAGCTCCGAGATTTTTCTGGCCGCTGTTTGGGCCGCCTCCTCAGATTCGAACGTCCCCATAATCGTGAACATCGAACTATGGTTGCTGCTCCATTGCTACCAGATGGATATCCTCATCAGAGAGTGTCGCATAACTGATCAACAAACGTGAAAACTCCTGTGAGGTTGGTAAAATGGTGTTTGTCGAAACACAAACCAACCCACAGGAGTAGAAGCAATGCTAACATCGGAATTAGCCGAGCGCCAACGCGGAGAGATCGTCGGTCGGGAGAACAAGGGCCCAGACCCGTTTGTTTTCTCAACCGACATGATAAGAGATTTGCAGTTGATGGTCTTTGCCCGGCAGATCTTGGAGATAGCCTTCATAGGGCGTCCCGCTTTACCAGCCACATCTGGGGGAAGGCGGCGGACATACAGCGACGAGAGCATTCTGGTGACCCTGTTGGTGATGGCGGTCTGGCAGCTGTCGCCGCGCCAGATGGCTAAGCGGTTGACACGATGGGATGAGTTGGCCCGTGCATGTGGATACCAACCGGGAAAGACCATTAGTGCCAGCCAACTGTACCGGCGGCGCGACCAG
>JBNKDD010000006.1:0-39839 GCA_050288085.1 Anaerolineae bacterium
GATGGCGGAGCTGCTTCCCGCACCACAGTTAGATGAATCGGCGTCATTTGGAGATATCCTGATGGCCTGGGGCAACAGTGATGATACTCAATACAACTACCGGGGAAGTGACATTGGTTACCGGAAGGCTGAGACATTCAATGATGGACACATCAAAGTAACGTTCCGCTATGGTACCCCGGACGACATTATGTATGGATTTATTTATGGGTACTGTCGGCGGTTTGTTCCAAGTAATGTCCAGTTTGTCATCAAGTACGACGATGACATCATTCGCCACGATCATGGAGGGGAAGAAACGGTTGTCCATATTACGTGGAACTAGATTGAACCTATCAGCCTACTAAACAAAACCTTGCTCTTCAGAGATGATTGCGTTAAAATTGCCAGCGCAGTGGGGGATAGTTTAATTGGCAGAACGACGGGTTCTGGCCCCGTTAGTAGGGGTTCGAGTCCCTTTCCCCCAGTTAAATGAACATTCCAATCTCTAGAGATTGGAATGTTTTCTTTTTCCAGGCTGTTCTCTCAAGTTTTTTTAGCTTTTTTGAGGGGGCGGAACTGCCCGCCGCGAACTTCCTGGGCAGGCATGATGATCACAAAGCCGTGCTCATCCTCGGCGCTGACCAGCCTTTTTAGCTGCGCAACCTCCGTCGCCGTGATTGCACTGAGCAGCACCGCCCGCGATTCCCCGGTATACATCCCTGTACCTTCCAGGGCGGTCACACCCCGCTTCATGTCTTCCAGAATATGATCGGCTACCTGCTCGGCCCGATCCGTCACAATCAATGCCATGAACTGCTGGCGGCGGCGGCTGGGCCGGAACCAGGCTCTCTTTTTCTCATCAGTGTAAAGTTTCTTGGTCAGGTCAATGCCCGCCGCCCATGATTCGTTACCAAAGCGCGGCAGCACTTCACCGGATGAGCTTTGGAGAGGTAGAGTTAACAGACCCAGACTGAGCAGCAGAGCATACCAGACGGCAGCGAGGATAAAAATAACCTCACCGGGAAATACCCCAATCGCAGCCCGGTTAAGAAACTCAACCAGGGTATAAATGGTGGAGGGATGCTGGCCGAGCTTCAAAATCCAGGCAGCCAGCAGGACAAGGTAAATCCACATATAGTTGCGTCGCAGGCGGCGGCCAAGCGCCTCCCACATTGAGATTGGCATACTCGGCTGGAGCAATGACTCGGCGAGCGTCTCGGCCCAATCTGGTGAGGGCTGGAAAGGCGGAACCAACATCGCGGCGTAGAAGTCGGTTTCCATCAGGCGTACCCGCGAACTCCACAATTCATAATACCGGTACCGTCGGGCCTCGACGAACCAGAACATAGTAATCAGTAAGGCATTGAGAATGATCAGGCTGTGATGTCCGTCCGGTTGACCAAAGGCAAAAGAGATCGCCGCCCCGGTAGTGATCACCGCCCAATTAGTAGTTGCGTCGAGGCGCTGCCGCCAGGTATTCGCTCGCGTGATCTCACCCCGGTAAAAGTGAACCATCGCAGTGTTGAATTCTCCTGGCTCGATTCGATATCCTCGAAAAGTCCAGACAGGGTCAGATGCGTTGTTCTGCTCTTTATCATTCTGTGGAGACATTCTCGTTAGCTTTCCCTGGCAGCTATAGCCCTTTCGATCATTATACATTAAACGAACTTTCAATGGTTTGAGGATAAATCAGGAGGTGTTCTATGTGGGAAACGCAAACGCAGGTCGTGAATGGACAACAGGTTGCTTATCTACAAAGGGGCAAAGGTGCCCCGCTGATTCTGCTGCATGGCTTTCCAACCTCATCATATCTTTTTCATGGGATGGTACCGATCCTGGCAGAGTACTTTACGGTCTATGCGCTTGATCTACTGGGTTATGGTGATTCAGTGGTTAGTCCCACAACACCCATTCACCTCGAAGCGCAGGCCGACATGGTGATCGCCTTCGCCAGAAAATTGGGGTTAAGCCCATTTACGCTGATCGGCCACGACCTGGGTGGGGGCATTGCCCAGATCATCGGGTTGAACCACCCGGAAGTACTTCACCGCATGGTGTGGATCAATACCGTGATGGATGATAATTTCCCCATCGCCCGTATCCTGGCCTTGAACTATGCGCTCTATCTGCCGGGTGTGCTGGCTCTGCTCAAACACAGCCCCATCCTGAAAATCTGGGCAAAGAGTAATGCCGGTATCAAAGATGGGGTGGTGGATAAATCGGTGGTTGATCAGACTGCCTTAACCCACTTTATGTACGATCCCTTTCTCAACACCCCGGAAGGAGTCGAACGCTTTGGGCAGGCAGTCCGAGCACAAATAGAAAATGGGCAGATCACCCGCAAGATCGCGCCATCATTGGGCGAGATAACTACCCCGACCCTGCTGCTCTGGGGTCAGGACGATCCGTTCTTTTCACAGAAGTGGCCCCAGCGACTGGTTGAAGAAGTACCCGGCATTCAATCCTTTCATAATATCCCCGACACCGGTCACTTCTGCCCACTGGAGAAACCGTCTTTGATCGCGGATCATATTATTCAATTCCTGAGCCAGAGCTAGTTGTGTGCGGGAAGTACACTTGCCGGGAATCTCATCGGCGTTGTCGATCCCCAGCAAGTGTACTTCCTGCATGAGAACTCAATGGGACTCGTTGCTGATATGAGTTGGCAGGCTATAATTTCGACGTGGGTTAGCATCCCTGAGTGATAACCGCCCCGAAAGCCCCCTAGTTTCAACTGTGGGGAGTTGCTATATTCTCTCTAATATGAGGTCCTTTTTATGCCAATTAAACTCCATTCACTAGGTCGACTGGTTAAGTCATTCCATCAATTACCAATTTATTGGAAACTCCGAGATAAAAAATGGGCTGGGCTGCGAGTGGCTTACTCATCGCCTGATGCTGTTAAATGCCTACGTTGTTTGTTTCCAAATCAAACTGATATTACGGCTGATCATGTGCAAGCTCACTTTGATGAACTTGTCAATTATGCTCCATTACGCGATGCAGTGAATTCACACCCTGAGATATTTGAACAAGGTTTTACATCGTGGGTTCATGAGCAAGCGTATGCAGATGTTTTGTTCTGTTTTATTGCACTACGCATCATGAAACCAGATGTCGTTATTGAAACAGGCTGCCTGACAGGTTGGGATTCATCTCTTATTCTGTTAGCTTTGCACTTGAATCAGAAAGGGCAGCTTTACAGTGTTGATCTCCCCATGGATGAAGTCCGGCATCATCATAAAACAGTGCCGGCACCTTTACAAAATGGTTTCCTGGTACCGGACAGTTTACGGGAGCGATGGACTTTATGTCTGGGCGATACCAGGACTGAGCTCATGCCACTCCTTAAAAAGGTTCAGACAATTGATGTCTTCTTTCATGACTCACTCCACACTTACGATCATATGATGTGGGAGTTTACAGCCGCCTGGCCGCATCTCTCGGATCGCGGAATCTTGATTTGTGATGATATTGCATGGAACACGTCATTTGGTGACTTTGCTGAGGCAATGGACACTTCTATAGTTCTTCATACCAGCAATTACAATTTCGGTGTTCTTACAAAGCAGTCAAACTGGCATAAAGGTAATGTACAAGATATCGGTCGCAAGCTTTATGCGGAAAACCCGTACTGACCGATCAGCATTAGAGGCATCATTCTCCTGTATGCAGTTACGATACCACTCTTCTCCTGCCTACTTGAATGACTTCGGGTCTTTTTGACAATCTGGCCCGACCTGCTTACAGTATATGCTCGGATGCGATTATGGATGAGGCAGCTCTAATTCAAGATGCCCAGCAGGGCAATGTAAACGCTTATAATACGCTGGTTCTGCATTATCAGAGCCAGGCATATAACGTTGCCTACCGGATTATGGGCGATGTTGATTCGGCTGCTGATGCCACCCAGGAAGCCTTTATCTCAGCTTACAAAGCAATCGAGCGCTTCCGAGGGGGATCGTTTCGGGCCTGGCTGCTGCGCATCGTGACCAATGCCTGTTACGACGAACTGCGCCGCCGCAAGCGCCGCCCTCAGGCTGCATTGGAAGCGCTCCACGTTGAAGATCCCTCACCGGATGCTACACTGATAAGCCACCCGGAAAACCCGGAAAGCTACACCCAACGCATGGAACTTCAATCTGCTATTAAAGGTTGTATCGAAGACCTGCCCGATGATCAGCGGTTGGTAGCCGTTCTGTGTGACATTGAGGGGCTGAGTTATGATGAGATTGCCGAGGTAGCAGGGGTCGCGCTGGGAACGGTCAAATCCCGATTGAGTCGATCCAGATCGCGTTTGAGAGACTGTTTGCAAGGGTTTGCGGAACTTTTACCCTCTGCATACCGTCTTAAGAGTGAAATGTAAGCAAGCATAGAATCGTTGATACGGAAATGAGCACGGCACTGAACGAACAAGACCTGATCCTTTTGAATGCCTACCTGGACGATGAGTTATCGACCGGGGAAAAAGAGGCATTTGAGCAGCGGCTCATCCTGGAGCCTGCTTTGCAGGCCGAACTTGAGTCACTGCGGGTGACGGTTGCCATGCTGCAAATGGCAGAGCGTGTGCCCGTACCGCGCAATTTCACCCTTGATCCGGTTCAATACGCCCCCCCTGAAAAAGCCGGGTTGCTGGCCCGGTTAGGGTTGGGAGGGATACCCCGCCTGGTGACTGCCGGAGCGGCTCTGCTGGTAGTATTTGTGTGTGTTGGTGTCATGATTATGGGCGGTGGGCTTGGCGGTGGCATGAACGACGCCTCGAGTGTCGCCGAAGAACCCATGTTCGCCGTCGAGCAGGCCGCCCCAGCGGAAGAGTTAGGAGCTGCGCCTGTCGAAGCTCCTGATGGGGAACGGTCAGCAGAGCAACAAACCGGCGAGCCTATCCCCGACGCTCTGGCCCCGCAGGCTGCGGCTGAGGAAGAGGAACCCGTCGAAGAACTCCCCGAAGCAGCTGTCGTTGAAGAGGGTGCCGCAGCAGCCGCTGTCGCAGAAGATTCTGCCAATGAAGAACCGGCTGAAGAAGAAGCCATGGCGGAAGAGTTTGTGCAAATGCCCAGTGAATTGCCACCGGGTACAGGTACAGGTATGGGCGGCGGTTTCGGTGGCGGGGCTGGTAATGGTGAGGAGGCTCAGGCCGCCGCACTACCAACACAAACTATCCCAACTTATTCACCCACTCCGGCCCCACAAGCCACGCTGCCACCAGCTTCAACGATGGTCGCCGAAGCACCCGACCAGGATGATGGCGCACAAGAATCACAAGACACCTATGCTGACGAGGCGGGAGAAACCGCCAAAGCATTTGATGCCCAACCTGCCGAACAGCCACCGGCTGAACCGGTAGCAGCAACAGAGGCCACATCCGAGGAGCCGATTCTTCCCAACTGGGCTATCGGTCTGGCTGCGGTGATCGGTTTACTTGTGGTCCTGCTGGTTAGCCTGAGTATCGTCATTCTCGTTCGTCGGCGCTCCTCGTGACAGACCCCCGCGACATGCACTTTTGCCCGCGCTGCGGGAACCCACTCACGGATGCATTCAAATTTGGTAGTATGCATCGCTTTTGTACGTCCTGCGGTTTTGTCCACTTCCACGATCCAAAAGTGGCAGCGGTGGTATTTATCACGCAAAATGGACGCGTATTGATGGTCAGGCGGCGAATGGACCCAGAACAAGGCAAATGGGCTTTGCCTGCCGGATTTATCGATTTTGGCGAAGACCCGCGTGAGGCTGCCATCCGTGAAGTCAAAGAAGAAACCGGCCTGGATGTACACATCACCCGTTTAATCGACGTATTGGGCCCGGAGAAAGCCGGTGGGGCCAGCATCGTGATCCTGTTTGAAGCTGAGGTAGTTGGTGGTACACTCACTGCCCAGGACGATGTTGACAGGGCGGTTCTCTTTTCGCCTGACGACATCCCCATAGACGAGATCGCCTTCCACAGCACACGACTGATGTTGGAACGTTGGCAGGACAGCCGGAACGAGGCGTAAGATGTTCGCGGAATTGATAAATAATTACGGAACTGAATTACTTATTATCGCGCTGGTAATTGGGGTGGTCGTTGGCCTGATCCTTTTCTGGCGGGCGCGTGGGCGGCACATTGACCGGCTGCGGCGTGTGCTGCGCGGCGAAGTTCCCATCCCTGAATCGCTCAAGGAGCGGCTGGCGAAGGTATTTAATGCCAACACGGCTGAATTCGCTGCTGTCGGAACGGTGACCTTTGTCGATCTGGCCTGGCACTACAGCATGGCCGATCCGGCGATCTGGGATCATTTTCACGGCCCGGCAGCCGATCACATCACCGAGGCCGTCCAAAACCTGGATGTACTTAAGTCAACCCTGGGTGATAAAGCCGTTCCCGTTGTCGATCATATTCTGGATTATTTTCAGCAGGTCGAGGCCACGCAGGTCTTCCACGATCTGGTTCATGCCTTGCCGGGTTTTACAGATGCGGCCCCAGTCGTGTTAGAGGGGAAAGCCTCACTGATCGATCAACTGGTCGATCATTCTGCAACAGTCGCCAGCGTGGAGTCAAAAATCAGCGCGGCGGGTGATGTCGCCACAGGCGGGTTGAATCTCTTACACCACATCCCATTTGTTACGATTGGCTTTGCTTCTTACCGTGCCTGGCGGCGCGGCCAGAAAGGAACCGCCCTCAAGCGCAATCTCGAATTCGGAGCGATTGAGGTAACCACCAGGACTAGCGGCGGCTTGATCGGCGGGCAGGTGGGCGGCGTCATTGGAACGTTTATCGCGCCCGGTGTGGGAACCATTGTGGGCAGCGTTACCGGGGCAGTCGCCGGGACATTTGGTGGCGCTCACCTGGGCGAAGCCTTCAAAAAGAGGCGTATCAAAAAGGCCCAGCAAGACCTGGACACCTCGCTCACCGAGTTAGGCCGGACCTACCTGGAAGATCAATACGTCGATCTGGCAAATGTTTTTGTCGAGCAAGAACAGGAGTACATCGAAAACTTACAGAAAAACCAGCGCCGCTTACACCGCTATGCCACCCCCTGGCGGGTGATCTGGCCGGATCAAAAACTCATCCTGTTCCAGGAAACGGTTGCGATGGCCCAGGACCGGCTGGGAAATATCAAGCAGGGAACCATCGACGCCCTCGACCGGCTGGCGTATATGCGCGATCAGAAACAGCACCGCGAACTGGGAATCATCCTGTGGAGCGACCCGGCCCTGTGCCAGCAGCTCCCCTGCGATGCTCACAAGATCGAAGTTGTTCGAGAGGCCAATGACCGGATGCGCTATGAACTGGCGCAGTTTGGCATTGCGGCCTGACATTTTCCCATATTCAGCAGATCGCAATTGGAAACGCATGTCGATCTACCCCTGACCGACCACTCTTAGCTTCCAAAAGTTGTCTAAAAAAATCAGTTGCTTTTTGCTGTGGAACCCAATATTGGCAGCCAGTCTATACGCGTTGCCCATAACAAGGCGGAACCATGAATCATTACTCAACCGACCAATTTATCACCTATGCCGTTATCGATCTGGATGCCGTCGCCCATAACGTGCAGGCCATCAGAAAACACGTCGGGCCGCAGATCGAGATCTTTGCCGTCGTCAAAGCTGAAGCCTACGGACATGGAGCCGTGCAGGTCTCCCGCGTTGCATTGGAGAATGGAGCAGACCGCCTGGCTGTTGGTCGATTGGATGAGGGGATCGAACTGCGACAAGCAGGCATCAGTGCCCCGATCCTGGTGATGAGCTATACCCTCCCTGCCGAAAACGAAATCATGGTTGAGCATGATCTGATCCCAACCGTCAACACAGCAGAAGGGGCGCAGGCTTTCTACAACAAGGCAGTCGCATTGGGCAAAACGCCAACCGTCCATGTGAAGGTCGATACAGGTATGGGCCGCTATGGGGTCATGCCAGAAGAAGTCGTCCCCTTCCTGAATGAACTGAGCAATCTCCCCGGTCTGGTGGTCGAAGGGTTATATACCCACTTTGCCACCGCCGATGCGACCGATAAAACCTATTCTCGCCAGCAGTTTGCGCGCTTCCTGGATGTGATGGAATCGGTACGGGCAGCAGGTCATGACATCCCGATTTATCACTGTGCCAACAGTGCAGGCACACTCGATTTACCTGACATGCACCTTGATGCTGTACGTCCCGGTCTTCTTATCTATGGCATGTATCCATCGACGGAGGTCAAGCGGGATATTCCGCTCAAACCGGCTTTCTCACTGAAAAGCCATGTTTCCCGCATTCGCACCCTGCCAAAAGGCTCCAGTATCGGCTATGGGCGGACGTTCATCACACCCCGTTCCATGCCGGTTGCGCTGATCCTGGTGGGTTATGGCGATGGTTATCACCGCATCCTATCGAACCGGGGGCATGTTCTGATCCGGGGCCAGCGTGCGCCGATTGTGGGCCGGGTATGTATGGATCAGTTTGTGGTTGATGCTTCTGGCATAGAGGGGATCACCCAGGATGATGAAGTAGTGCTGCTCGGTGAACAGGGAAAAGCAGCTATCACAGCAGAAGAACTGGCAGCACTGACCGAGACCATCAACTATGAGGTGACAACCAGCATCTTGCGGCGTGTTCCGCGTATCTATCTTCGTGATGGGCAGGTCGTGGAGACCGTCCGGATGATCGATGAGGTGGTGCGTCACCAGCCATAACATCACTACTCTGGTGGATTGACCACGAACGCTACAACAGGGCTGGTAATCTGCTCACCGGCAGCCGTCATTCCGGTGACATACAGACTATGCGTTCCAATCTGCAAATTCCACCACGCCTCAAAGGGTGGACTTCCGATGGTCATAATAGGCACGTCATCCAAGTAAAAGGTCACATCATGGGTACCCTGCGGCCCGATGGCGATCAGTTGCAGCCGCTGTGAATCAAGCGGTAAGCTGGGCGAGATGCGGAAGATCGTATTCGCATCCGGGTAAGTGATCGCCAATACCTGCTCACCTGACTCCTGTGCAGCCTCTGCTGCAAGGATATCGGGCAGCAGCAGCAATCCCTCCGACCGTGCCCAGGCATGAGCCTGCGGTGGTAAGTCGAGGAAAATCTCTTCTCGCAAGCGTTCCGGTGGCGTATCGGCTGCCGCCGGGAGTCCGGTCGCAGCATCGATTAACAGTTTCCGGTAGACGGTATCTGTCTCGATTGGCTGTGTCCCGGCAATGAACCACTCACGGCGAGTGTAGGGACAATCCGGTGAAGGAAGCAAACCGGACAGTGAGCAAATCTCGAACTCGACCAGTCCGGGAGGCTGCTCAAATTCCAGTTCAGGCTGACCACGCAATACCGTCCGCATAAACTGGTGCCAGATCGGACCGGCCCCACTGACCCCGGAGATACCAACCATCGGGTCATGATTGGCGTTCCCAACCCACACCCCCACCACCAGATTAGGCGTATAACCTACCGTCCAGTTATCGCGATAGTCAGTAGTCGTGCCGGTCTTGACGGCAGCAGGTCTCCCGATTTGCAGCACGCTGTGGGTCGTGAACGAGGGCGCACGGGCCAGGTTATCGCTGAGGATGTCGGTGATCAACCAGGAAACCCGTGGATCGATCACCTGTTGGCCGGGGCCGCCTTCTGGTTTAAGAATCACCTCACCATCGGCATTCGTTACATCGAGAATCAACATTGGCTGAACGGCACGCCCACCGGTCGCAAAGGCGGCGTAAGCGGTGGTCAATTCCATCAACGGTAGTTCTCCACCGCCCAGGGTGACCGATAGATCGTATTCATCCGCATCATTGAAGGTCGTAATGCCAAGCTGCGAGGTCAGCAGCATCAACTCATCGATCCCAACCATATCGAGCGCGACTACCGCCGGGACATTGTAGCTGGACGCCAGCGCTTCACGAACCAGCACCGGGCCATGTTCGCGCCGGTCGTAATTGACCGGGGTATAGGGGAAACCATCATGAGTCTGGAAGGTAGTCCGCACATCCAGAATCATGGTGGCGGGTGTCCAGGGTTCTGGGCGGGTGGGATCAAAGGTTGCGGCATAGGTAAATGGCTTGATGGTTGAGCCGGGCTGACGGGGTGCAATCGCCAGATTGATCGCCCCGCTGATCGCCGGATCGAAAAAGTCCGGGCTGCCAAGCATAGCAAGCACCTGCCCGGTATGCGGATCAAGGGCAACCAGGGCGGCATTATGTGCATTGCGGGGTAGATCGTCATGGTTGAGTTCGTCCAATTGACGCTGTGCGATCCGCTGGGCGGCTTCCTGCCAATCCAGGTCAAGCGTGGTACGAACTTCCAACCCACCTGCCAGATAGGTTTCTGGGGGTAGCAGTTCCTCTAATTGTGCATTGACGGCCAACACAAAGTGCGGGGCCTTGATCGGGTAGCGCTCGGAGGCAAAGGCCAGTGATTCATTCCGGGCCGCTTCCGCCTGCTCTGGGGTAATGAAATTGTTCTCCGTCATCAACCGCAGCACCGTTTCCTGGCGGGCCTGGGCCGCTTCTGGATCGGTCAGTGGGTCGTATAAAGATGGCGCTTGCGGCAGTCCGGCGATCAGGGCACATTCGGCTAAATCCAGTTCATTCACACCCTTGCTGAAATATCCCCTTGCCGCCGCATCGATACCATAGGAGAGATTGCCATAGTTGGATTGGTTAAGGTACAGGGCCAGGATATCATCTTTTTCGTAGCGGCGGGCCAGCCGATAAGCCAGGATGCTCTCGCGAAGCTTGCGCCGCAGGGTACGCTCTTGTGACCCAAGCAGCAAATTGCGGGCAACCTGCTGGGTGATCGTGCTGCCGCCGGAGATGACCTCGCCACCCCGCAGATTGATCCACACAGCGCGGATGATCGCCCGTGCATCGACACCGGGGTTGGTGTAAAAGTTAGCGTCCTCGGTCGCGACGGTGGCCTGGATGCAAGCGGCAGGAACCATCTCAAGCGGGACGACATTATGACGGCCCTCTTCCTCGCCGATGATCTCATAGAGCAGCCGCCCCCGCCTATCGGTGATGCGGATCGATGGCGTGTGCAGTTGTAGAGTGAGATTGTCCAGGTCAGGGAGATCTTTGAACAGCCAGAAGTGAAGCCAGATACCACCACCAACTGCCAACACCAGCAGAGCAGCGGCAAAAATAATCCAGAAACGACGGGATTTCAGAGCATTCAACATGCCCGGTATTGTAGAACCAGGTGTAAATCAGGGCAATTCTTCCGGGGCACGGATAGCAAAACCGACCAGGCTCAAAGCGGCCCCGGTCAGGCCAATCACTTCCCACAGCCGGATTCCCGGTCCAATCACCGGGCTGTCGGCGCGGAGCGGCTCGATCAGCAGAGTCGCAAACCCAAACATGATCAAGAAAATCTGGAGGGGAAAACCTTCCGGGCGATCATTTTGCGCAGATTCGCGAGCGGATCTTTTAGCTTTACCGCTGCGTTTACCCGCCGGAGATGGCATAGGCCGTAAGCGCCACAACACGATCAGAATCGCAATACAGGCCACAATAAAATAAATCTGGGTTGGCTGGCGTTTCGATCCCCACAGGTTAATTCCCCAGGGCAGCGTAGTTTCAATGCCGTAGTAATCCCCGCTCAGCAGGTTTGCCAGCCCGATCCCGATTCCCAGGATCGCAAAGGCCGGAGCGAAGGAATCGAGGATCGCCAACGGAGGCAGCTTCCACCGACGGACCAAGAAGGCAGCAGTTCCAACTGCTGCCAGCACCCCTATCCAGGGGTTCTCAGTTCCTGTAGCCAGGGCAAACACCGAGAGCAGCGCCCGTGCCCAGGGGGTGATCCCGGTATACAGGTCGAGATTCAGCAGTACAAAACCAAGTCGCGCCCCTAATATCCCGGCAATCAGCGTATAAAAGCCGAGGTTGTATATCTTATCGCCGTCGATGCCCCGCCGGACACCTTCCCGCGAGGCCACTTCTAACCCGATCCATAATCCGGCCAGCAGCGCCAACCCCGGTGTGCGGATGGTCAGGCTGCCAATTTGCAATAAAGGCAGCATCCTATTCTTCCACCAATTCACTTAATCGGGCGCGGACAAGCGGCTCATTCAATGGGCCGGTATAAATCTCAACAATAACGCCCTGCGAGTCCACAAAGTAGGTGGTTGGATAAGCCCGCACCCGGTAAGTCTGGGCAATAGTGGCATCTTCATCAAAAACAACGGGGTAAGTCATCCCTAATTCGGCCATGAAGTTTAATACGTCTTGAGGTTCCTCCTGTACATTGACCCCCAGAATCACCGCCCGCCCATCGAAGGCTTGAGCAGCTGCTTCCAACGCGGGGATTTCAGCCCGGCAGGGAGGACACCAGGTTGCCCAGAAGTTGATCAAGACCGGCTGGCCCTTCAGATCATCAAGCGCCAGTGGGCTGCCATCTGCTGCTATCAATTCGAATTCGGGGGCCGGATGGCCGATGTCCGGCGAAGGCGGTTTGCCAGTGGGATTAACGTCACCTGCCTCCACCCGGGTGATCCCAATCCAGGCAGCACCTAATAACACAACCACTATTGTGATGACGATCCAATCCCTGCGCGTCCGGGGCATGGTCAATCCCCTTTGTGATAAGCTTCTATCAGGGCTAACAGCATTTCATCTGTGATGTGGTTAGTCTGGCGCAGCCGACTGCCCCAATCTGCCGGGGTATGCAGGCTCAAAGTCTCGGCCATTTGAATCACACTGTCTACCAGGAGATCGCGAAAGAACAAGAAAGCCTGCACAGTTTCTGCCAGAGTCAACTGCTGATCGTGCGAGATTTGCGCGTACTCAAAACCGATACTGCGAACGTCGTCATATAACTCATCATACTCATCGGGGCTGGAAAGGTAGCGGGTCAGAACCGTCAATAACTGCCGTCCCAATCCGCTGTGAGCCCGGCGGGCATCATGATCCAGCTTATCGTACCAGGGCAGGCCATGTAGTTGACCGTCTACCACTTCCATCCGCGCCCGGCCCAGCGCTGTTTGGAGCATTAGCTGAGCTTTATCTGGGCTGTCCGGTTGAGCCTCCTGCCGATTGGCCCACTGGCGCAGCGTACTACGCTGAAACCGACGGTGTCCGCCCGGTGTCCGCCGGGAAGGTAAGGCCCCGCTGTCAGCCCAATGCCGCACGGTTGTGGGGTGAACCCCCAGGATATTTGCTGCCTCTCCCAGGCTGACCCATTCGCTTTGCTCCATAAAATCGTCCTTCATGGTCGTTCCTTATTACAGCTTTAGGTCGATTCTACTTGTGAGCGGTTGATGCGTCAATTGACATTAGGGACTCAGCTTATGTGCCGGAGTTTTTCAGATCAGTAATAAATATCCCCTAGATCATTTTCGAACAGGATTACGTCGCCCGGTTTAACCAGTTCGCGGAGATGCTCGCGGGCGTGATTCAGGCTTTCACACAGAAAGATTTTTTCCCGGTCAAAGTCTGTCTGGCGAATGCCCTCCAGCACATGTTCGATCTGGTGGGGCAGACCAACCAGGAAAATATAATCCCCGGCGGCGGCAGCTTCTTGGCCCAGTTTTCGATCCTCATCATCTTCGATGCTGCCCAACTCGACAAAGCCGGTCGTCACCACGAACTTACGACCGGGAAAAGCTGACAGCACCTCAAGGGCCATCGCCGACCCTTTGGGGTTGGAATTGTAGGAATCGTCGATGTAGGTCACACCATGCGGCCCCCGAACCAGTTGCAAACGGTGTTCGACGGTCGGCAGCATGGATAAGGCATGGGCCACCGTGCGGAGCGGCACATCACTTTCCAGAGCGGCCAGGGTTGCACCGAGAATATTCGACACATTGTGGCGGCCTAACAGAACAGTACGCACTGCCTGCGCCTGATCATGATTGACAATCTCAAACTGCGTTCCTTCACTCCCCACGCTGATCTGCCGGGCGCTCAGATCGACCGCGCCCGGATCGGAGTCAACACCGTATTTCTTGACGGTAGCCTTTGTTGCCGAGGCCATACTCAAGCAGCCGGGATCGTCCCCGTTCAGAATTGCCACACCATCTTCCGGGAGAGCCTGTAAAAGTTCGCTCTTGGCCTCGATGATCTTATCGATAGTCTTGAAGCGTTCCAGATGCTGCGGGCCAATGGCGGTCACAATACCGATAGAGGGTCTGACCAGCCTGCAAATCTGGGTAATCTCCCCTTTTTTATAGGCCCCCATCTCGACCACAAAATACTCGTGATCGGGCCGGAGATCTTCGCGGATGACCTTGCAGACTCCCATCAGGGTGTTGTAGCTTTTCGGCGTTTTGAGCGTCTCATACCGTGCCGATAGGATATGGGCGAGAACCTCTTTGGTGGTAGTTTTGCCATAGCTGCCGGTGATCCCAATCACGACCGGGTTGATCTCCCGGAGGCGCTTCCGGGCGGAGAGGACATAATACTGCCGGAACGCTTCCTCAACCGGGAAGAGAAGCCAGTTTGCCAATACGATGTTGACAAAGGCCAACTGCCCGACGATAGCAATCACGATCAGGAAGACATAAAACCGGGTCGGGACAACCTCCGCTGAAAAGAAGTCAAACCCGACGATCAGCCAGAAGATCAGAACCATCTCAGCCACGACAATGATCAAGCCACCGGCTAACAATCGGCTGGCCCGTTGGGTCATCACCAGCGGATTAATGGCGGCCTTCCGCTCTTTTCTGTTATGGACAATGGTCATACTGATCACCATTCCCCAGATCACCAGCATTGCGATAGCGGTATCGAACTGCTGTGACAGCGACGACACAATCACCCCCAGGATAAACGTGGGCAGCGCGATCAGTTCAATCGGCCAGGTCACTTTGCGGGGATTATCTAATGCCCAGGGGAAAAATCGCCCGTTGAGATATTCGTGTAATTGAAGGAAATGCAGCACCCCGGTCAGGTGCCAGATCGATGAGGTCAGAAAGCAGATGGAAAAAACAATCGAAAGGACTATGATCACGCATTACTCCCAAGAAAAACTGAGATTGCCCGGCTGAAACCGGGGAAGTCATCAATGTAACAATAATGACCTGCACCCCGCAACACTTCCAGTCGGGAATTGGGGATCAACTGATCCATCAACTGACCGTCTTGCAAGGGAGTTTCGGTGTCCAGTTCGCCCCAAATCAGCAGGGTTGGGGATTGGATATCAGGCAGCAGATGGCGTAGATCCTCGTTGACCACCTTGACAAAGGTAGCTCGCATTTCACCCGCCTGTTGGTAATCGCTGGAGCCTCGCCGGGCGATCATCCGTTTCCCCAATGAACCGGGCAGGAGTTTAGCCAATGCTTTGCCGAGCTTGTAGGTATAGACTTTGATGTAATACCCCGCCGTCCGATCTGGGCGGATGCCTGCACTCCCGGTCAACACCAGCCGGTTGATCCGTTCCGGGTGGGCTGCCGCCAGCTTGATCGACACCCTGCCGCCAAATGAATGGGCAACAATATCGACCTGATCCAACCCCATCTGATCCAGGAATTGGACAACCAGCGCGGTGTAATCGCCAACTTCCCAGGGTTCGGGAGGAAGTTCGCTCATACCAAAGCCGGGAAAATCCAGGGCGTAGACCTTTGAACCTCGATCCTTCAGATAGGTCATGATCGATTGCATGCTGCGCGAATCGACGCCCCAGCCGTGCAGCAGCAGAGTTGGTCTGCCCTCGCCAAGCGTGGTGTAGTAGAGTTTCAGTCCGTCAATGGTGATGAACATGAGTGTAAAACCTTTGGGAACCAACCACCCGGCGGATATTGTACCCTTACCGGGTGGTTGTGGATAGATGAGGGGGAATAACCTTAAGACAAACTGGATAGGACGTTCCCCATCCGTTCCAAAGCTTTTTTGATATTTTCCAGTGAATTGGCATAAGCAAGCCGCAGGTAGCCCTCGCCATATTTTCCGAAAGATGTGCCGGGCAGCAAGGCAACCCCAGCCTCCTCCAGGATCAGGTTTGCCAGTTCATCGGAGGATTTACCGAAGGATTTGACGTTGGGGAAGGCATAAAAAGCACCCTGCGGAGTCTGGCAGTTCACGCCGGGGATGGCATTCAGGCCAGCAACCACTGCATCGCGACGACGCTGGTATTCGGCAACCATCTCATCGGCTTTATCCTGTGGGCCGGTCAGCGCTTCGATACCGGCAATCTGGGTAAAGTGCGCGGTGCAGCCAATCGAATGAGTATGGAGGAGCTGCACCCGGTCAGCTAAGGCTTCCGGCATGATGCCATAACCCAACCGCCAGCCGGTCATGGCGTAGGTTTTGGAGAAGCCATCAATGATCACTGTGCGCTCGGCCATACCGGGCAGCGCCGCGATGCTGGGCACGTCCAGACCATCGTAGGCCATCCGCATGTAAATTTCATCTGACAATATCCAGCAGTCATAACGTTTGGCTGCGGCGGCAATGTGCTCTAAATCCTCTTTGGGGATCACACCGCCGGTCGGATTGCTGGGCGAGTTGAGAATGATCAGTTTGGTGTTGTCATTGATCAACTGGTCGAAGGCTTCCAGGTCGAACGAGAAATCCTTCTCTTCAACCAGGGGGACCGGAACCGCCTTTCCCCCGGCAACACCCACCATCGCATCATAGGTCGGGAAACCCGGATCAGGGTAGATCACCTCGTCACCCGGATTGACCAGGGCCAGAGTCGGGAAGAAAAGCGCCGGTTTTGCACCCGGCCCGACCACCACCTGATCGGGATTAACGGTCATACCCCGGCGTTTACCGGCATCCTCGGCGATCACTTCGCGCAGTTCTTTGATACCTCGCGGTGGGGTATAGCGGGTGCGACCGGTAGCGATAGCCTCCATCCCTACTTCGCTGATATTCGACCCGGTCATAAAGTCCGGTTCGCCGATCTCCAGATGGATGATGTCACGCCCGGCGGCTTCTAATTCCTGCGCTTTAGCTAAAACCTGATAAGCGCCCTCTGCCCGTAATTCAGATACACGTTCGGCGAATGTCATGCCCCATTCTCCTGATGTTAAGAGCGGTTCAAATTATTATAAAGATCGGGCGGCCCCTTTGCAGCCACCCTACCAAAATACCACCAAATTGGAATACATCCTAAAAATGCTAGAGCTTGCTAAGGGCCTGATCCAGGTCCTTGATGATGTCCTCCGGGTCTTCCAGACCAACCGACAGACGGATCAACCCGTCATCGATCCCGGCGGCCATCCGTTCTTCCGGGGTCATATGCTCATGGGTAATAGTAGCCGGATGCATGCAGATCGTCCGGCTGGTCCCGAAGGTCACTGCGTGGACAACCAGCTCAACGCTGTTCATGACAGTCGCTGCGCCCTTCATCCCACCCGGAACCACAAACGACAGCAGCCCACCGTTGGCCTTCATCTGGCGTTTTGCCAGATCATACTGTGGATGATCTGGTAGGCCGGAGTAGTTCACATGGGTGACTTTGGGATGATCGGCCAGGAACTCGGCAACCGCCTGGGCATTGCTGCTGTGGCGATCCATGCGGAGCGATAGTGTCTCCATAAATTGGAGGGTGAGCCACGCTTCAAGCGGCTGCATGATCGCCCCAATAAACTCGGTCGTATTCCAGCGGATATCCTCAACCAGTGCTTCCGGCCCGACAATCGCCCCACCGATCACGGTAGCATTGCCGGTCAGGAACTTGGTGAGTGATAACAGGATAATGTCCGCGCCCAGTTCCATCGGTTTCTGTAGGGCGGCGGTGACGGTGGTGTTATCGACCATCAAGGGCACATTGTGTGAGTGGGCCACATCGGCAACGGCGGCGATGTCGGTCACAAACAGGCAGGGATTACTCGGAGTCTCGACCCAGACCAGCACCGTTTTCTCGTCAATTTCCTTATCCCACGATTTGGGATCGGCAGGGTTTTCGACAAAGCGAAACTCAACCTGGCAGCGCTGCGGAAAAATCGTGGCGGCCTGTTTGTACCCCTCGCCGAAGATATTCAGGCTGGTGACCACATTATCGCCGGGGCGGGCAATGGTCGAAATCAGGTTGTATAACGACTGCGAACCGGAGCCGCCGGTAACTGCTCCTTCTCCGCCTTCGAGGGCCGCTAACCGCTTTTCGAGTACACTGACGGTTGGCGTCTTGCTGCGTCCATAAATGTATGGCGGGAACTTGTCAAAGCTCTCGTAGGGGTAGGTCATCGATTGGGCGATGGGCGGGACAAACGACCGGAACTCCTGAGCATCCTGCATCGGATTGAACCCGGTATGCAAGGCCCGCGTATTAAATCCTAAATCCGCATCCGGCCCGACCTGTTTTGCATCTGGATCATATTTCCAGGGATCGCGCATAAAAAAGGGCTGTTCGTCGTGCATGGGGGAAGTCTCCTTTTGATATTGATCGGGCCAGCTTTACCCGCGTGAATCACTCCACTCCTGCACCCGCTCAACGATCTTTCGCAGATCGCGTTGAACATCCTCAGGCAGCGGTTCGGGCTGGTGGCTCTCCAGGATTTGATCGATCTTCTTGGCCGCCCGTTCTTCCATCGTGGTTGAACCCATCTCTACCCACTGAGAGTGCTGCCGCTTATCAACCATTTTAGAGTGATAGGCATCCCTGAAATGGTTCAAAGTGTGTGGGTGGCTGAGATAATTACCACCGGCCCCAAGCTCATCGACCACATCAAGGGCCATGTGTTCATCATCAACCTGGATACCGGCAGTCGCCGCCCGCAGGAAGCCTAAATGCTCGTTGCACATCGTGAGCAGTTGGAAGGAAAACTGCATCCCGGCATCCATAAAGCCCACATCATGATTGATATTCGCACCGCTCAACAGGGCAAAGACCAGGCTGAAGGCCGCTTCGACACCGGCCTGATGATCGAGCGCCTTTGAGTCGGTTGAACCGGCCAGGCCGAATACCGGTAGATCATAGTGACGCCCCATCGAGGGGGCCAGACCCTGCTCATCGGCCAGGACGTAGTTACCGACCATCGTCTGGAGGTTATACGGGCCGCCGTTCCAACCGGGTATGGCAATCGGGGTCCCTTCTCGCACCAGTTGGGACAGAACAATACCAAGCAGTGTCCCGGCATTCATCGCGGCCATACAACCGGCAGCCGTCACCGGCGAATTGACACCACCCGCGTTGAGCGGAATATACAGCATCGGCAGGCCCTTTTCTGCCAGGTACATGCATTTTTGCAGCGCTTCGTCGTTGGCAATCAAGCCGGAAGTGACGTTGATATAGCAGGTTGCAAACGGGCGCTTCTGGAAGGCTTCTGCCCCACCGGCCACTGCCTCGCACATCTCGACAGCGGTCACGCAGCCCTCAAAGTCAGGCGTGACAAATACAATCGGCTTGGTGGTGTGATTGAGCATCACTTCCATCTGGTAGCGGTCATAGATGCGCTGGTCAACGTCTTCCGGCAGGACGGCGGACATCACAAAATCGATCTCCGGCAGCGCATCTTGCAGGGTAATCGCTTCTTTCACATCCTGTAAGCGAGGTCGCCGCCGCTCGCCGGTTCGATGATCGAGGATGTTCAGGCAGTCTGATCCACCGCCAAAGTACGACCGGTAGCCCCAGGCCCGCATAGCGACATTGCCGTCGCGATCACACAGCGTAATCCGCTTGGGGGCCAACGATAAAGCCCGTTCGACCATATACTCCGGGATGGTAACGATAATCCCGTCAGCTTTGGCCCCACCCTTTACGAGCAGTTCCCTGGCTTTTTCATCATGAACCTCAATGCCAACCCGTTCAAGTATTTCCAGGCTGCCCTTATGAATACGGTCACACTCCTGTGGCCCTAACCGCGAATAGTGAGAGGTGGCTTGCCGACGACTATTCGTTTCGATCATTGGATATACCTCGCTAGTCATAAACTTGTACCGCCAGAGCGGTTTGGTTCGCCTTGTTGTTATATCAGATCGTTATTCTGATATATTAGATTTTACTCGTTGTCTGCGAAGTAGTCAATCATCTAGGCTCTATCTGATGCATATTTGTGACTCCGGTCCCACCTTGATTGTAATATTTGCGTTATGTATGACAAATGGTACAAACCCCCTCCCTGAAGTATAATTAGGGTACACTCTTTTCAGGTGAGCGCCCCTTAAAAAAACCTTTGGTAAGGTGCTTGCTTCTAGAACGAAAACAGTCAGAACGGCTGTTTTCTACTTTAACTTCCCGGAGATGTTAATTTAATGGATATTGGTACAGTTCGACCTGTCGATATTAATGAGGAGATGCGGGACTCCTATTTAGATTACGCCATGAGCGTCATTGTTTCCCGCGCCTTGCCGGATGCCCGTGATGGCCTTAAACCGGTTCATCGCCGGATTTTATACGCCATGCATGATATGAATCTGGCATCGAACACATCCTATAAGAAAAGTGCTCGTATTGTCGGCGAGGTGCTGGGGAAATACCATCCACATGGTGATGCGGCAGTCTACGAGACGATGGCCCGTATGGCCCAGCTCTTTTCGATGCGCTACCCGCTGGTCGATGGACAGGGCAACTTCGGCTCGATTGATGGTGACAGCCCGGCGGCCATGCGTTACACCGAAGCCCGCATGGCTCCACCCGCTGAAATGCTGCTGGAAGATATTGAGAAGAACACCATCGACTTTGTGGACAACTTCGATGGGACACTCCAGGAACCAACCGTCCTACCATCCCGCCTGCCTAATCTACTCTTAAATGGCATCTCCGGTATCGCAGTGGGAATGGCAACTAACATTCCCCCTCACAACCTGATTGAAGTAGCCACAGCGATTAATTACTTAATCGGGCAGATGATCGCCCCTGAAGGCCAGTGGATCGACGAGGATTTAGACGATATCACGGTCGAAGACCTGATGCAATTTGTACAGGGGCCTGATTTCCCCACCGGTGGGGAGATCGTCGGAAAGGAAGGCGTCATCAACGCGTATGCTACCGGCAAAGGCCGGGTGGTCATGCGAGCGAAGATGGATGTCGAGCCGATGCCCAAGAAGGACGACCGTTTTCGCATCGTGGTGAAGGAAATCCCCTACCAGATCAACAAAACGGGCATCATCGAAAAGATAGCCTCGCTGGTGCGTGAAGGCCGGTTAGAGATGATCTCCGACCTGCGTGACGAATCCGACCGGCAGGGTCTATCAATTGTTATCGAATTAAAGCATGGCGCACAGCCGCGCAAGGTGCTTAACCGCTTACTGAAGTTTACCCCGCTGCAATCGACCTTCGGCGTGCAAATGCTGGCCCTGGTCAACGGCGAACCGCGCCTGCTGTCGCTTAAGGGTGCGCTGAAATATTTCATCAATCACCGCCGGGAAGTGATCGAGCGGCGTACGTTGTTTGAACTGGAACGTGCCCGCCGTCGAGCCCATATCCTGGAAGGGCTGCTGATCGCTATCGCCGATCTGGATGCCATCATCAGCATGATCCGCCAGAGCGCGGATGCTGAGGATGCCCGTGTTCGTCTGATGGAGGCTTTCAATTTCACCGAAGTCCAGGCCCAGGCCATTCTCGATATGCAGTTGCGTCGGCTGGCCGCCCTCGAACGACAGAAAATCGAGGCAGAATATCAAACACTGTTGGAACTGATCGCTGAATTAGAAGATCTGCTGGCCCATCCCAAGAAAATCCTGCTGCAAATACGGGATGATCTGAACGAACTGGCCGAGAAATACGGAGATGCCCGCCGGACACTGATTATCCCTGACGCCGAAGAGGACTTCGACGAAGCTGACTTAGTGCATGATGAGGAAGTCCTGGTTTTCATCACGCGGAAGGGTTATATCAAGCGGGTGCCCGCCGAGGCTTATCGAACACAAGCGCGGGGCGGTAAGGGTGTGATCGGAATGACCACTCGTGAAGAGGATGATGTGGTGCATCTCTTCGCGGCGGGTTCACTTGATAGCATCCTGTTCTTCTCCGATAGAGGCAAAGTCTACCAGGAGAAAGCCTATCAGATACCGGATACCGGGCGTGCCGCCAAGGGTATCCCGCTGCAAAGTATCCTTATGCTGGACATGGATGAGCATATCACCGCCGCCGTCCCGGTTCCCAATTTTGGCGAGGTTGACTACTGTACGATGGTCACCCTTCACGGGCGGATCAAGCGGGTGCAAATCTCAGCCTTTGAAAGCGTCCGGCCCAGCGGCCTGATAGCCGTCAACCTGGATGAAGGTGATGAACTGCGCTGGGTCAAGTTGACGACCGGCAACCAGGATTTGATCGTTGTCACCAGGGATGGACAATCTATCCGGTTTAATGAGAACGAAGTGCGGGCAATGGGCCGGGCTGCTGCCGGAGTGAATGCCATCAAACTGAAGGACGATGACGTGCTGGCCGGAATGGACGTGATCGACAACCCAGAGGCGATGCTGCTCGTTGTGACACAAAACGCCTATGCCAAGCGCACCTATTTAGACGAATACTCACCCCAATCACGTTATGGTCTGGGGGTACGGACCCTGTCCCGCAATGAAAAAACCGGGCCGATCATTGATGCCCGTGTCGTCAAACCGGGTGACCAGTTGACGGTAATCACCGCCGGAGGAAAGGCGATGCGCACCCGTGTTGACGATATCTCCATCATGGGGCGCAGCACCAGCGGTGTCCAGTTGATGAAAATGCCGAAGGGCGATACTTTAGCCTCAATAGCTTTATTGGATCAATCCCGTATTGATGAGCGGACACGGGCCCTCCAGGCAGAGAGTTACGAGCTACAATCCGCGCCGGACTCTCCGGGTGAATCATTAGAAGACTATCTGGATGATCCAGGTAATGATCTCCTACCAGAAGACGATCTCCTACCAGGAGATGATCCCCTTTCAGGGGATGATTCCCTATCGGGGGATTCAGACGAAAGGATGCAAGAATGATCGCTGCGCTGGCAATCGCTGCTATCTATTTGATCTTATTCGCAGTTGCCATTCTCCGACGACCACAGCGTGATTCATCCGAATCATGGTTGCTGGGTTATTGCTTCTATTCCGCGCTTCTAATGGGTCTTCACGGTCTGATCCTGAGTGCGGACACAATCGATCCCTCCAGTTCAGTGATCGCGATTGTCGGGCTTATGTTTAGCGTCAGCCTGCTAGGTTTCCTGACCCTGGCTTATCTAAACCGCCCCATGCCTGCCTGGTGGTCGGCGCTGAACGTACTGTGGATCGGCGCGGTATTGGTTGCTGATCTGAGCAATGCTCCCAGTATATTGGACAGCCAGACCCATATCCCGACCCTGGGGCCAGACCTGACTCTCAGTGCGGAGATCATCACGCTGGGCTGGCTGGCCATGTCATTGATACTTTTTGCAATCACAACCCGTGCCTTCCTTAAAGAACCGCTCCCCCTGTACGCCAACCGGATTTTATTCTGGGCGGTGATCTTGCCCTTTGTTCTGCTGGGGGATTTGCTTAGTGCCTGGCTCAACCCACCCTGGAACTATGTAGGCTACGGCCTGCGCCTGTTAGGAACAATAGGGATTACCTACGGCATTTTGACCTACCGCATCCCTGATCTACGGGGAGGATTTCGCTGGCTGGTCAGCCGCTCCATCCTGACACTGATGACGGCTGTACTGGCCCTGGGCGGAATTCTGGCGGCGCTTTATCTTCGCATTCCGGCAGAACTGGGCCTCAATCCGGTTGCATCTCAGTGGGTATTGTTTGTTGCGGCGGCCTTGCTCGTGGCCGTTCTGCAGCAGCCCTTGCGACAGTTTTTACGCTTGCTGCTGCACAATCTGATCGTTCGCGAGGTAATTGATCCGACCGAGGCGGTTCAACGCTACGGCCAGCGGATCAGCCAGGTGATCGATTTGTACCAACTGGCCGAGGTCGCAATTGAAACGATTAATGAACTACTGACCACCCGGAAGGGCTACCTGATTTTAGCCACTCAGGCTGAGGAACAGGTTATCCTGGATGCGCTCGGCGGAGACTCGGCGGCTGCACCGCCGCCTTCCGGCATCTTGTCAATCGATGGCCCAATCTACCGGTACTTCATGTCCACTAACCGGCCACTCCTCCAATATGATATTGACTATCACAAAGATTACCGGGAGGCTCCCGCTTCCGAACGTCGTTACTTCACCCGGCTGGAGATGGATATCTATGCGCCGATTATCGATGATGAGAAGTTGATCGGCTTGATCGCGCTTGGCCCCAAAGCCAACGATGATCCTTTCCTGCCGCCGGAAATGCCGCTGCTAACCGCCTTAGCCCAGCAGACGGTTGTTGGCCTCGAAAATGCGCGGCTGGTTGCCGACCTGCGAGGGCTTAACCAGGAAATCAGCGCCCTCAACGAAGACTTGAGCATGACTAACCAGCAGTTAGAACGGCTTGATGCGGTCAAGACCGACTTCATTACGATTGCCTCGCATGAACTGCGGACGCCACTGACCCAGATACAGGGCTATTCAGACCTGCTGGGCGAGATGTCATCCCGCAATATGCTGGATGCAGACCAGACCCAGGAAATTACCCGCAGTCTGAGCCAGGCCAGCGCCCGTATGGCGGAAGTTATCGGCTCCATGCTGGACGTATCCCAGATCGACGTGGAGAATATGGGGCTCAACTTTGTCGAGACCGGGCTGGCAAGCGTCATCAAGCTGGCGATTGACCCCTATACCGAGGCGATTGAGGAACGTAACCTGACCCTCGCCGCAAGAGGGCTGCGGAACCTTCCGAACATCAACGCCGACTATAAACGGTTGGTGCAGGCTTTCCAAAACCTGATCAGCAACGCGATCAAATATACGCCTGATGGCGGTACGATCAATATCGTCGGGCAGATTTACAAGCGAAATACCGACGATGAGCCGGTCAGCATCCAACTCAGCATTTCGGATACTGGCATCGGTATCGATGAAGAACAGCACGAACTGATCTTTGAAAAGTTCTACCGCGTGGGGTCCACCGCACTTCACTCAACCGGAACGACCAAGTTCAAAGGGGCCGGGCCGGGGCTGGGCTTGCCCATCACCAAAGGGATTATCGAAGGGCATGGCGGCCAAATCTGGGTGGAAAGCAAAGGCCATGACGAAGAGAACATGCTCGGCAGTACCTTCCACATCGTGTTACCAATCCGGCCTCCGGCTATGGAAGTCAAAGAACGGCTGCAAGAGATACAGGTAGTTATCTCAGAGGAACGCGAGGGAGAAGAAGGGGAAGAGCTCGATGCTACACGGATCGGCCCCAGCCCCTTTGCTGACCTGTTGAAAGCTGTCAAAAAGACCGATTCAGAATCAACAGACTGAGAGATGATCGCCTTCATCCGGCCAGCAGACACCCACTACCTGATCGGGGGTAACAGCTTCGGCCAATAACTGCGAGGCCAGTTTATAAAAGGCGGTTGGACTGCCACTCGTAAAGTAGGTAACGCGCCCCGTGTGATCCGGGGCGCTTCGCTGCTCGGCGATCACCCGCCCTACCTGCCGTACTACCGCCGGGCCGGGATCGACTATTTCTACATCCGGCCCAACAATCTTTTGCAAAACAGGCGTCAAAAACGGGAAATGGGTACAGCCCAGCACTAACTGGTCAATACCGGCATCGATTAGCGGGCCTAAATAGTGTTCGCCTTTTTGATATGCCGCCGCCGTATCCAGTTCCCCGGCTTCGACCAGTGTTACAAAATCGGGGCAAACCTGGGTTACGACTTCTACGCCATCGGCAAAACGATCGACCACACTGGCAAACAGTTCTCCCTGATAAGTCGCCTCGGTCGTGATCACACCGATAATCCCACTGTTGGTACGGGCCGCCGCCGGTTTGACGGCAGGCTCCATGCCGACAAACGAAACATCAGGGAACACTTCACGCAGGTGGTATAGGCCAGCCGCCGAAGCTGCATTACAGGCCACAACGATAGTTTTTGCACCGCGTTCAAGCAGAAAAAGCGTAATAGCCCGCACAAACCGGCGAATTTCTTCCAGGCTGCGCGGGCCGTAGGGAACATGTCCCTGGTCAGCAAAATATAATACATCTTCGTTGGGAAGCTGGCGGCGAATTTCTGCCAGGATAGACAGGCCGCCAACACCCGAATCCAACACCCCTATTGGGTTAACATTCCCCTGCGGCATGGGCTAACCCTGTAAACAGGCGTTTCATCGATGGGCATTCATCTACCAGCGTCTCAGGATGCCATTGCACCCCCAGGGCAAAACGCCGATCTCGCATTTCAACCCCCTCGATGATGCCATCGTCAGCACGGGCAACCACCTCTAACCCAGGGGCCAGATCGCCAATAGCCTGGTGATGCAGGCTGTTAACAGCCAGGCGTTCCCCATCGATTCCCAGTGTGGTATGCAACAAACTGCCGGGAGTAACCGTCACCTCATGCGTAAGCAGTTTATACAGGGCATCCGTGTTGGCATCGTGCCGTAAGGCTCCCTTGATATCGGAGGGAATATCCTGGATCAAGGAACCGCCCAGGACGACATTCATCACCTGGATGCCCCGGCAGATCGCCAACAGGGGCTTATCATCTTCAACTGCCCAACGAACTAACTGAGCTTCGATCTCATCCCGGTTAGGCTCAATCCCCTGAACGTAAGGTGAAGGCGACTGTCCATAACGAGTCGGATCAACGTCGCCTCCGCCAGAGATCACAAGGCCATCTAATTGTTCGTAGATGTGTCGCAGCGTCTCTTGATCGACATACAGCGGGATCATAACCGGAACCCCGCCCGATCCCGAAACCGCCAGGGCATAAGCTGGTCGCAAAGCATAAACCGGCCCATCTGAGTCTGCCGGTTTAATTGCACCAACGGTAATACCGATCAATGGCATATGTACCGCCGAGTTTCTATTTGCGCTTCTTCTCTCTTAAGACCGCCCGTTTACCCTGGCGTTCACGCAAGAAGTAAAGCTGTGCCCGCCGTACATGGGCGTGGCGCAAAACTTCTACTTTCTCAAGGCGCGGGGAGCGAAGCAAGAAGGTACGCTCAATGCCTACCCCATGCGATCCGATCCGGCGGACGGTGAAGTTCGCATTGTTGCCCCCCTTACGAAGACGGATAATCGTACCAGGGAAAACCTGTACACGCTCACGATCACCTTCCACAATACGGACATGCACTTTCACGCTGTCACCGGGTCGTAATTGTGGGATGTTTGGATTAGCTTCTGTTTCCAACGATTTTAACAGTTCAATGTCGCTCATGGCGATTGCGGCCAGATAACCCAAAAAGGTTCAATGCAGCCGCATCCTCCTCTCTCTAAATGATTGTCTAACTAACATAAAGAAACCAGCCACCGGCTGGTCTATTGTCTCAGACAGTAAGGCTGAGGGCAGATTATAACCCTTGGGGGACGGCTAGAGCAACTTCCAAATATTTGATGAGTGGAACTTCCCTGGCTTGCGCAGCGTCTTATGGATGGACTATATAATAGATTGTAGAGGAGACGCTATGAGTGAGCATGACCTTCCCCCTTCAGAGCGAAAAGGACGTACCGTCGGAAAGACGATGGGCATTTCGGAGAACCAGGTTGGAGTTGTAATCGCCGCCATCGTACTGACTTCGATCCTGGCCGGTGGGATCGCCGGTTTTTTTATCGGGCGCTGGTATGAACAACGGCAGCAGCCGATCTTTCCAGCTTATGACGCCGCCTATCTGCTCGGTGCAACGTTGGATGATCAAGGCGATGCAGTAGTTGTGAGAGATCTCATTCTCGGTGGCCCGGCTTACAATGCCGGAATACAGGAGGGTGACCATCTAAAGGTGATCGAGCAGCAGCCGGTCAATGATGCACGGCAGGCTGAAAAGATCATCGAGGGCTATGCGGTCGGAGACATGCTGCGGGTAGAGATCGACCGGAACCACTTCATTGAGCAGTACACCGTGACCCTGGGCTTATACCTGCCCATTCAAGATCCGACTGTTCCGCCTCCCGCCACGCCCACACCGATCATGATCATTCCGCCACCTCAACCGCAGGGGTCTTTTGGGGATGCACGGTTAGGCGTTTATTACCGGATGCTGGAACCCGGCGATCCGTTTGGCGTCGCCGATGGCGCATTGATGATCACCGTGTGGGATGGTGGCCCTGCAAGCCAGGCCAAATTAAGCGCGGGCGATATCGTCCTACAGGTGGAAGGCCGGAAACTTTCACAGAC
Organism: Anaerolineae bacterium; assembly: GCA_050288085.1. Lineage (GTDB taxonomy): Bacteria > Chloroflexota > Anaerolineae > Aggregatilineales > UBA3940 > JBNKDD01. The sequence goes on from JBNKDD010000006.1 coordinate 27,967, forward strand.
TTATACCCTGGAAAACGCGTTGGATAATTTCCGACCGGGTCAAACGGTGAGACTCTACGTCCTTAAAGCGGGCGGCTCCGAGACAACAATCCGGGTTACATTGGGAAGTGGATAGGGTTATTTTTTATACACGTCTATCTGTATGGACACGGCATACCGTGTCCATACAATTACCCGATCAAATTGTAAACACCCAATCACCGGTCAATGTGCTGCCGCACCCAGCAGATCCTTGTTTTCTTCCTGGGCAATACGGCGGCCCTCGTCCACATCAACCCGGACCAACAGGTAAATACCCACAAAGAAGAAGACAATCAGGCTGAGAATAGCTGGTCGGCTGCTGGCAAAGATGGCTCCCGCCACCGCGAATAAGAATGGCCCCAGAATAGAGGAGAATTTATCCATCACCCCGAACAGGCCAAAGAACTCACCGCTCTTGGCCGCAGGGGTCATACTCGCATACAGGCTGCGGCTGAGAGCCTGGCTGCCCCCCTGGACAATCGCCACCATCCAGGCCAGGAACCAGAATTCAAGCGTCGAATCGAGGAAGTATCCCCAGACTGCGATCACCGCATAGATAACCAGGGAGAGGATAATACTGCGCTTGGTGTTCAATGATTCGGCCAGCCGGGTGAATAAGGCCCGCCCGGCGGCCAGCGCGAATAAGGCCGCCAACACCTGCAAGGCCAGAATACTGCCGATAATCACCAGTAGATTATTTTGGCGACTGGGCGGCAGCACCTCAATCTGGGAGAAAGTCATGATCCCCGGCCCGGTATTGATCAGGCTGAGGATGTGCTCTCCGGGTTCTTCAGCCACGAAGGATTCGACAACGCCGAATCGGGGTGTCTCGCTTTGAGCATCAATCACAACCGGGTCGCCCTGATCATCCAGGAGGGGCTGTCCGTCCAGTTCCACCGCCCATAGGCTATGTTCCGGGCCGAGGCTGTAAGTTAATTCGACCTCCTGCCCGTTGAAGGGGAAATCAAGCCGGGCATCTGGGGCAGTGGTCTGAGCATAAACCGTATCGTGAAGTGGATCGCCAAATATCCGGCTGATGAGGTCAAAAAATCCGCCACCGCTGAGGGCCTCTGCCGGGACGGTGACCGTTTCCCAATCGCTGGCAGTCGCAATCGCTTTGCCAACCGGGAAGTAAATTCCCTCACCGACCGCTGTCTCGGTCGCAACGAAGGGCGGCGGCTCTGCCCCGCTCAGGCGTTCGGGGAGTGCAGATCGCCCTACCGCTCCGGCGATAGGCAGCAGCACCAGGTTAAACAGAACAAACGCCAGGAAAAAGGGACGGCGCTTCTCAGCCGGATTGGGCAGCCGCCCGAAGATCAGGCTGAAGGGGATACCGATGAACTGCACCAGCAGCAGGGCCAGGATCAACTCGATGCTGCCAAAGCCCAGTTCCGCGCCGTAAATGGTCGCCACCCCGATGATCGTACCGATCCCGTCGTTGTATATCAGGAAAGCGACCAGGTACTTGAACAACTCCCGGTAGTGCTGAACATCAGAGAAGGTTTCCCGAAGCTGCTTAAAGCTGGCCGAAATGACAGTTTCCCCCGGTGGTAGTTCGGCGGTAGCAGAGGGTGGCTCCGGTACACGGCGGAAGATCGGAATCGAGAAGACTGCCCACCAGATTGCCACGCTCAGGAAAGAGAGTCGCGATCCCCAGAAAGGCATTATCTCTAAAAAGGCTGTCCCAAAGGCCGTGTCCTCGGCATAGATCATCGCGACATTGATTGCCAGCAGCAGCCCACCACCCAGATATCCCATCGCGAAGCCGCGGGTAGCGACCCGATCGAGGTCATCTGGCCTGGCAACGTGGGGCAGCAGCGCATCGTAAAAGACATTAGCTCCCGTATAACCAATTCTCGCCAGCATAAAGATGATCGAAGCCAGCAGCCAATCCCCTGTATCGATCAGAACCAGGAAACCGGTCAGCAAGATACCCAGCCCAACAAACACCGCCAGGAAAATCTTCTTGCCCCGCATCACATCGGAAATAGTGCCCAGGATGGGCGATAGAACGGCAACCACAAACAGCGAGAGACTTAAGCCCATGCTCCATAGAGCCGTTGCAGAAGCTTCGCTGGGCAGGGTAGCACCCGCAACCTGACTGTAATAAACCGGCAAAACGGCTGCCATGACGGTCGTAATGAAGGCTGAATTCGCCCAATCATATAAAGTCCAGGCACGAATCCGGCGTTTGTATTCCTGTTCATCAATGCCACCTGCGACAGCGGCGGTTATTTCGGCTGTGGTCATCTGATCCTCCGGTGGTAGTCGGAACCCAATCGACATAATTATAGGGCAAGCTATCAGGAGACAACAATGATTTTAAGGTTGACTCGCCAGGAATCGCCCGGTACAATTTAGAAGATATAGATGATATTTATATTACATTTAATCGAGGGTTATCCGACTTTATGTATCGTTGCACCTGTATCAGGCGGGGCCGTTAGCTACCCGCACTTGATTACTTAACCTCAAGCGACAGGGTGGTATCGTCCCCGCCGCACCGACATGTTCTGCGGCCCGGTAACCGATGACACCCTTTTTTGCTGCCGGGTCACCGTATCTAACCTTAACAATTTATGGAGTGAATAGAGATGACCGATATAGCTAATCGCGGCTACGCGAATGCTGACGTGCTGGTTTCCACCGAGTGGGTCGCCGCACACCTGGATGACCCGAATGTGCGAATTGTCGAATCAAACGAAGACCAATTACTTTACACCGCAGGGCACATCCCCGGCGCAGTTGAGGTTGATTGGACGGCAGACCTGAACGACCAGGTGTGCCGTGATTACCTCAACCGGGAAGGTTTTGCCGCGCTGATGTCCCGAATCGGGGCCACGCCCGAAACCACCATCGTATTCTATGGGGATAAAAGCAACTGGTGGGCAACCTACGCCTTCTGGGTATTCCAACTTTTCGGACACACCCGCGCTAAGATCATGGACGGCGGGCGCTTGAAGTGGGAACAAGAAAAAAGAGAACTGACCCGCGACACTCCGACTTATCCAGAGACAAACTATCCAGCCCCGGCTCGTAATGACAGCGTATACCGCGCTTTCCGCGATCAGGTGTTGGCGCATATCAACAATGGATTGTCGCTGGTAGACGTGCGCAGTCCAGCCGAGTATTCCGGCCAACGCTTGCACATGGAAGGCTACCCGAACGAGGGATCGCTGCGTGGTGGGCACATCCCCGGCGCAAAGAATGTTCCCTGGTCACGGGCAGCAAACGAGGATGGAACGTTCAAGACTGCCGACGAACTGCGGGCCATCTACGAGAGTGAACAGGGACTCACCCCCTCGGAGGAGATCATCACCTACTGCCGGATCGGGGAGCGGAGCAGCCATTCCTGGTTTGTTCTGCACTACCTCCTCGGTTATGAGAAAGTCCGTAACTACGATGGAAGCTGGACGGAGTGGGGTAATCTGGTTGGCGTGCCGATAGAGAAATGACCATGACAGACTATCCAGAAAAATTACAGGAAATCATCGAAGACTTCGAATGGATCACCGACCGGAGCGAACGCACCGACATGCTGATCTACTACGCTGACCAGTTTGTCGAAGTGCCGGAGCGGATAGCCACCCGGCCCTACCCGGAGGATCACCGCGTCCCGGCATGTGAATCGGAGGCTTTTGTCTGGATGGAACCACAGCCGGACGGAACCCTCAAGTTTCACTTCGCGGTTGAGAATCCACAGGGGCTTTCGGCCAAGGCGATGGCGGCCATCCTCGACCAGACCATCTCCGGTCTATCCCCGGAGAAGATCGCCAAAATCTCGCCGGATATCGTATTCGCCTTATTTGGCAAGGATATTTCGATGGGGAAAGGGCAGGGATTGACGGCTATGGTTCGCCAGGTCAAAACCTACGCTGAACAAGCCCTGAAGCATTGACGCTCGTTCCATGTAAAGACCGGTGGCAAGTGGTGTCACCGGTCTTTTCGTTTCAAGTGGATCATTGTAGAGTCACCAATGCCGACTCTTTTGATGATCTCCTGTCAGGTATCCCTTAAGTGAGTTGTCTTGTAAATATGGATGGATCACCGCAAGGCTGCCAGAATTTCTCCGGCCCAGTGCTCCGCACGTTCTATTTCGCCATCTATCAGGGGGCCTTCCGTGCCTGTCACATAGAATCCCATCGAAGGGATGACCAGCTCCCCGCCCTTTTTCTTAAGCAGGTCTTCAATATGTTTATCAGCATATGCTGCCCGTCCCCATAACTTGACGAAAAACGCCAGCGTTTTTGTTTCATCAATAGCCGACTGCGGGAAACGCGTGTCAAAGGCCGTGACCTTGACCCCTTTCAATCCATTTTGGGGGATGTCTTTCAGCATCTCCATAATGGCAGGGGAAGCGTTAAATGAGCGGGTCGGTGAGCCGACGACCAGCAAGCCCAACCCGGTCAGGTGATCGGGTGTTACCTGGCTAACCTGTAATACCTCAGCAGAGTCGAGCCCCTGCCCAATCGCCTGTGCGATCTTTTCGGTGTTGCTGAAAAATGAATCGTAGATAACCAATACCTTCATCAAAGTAACCTCTAAGTGCCAGTGTTCGTTTGCTCTTCCATCGATTCAACGAGAAAGACTCACTTTTATTCGGTTTTGGCATTCAATTTCTGATAACTCATGGTAAGCTTGTCAAGGGCTTTTCTTCATTTTGAAGATCCGAGGATTATTATGAACGATAAAGAACTGCTTGAACTTATCACGGCAGCGGAAGAAGAAGATCGGGAATCGCTTGATTTAGGGGGGAGCAACCTTACCGAACTTCCGGCTGAAATCGGGCGATTGACCCATCTCACCGAACTCCGATTGCATAAAAACCAATTAAGCGTGCTGCCTGCTGAAATCGGTCAGCTTACCAGGCTAACTATTCTTGATGTACGGTACAATCGACTTGTTGCTCTGCCACCCGAAATCGGGAGATTGACCAACCTGACAGAACTCTATCTCCGGAGTAATTATCTGAGCATATTACCCAACGAAATTGGGCAACTAACCCATCTCACCATACTTGATCTGCATGACAACCAGCTTGACATGCTGCCATCTAAAATTGGGCGGTTGGCAAGCCTTACCGAGCTTTATCTCCGACATAATCAACTGCGGGCCTTACCATCTGAAATCGGCCAACTGACTAACCTGAAGGTGCTGTCTCTCCACAACAACCAGCTTGACATGATACCCCCTGAGATCGGCCAATTAACCAATCTGACCTCGCTCCGATTGCACAGCAACAAACTTCACACCCTGCCGGATGAAGTCGCAGCTCTTACTAACTTGGTCACATTCGATCTATTTGGCAACCCACTGGAGTCAAGCACCCTGCCACAGGAGATACGAAAACTCCTGGAACTATAGCGCACTTTCGATCCGCATTACACCCCATCCGCCAACATCATCCGGGCTGCCCGCCGCCCGAACTCCACCGCGTAATTGGTGCCGCGATCCCAGGGATAGACCTGGCTCATCGATACCAGGTATAACCCGTCAATCGGGGTGCGAATATCCGGGATATTCTGCGAATGGTTGACCGTTGGCACCGGCTGGGCATAAGGCGCACGGAACACCCACCGCTTCTGGATCCACTCCGGTGAAAAGTCCGGGTTAACCTTGTTCAGCGACGGTAAATACACCTCGGCTAATTCGTCATCGCCAAGTTGGAAATAGGGGTGATCTGGTGGCATATAATCACCCAGGTAGACCAGGTGATGCCCGCCGTAATGCTCCCTCGGCAGGTAGTTGGTATGCTCGACCAGCGCCAAAAACGGGAATGGATTGGTTTCCTTATCGGGGCTGGCAGCAGGCAAATTGAGCCAATAGGTTCCATCTTCCATCAACTGGCGGTCAAGCGCCAGGATCATGCTCAACGACCCCATACTGCGCAGATTCGTCAACTGCGTGACATAGTCTTCTGGCAGTTCTGATACCAGCTTGGGCAGAATCCCCGGCCCGACCGTGCATAATACCCGGTCGAATTGGCTGGTTTCCTCCCCGGAGATCACATCAAAGCCCCCAGAAGGAAGCGGCGAAATTCGCGAAACGAGCGTACTCAGCCGGATCGTTGCACCTTGCTTCCGAACCGCCTCGGCTAAATCCTCTAACGCCGCCTGGAAGCCACCTTCGTAAGTTCCGAGGCTGGCCGTCCGCTTGTATAACCGGGCCCACATCCAGGCCATATTGACTTCTTTATAAAGCGGTCCGAACTTACCGATCAACATAGGCCGCCAGATCAACTCGTGGGCGTGTTTACCGACCGTCCGCTGGAGCCAAGCATCAGCGGTATGCTTTTCGAGGTAGGTTCCATCGGGGATGAGCGTCAGGAAAAATCCGACCGCCCCATAGCGCAGCCGTGCAAACAGGGGAATCTCTTTGATGCTAAGGACAGACACCATCCGGGAAAGCAGGGTGCTTTTGAAATAAGGCTTGTCCAGCGGGATATGCCGTTCCTCTGTCCAGATGCTGGTTGTCGGGCGGTGAAACTGGGCTTTCTGCCCGCAGCCGATCTCATCGAGCAGATTCAGTATATCCTCATCACTGGCAAACCAGTGATGGTAAAACTTCTCAAGATACCAATCCCAATCCGGTTCCTTGAACCCGGCAGCCAGACCGCCCACCCGATCCCCGGCCTCAAACAAAGTGACAGTGTGTCCGGCCTGGGTCAGGTCATAGGCAGCGGCTAACCCGGCGGCTCCTGATCCAACGATTGCGATTTTCATGGTAGCTCCCTATGTGCTCCGCGAAAGTGATCTACTTCGATAGCGATTCTGGTTCAGGCTGACTGGTAGACTGGATGGCCTGTGCAAAGTCCTGCCAGCGGACCCCCTGCCGGGCCATATAATAAAACCCCAACAACGTAATCGGCAGCCAGAGCGCCGCGTGCAATACCAACGTATAAGCCCCGGCGACATTCTCTTCAACACCAAACACCTTCAGAATTTCGATGCCGGGTTCATCGAATGTCCCAACATAGCCCGGTGAACTGGGCAGGGTGGTGGCAAGATTAACCACCGCCGTCATCAGCATCAGGACAAAGAAGCTGACCTGAAAGTCAAAAGCGTGCATCACGAACCAGTATTTGGTGGTTTCAGTCAACCAGATCAGCAGCGATGAGACCAGCGTCATCAGCATATCAGCCGGGCTGCGAAGCGATGCAAGCCCATCCAAGAAACGGTCAGCAACAGAGATGATCCCTTCTCGCAATTTCTCAGATGGGATTATCTTATTGAAGATAGTGGTATACAGCCGCCGGGTAAAATCAGGACGCAGGGCCAGCACAAAGAAGGCAATCAACGCCCCGAAAAATAGCAGTGTCATCCAGATCACAATCTGATCATACGGGGATGGGATTGGGGCGAAGGGCAGCGCCACGAAGACAAAAATAAGCATCACCAACCCATCGAAGATTCTTTCTACGATGATGGTTGCCAGCGATGCACTGATGCTGACATCCTCATTACGTTTCAGCACCCAGGCCCGGATCACCTCCCCGGCGCGGAAGGGGTAAACATTGTTGCCCATATACCCGATCACAACCACCGGGAAGAGTTTATCGAGTTTAATGCGCTTGATCGGGCGGAGTAGATAATGCCAACGCCAGGTGCGTGCCCACACCGCGACAAAATACACGGCCACACCGGGCACGATCCACCAGTATTGGGCCCCTCTGATATCCTCCCAGACTTCCTGAAGACTCAGGCCATCCAGGGCCAGATAGACAAAAACGGCACTAATGGCAATACCGAGGCCAAGAAGCAGCCATCGCCTTATTCGTTGCATACCAAAACCTTTATATAGATAAGAGCGGCTGAATTGTACCACGCGCCTACATGAGATACACATTTACCGCTTTGTTCCCTCAGTGTACCCTGATTGCACATTCTGACCTCTATGCGTATCATAAATGTGGGTTACCAATTTGTTTTAAGACTTTTACCGAGCCTATTCCTAAAGGCCCAGGTGGGAAGAAAGATGGAGGGCACGGGTGGGCACTCATGACCTGCTCAAACAACATTTAGACCAGGCTGGTCTCAGCGAAAAAGCGCCACCAGCAGATGAAGAAACTTGGCAGGCATTCCTGAAAAGCGTGGGTCAGGCGTATTCCCTGGCCGAATCCAACGAGACGCGAGAAGAGATCAAGGCCTACACCAAAGTACTGGAGCAGGCCGTCATTGAGCGGACAGCCCTATTAGCGGAAAATGAAGCCCGCTACCGGGATTTGCTCGATAACGCCAATGACCTTGTTCAGAGTGTTGGACCAGAGGGAACTTTTATCTACGTCAATAAACGCTGGCAAGCATTGATGGGTTACACGGCTGAAGAAGCTCGCCAGATTCGTTTCGATGATGTGCTGCGTCCCGACCAGGTTTCCCGCTACCAACATCTCTTTAAGCAGTTGCAGCAAGGCAAGCGCTTCAGGGATGAGGAGTTGATCTACGTCACCCGGTCAGGTGAAGAAATTATCTTAGAGGCTAACCTGTCGTCCCGCATTGTCGAGGGCAAATTCATCTCCACGCAGACTATCCTCCGCGATGTGACCGCACGGCGCGAGATGGAAGAAGCCCTTTACCACAATCGGCGCACCATGCACCTGATCATCAGTTCGATGCCAAGCCTGCTGCTTGTCCTTGATGACCAGGATCAGCTCAGTTCATTTTTTGTTCCACCCCATTTCCCGCACATTTTGCAGCACCTTAATGAGGAGCCGCTCGGCAAGCAGATTGACTATGTGCTCCCTGACACAATGGTCAAAGAAACCCGCAAAGAGTTAAAGCGATCCCGGAAAAGCGACGATACATGCAGCTTCGAAACTGCTGTTCAGCACGAACAAGAGACAGCATACCTGGAGGCTCGCATATCCCCGATCACTGATTCTGAAGATATGCTGATCGTCATCGACGACATCACCGAACGCAAACGGATGGAAACCGCGCTTGAAGACAGCGAGCGGCGCTACCGTCAGATCGTCGAAGAATCCAGCGACGTAGTCTTTGTTGCTGACCCCACCGGGTATTTAACCTATGTGAATCCACCCGTTACCCGGATGACCGGCTACCCGACCACCGAACTGCTGGGGATGCACTTTACAATTCTGCTCCCGGAGTCCTACCGCCTAAGGACGATGGCCTTTTTCCGGCGGCAGATCCGCACCCGCCAGGCCGAAACCCTGATCGAATACCCGATCTTCACCCGCTCCGGGCAGGAACGATGGGTCGAACAGGTGACGACCATCATCCAGGAAGGCGATCAGGTAGTTGGCATGCAAGGGATTGTCCGGGATGTTACCGAACGCAAGCAGGCCGAAGTCGCTACTTTACTGGCTCACGAGCGAGCGATTGAAGCCCTCCGCTTAAAGGATCAAATCGTCGCCAATGTCAGCCATGACCTGCGCACCCCTCTCACCTCGATCATGGGGTATGCCGATATTATGATGCAGGGAGTCTACGGAACCCTCAACGAGCGGCAGGGACGAGCCATCCGGCGCATCGACTCCAGTGCCCGCCAGCTCTTGAATCTGGTCAACGATCTACTGGATAAAGCCCAGATCGAATCCGGCATGCTGACCGTCAAATCCGAACTTTTCTCAATCTCGGACCTGTTAAATGGGGTCACGTCAATGATGGGACCACAAGCCGAAACCAGGGGACTTGAACTGGTCACTATTGTTGCCGACGATATGCCGCAAACCGTCGTCGGCGACCAGCGTCGCCTGGAACAAATCCTTAACAATCTGGTAGGCAATGCCTTAAAGTTCACCGAAGAGGGGGGGATCGAAGTAACCATCTCCAATCAGGGTGATGGGCACTATGCACTCAGGGTAACCGATACCGGCCCTGGTATTCCCGAAGCCGCCCGCCAACAAATCTTTGACGCTTTCTATCAGGTCGATGGATCGGCAACCCGCAAGCATGGTGGAGTTGGGTTAGGCTTATCCATTGTGCAGCAGTTGACCGGCCTGATGGGGGGACAGGTCACGCTTGATAGTGAAGTTGGACAGGGAAGCACTTTTACCGTTGTTCTCCCACTCAGAACAGAACCAGAACCCGACAAGGAGTAGCTGTCTCATGTCACAACCAAAGGCATTTATTATCGAAGATGATGAAGACCTCGCCATGATCTTTACGCATGCTCTGACCAGCGCCGACTTTGATGTAGAGGTCATCTCAAACGGTAAAGATGCCATCGAGCGCCTTGATAAGTTCGTCCCTGACATTATTATCCTGGATATGCATTTGCCCCATGTCTCCGGTGTGGATGTCCTGGCCCATATGAAAAAAGATAAAACACGTTTTGAAAAGACCCGTGTCATCGTCACTACGGCGGATGCGCGTCTAGCCGAGGAAGTGAATGACCAGGCCGACCTGGCTCTGGTCAAACCGGTGACCTTCAAGCAGATACAAGTTCTGGCTGCTCGCTTACGCCAACCACGAGAAGAACCTCCTATTTCAAAAAAGGAGTAGTATGGATATTCATCCGCATCTGAAACAACAACTCAAAGACATGGGGCTGAGTGAAAAGCCCCCTTCTCGTGATGATTGGGAAAGCTTCTTAACCCAGGTCAGCGACCATTACCGGCAGCTTGAACTTGACCAGGGAATGTACGAGCGCCTGCTTTCCGTTTCCTCGGATGAGATGCGCAGGCAGTATGAGAACGAACACGATAAACGCAAAGTCGCCGAGTTGATGCTCAACGTGATCGCGGCGGCAGCCTCCTCAATGAAACCCCAGGATGCCCTGGATGTCATGTGCAAAGAATTAGCCTATGCGCTTGATTTACCAATGGCGGCCTTTGCTGTTCTGGAAGAGGATAACCCAAACTACCTGAAGGTGGTTGCTGAGTATGTAGAACCGGGTCAGGAGCCCGCCCTGGGCGTATTGATCCCGATTGAGAACAACGATCTCACCCAATACGTATTAAAGCATCGCACCCATCTGGTGATCTCTGACGCCCGGACCGACCCCCGAACCATGCCTTTCCGGGACACCGTGATGGCACGCGGCACAGTGTCGCTGATGCTCATCCCCCTGGTAGTTCAAAATCAGGTAATCGGTACACTTGGCCTCGATTCAATTGAGCCACGTGAATTCACCCCCGAAGAAATCGCCCTGGCGCATAACGTCGCGGCGGCTGCCGGGCAGGCTTTTCAATATGCCCGGTTATATGCAGCAGTCCAGGCGGAACTGGTCGAGCGCAAGAAGACCGAAATCCAGCTAAAGAATGCCAAAGCCCTGGCGGAAGCGGCCAACAATGCCAAAAGCACATTTCTGGCGACCATGAGTCATGAGCTGCGCACCCCGTTAAACAGCATCATCGGCTATACCGACCTGCTGCGCCAACAAATATACGGACAGCTTAACGACCGGCAGAGCGAACGATTGGATACAATCCTGAGTAATGCCCATCAATTGCTGCAATTGATCAACGATATCCTCGACCTGTCTAAGATCGAAACCGGGAAGATGGAGCTCAACGTTCAGGGCTGTGAATTAAAGCCGGTGGTCGTAGAGTGCCTGGAAACCTATGCTCCCCAGGCTAAACAGAAAGGGCTGGAACTGAACGTCCGTATCCCGGACGATCTACCTTCCGTGCGCTGTGACCAGGATCGTCTGCTTCAAATCATGGCAAACCTGATCAGCAATGCGGTGAAATTTACGGAGGCTGGATCAGTAACCATTGAGGCCCATCATATCCAGCTCGGAGAACTGGCCGTCATGCCGCCCGGTATTTCACCCTCGCGCGACGGTTGGGTTTCAATTGCCGTAACGGATACGGGGATTGGGATTGCGAAAGAAAACTACGAAGTTATTTTTGATGAATTTCGCCAGCTTGACGACTCGCTGACCCGGCA
>JBNKDD010000006.1:39849-54011 GCA_050288085.1 Anaerolineae bacterium
GGGATTGGGATTGCGAAAGAAAACTACGAAGTTATTTTTGATGAATTTCGCCAGCTTGACGACTCGCTGACCCGGCAGTATGAAGGAACCGGCCTGGGATTAGCTCTCACCCGCCGCCTGGCGAGTATGATGAATGGTTACATCTGGTTGGAGAGTACGCTCGGCGAGGGCAGCACCTTCAACGTGCTGCTGCCGGTTGTACCTCCATCGTAAACCGGCTCAAGATGCCGCCCTGCGAACTTCGATCACGTTGGGCAGCCGCTCAATTTTTGCCAGGATACGGCTCAACTGGGCAGCGCTTTCTACGTCCATAGTCACGGTGAAGATCGCCAGGTGATTCTGAGTCTGGATACGCACATCGCTGACGTTGATGCGCTCCTCCGCAACCGCCGTCCCAATGTCGCGCATCAGGCCCTCACGGTCATAGGCGTTGATCACCACCGGGACCGGATACCGGTCTGTATCTGAACCACCCCACTCGACCGAAATCAGGCGCTCCTGGTCAGACAGGCTCATGTTCAAAACATTTGGGCAATCTGTGCGATGGATGCTGACCCCACGCCCCCGCGTAATGTAGCCGACAATCTCCTCGCCCTGTACCGGGTTGCAACAGCGTGATAGGTGAGTGAGCAGACCGCCTGTCCCCATTACCTGAACCCCGCCTTCCCTGCTTGCGGTGGATTTGGCCGGTTTCTTGATGGTCAGCAAACCGTCCGCTTCGGCTTCCTTGCGCTCCAGTTCAACAATCTTGGTGGCGATGTGCTGGGGGTGAATATCTGCAAATCCAACTTGCGCCAGGAATTCCTCAGTCTTGTCGATCCCAAAAAGCTCTGCCACCCGGTCATGGGACATATTCTTCTCGACGCCCAACCGTTTTAGTTCTCGTTCCAGTACATCCCGCCCCAGTGCGATCATCTTTTCACGGTCGAGGCGGCGGAACCACTGGCGAATCTTCGCTAATGCCCGCTTGGTCTGGACATAACCCAGATTGGGGTTTAGCCAGTCACGGCTGGGGCCACCGCGTTTGGCCGTCAAAATCTCCACCCGGTCGCCGACTTTTAGCTGGTAATCAAGCGGAACCAGCTTACCGTTGACCTTAGCCCCCCGGCAGCGGTGTCCAATATCAGTATGGATGTGATAGGCAAAATCTATCGGTGTAGACTTCCCCGGTAGATCGATGATGTCGCCTTGAGGCGTGAAGGCATACACCCGGTCTTCGAATACCTCGCTGCGCACTGCATCCAGGAATTCGTCGGCATCATCTACATTGTCGCCCACCTCCATCAATTCGCGTAGGTGACGAATACGCCGCTCAAATGCCTCGTCCTGTCCCTTGCTGCCTTCCTTGTAACGCCAGTGAGCGGCGACACCATATTCTGCATGGGCGTGCATCTCCGGTGTGCGAATTTGAACCTCAAGCGTTTTGCTATCAGGTAGAAAGACAGCCGTGTGGAGGGATTGGTAGAAGTTGTCTTTTGGTGCAGCAATATAATCGTCAAACTCGCCTGCAATCGGCGTCCATAATTGGTGAATGAGGCCTAATACCTGGTAACAACAGGCAATATCCGGCACGATCACCCGGACAGCACGCACGTCAAGTATCTCGTCAAACGAGGCATCTTTGCGTTCCATCTTTCGCCAGATGCTGTACATGTGCTTGGAACGTCCCGATAACTCAGCCGTTATACCTTCTTTTTCCAGAACGGCTTGCAGGTCTTTGACAATCCGGGCGATGTCCGCTTCACGGTCGGCCCGACGCCGGTCAAACAGGCTGGCGACCATCTTGTAGCGTTCCGGGTCGAGATAGCGGAATGACAGGTCTTCCAGTTCCCACTTCATTTGCCAGATACCCAAACGGCTGGCAAGCGGAGCAAAAATCTCGATGGTTTCGCGGGCATTAGCCTGTTGTTTTTCAGGGGGGAGATGTCCGAGGGTTCGCATATTATGAAGCCGGTCAGCCAACTTGATCAACACCACGCGCACGTCGTTGGTCATTGCCAGCAGGGTTTTGCGCAAATACTCCGGGTCACGATAGCGAGTCTGGCCCTGGCTGTTCGGCGCTTTGATGGGCAAGTTATCCATCTTGGTGACGCCATCGACCAGCCCGGTGATCTCCTCACCAAATTCTTCTTCGAGTTCCTTGAGTGTGATCGTTGTATCTTCTACGACATCATGGAGCAGCCCTGCTGCAATCACCGATGAGTCGAGCCCCAGATCGATCAGGATACGAGAGACCTCTACACAATGAACAAAGTAGTCCTCACCTGACCAGCGTTTTTGCCCGGTGTGAGCTTCCTGCGCACGTTGATAGGCCTGCCTGAGAATTTTCCGCTCGTGAACCGGCAAATTAGGGATAGGCTCGATCAGCTCTTCAAAGGACAGTGTCATAGTCACCCTCGATAAATTTTATTCCAATACATCTTCCTTATGATTCAGTATATAGAAGACAAAGGAAAATGCAATGGTTTAACAGCAGCCAGAAGTATAATAGAAAGATACCTGTTGTTCTATGGATTATTTAGGATTTGCAATGACCAAATTTACTATCAGCATCCACATCAACCGGCCTCCTGACGTAGTCACCGGAGCATTAATGGAGCCGGATAATTTTATACATTGGACCAGCAATCTGGAGAGGTTTGAGGTTGTGAGCGGAGAAGCCGGGGATGCCGGAGCGACAGCTCTCTTACACTATGTGGAGCAGGGGCAGTCTTATGTGATGGAGGACTACTTAGAATATGTTGAGCCGGGCCGGAAGTATGTATCGCGAGTCTCCGGCAATGGGATGCACATCCGTACCGAGACACTGCTTGAAGCATCAAATGATGGGACAAAAATGACCCTGTCCTGGTCAGGGACAAGCGATCACCTGCTGGCAAAGTTGTTATTTCCCTTTTTACGCAGGCAGATGATCCGGCATGCACAGGCAGACCTGGATAAATTTAAGTCCCTGGTCGAGACTTACGGGATTCATTTTCTCCCGGATTGAACCTGTTAATTCTTGCAATAGCGATAGAGCGCTATATAAGGCACTCCGAACATCCCCAGGAACCCCAGGTCAATGATAATTTTAGGCCACAGAATATGATAGCCGTTGGTGTAGTACCACATTGTCAACCCGGTATCGAGAGCAAACCAGAATAGCAGTCCCGTCACGCAGGCTATCAATGCCCAGCGTTCACCACGCCGGATGGGGTAATAGGCCATAAAGCCGATCATGGCGCTTGACCCGGCCTGTAATCCCCCACCGATAGCCAGCAGGGTGTTAACCATCACCCGGCTGGACTGGGTCAGGTTGGCACTGTGGTCAGTGGTCAGGCGATAAACAGCAGTCAAAGCCGAGTCGAAAGCGGGAGATAACCAGGCCATGATGACCCCGCCGATCACTCCCAGGACAGAGACGGCCAGCAGCAGCATCCACAAGAGCTTGGGTACAGGTTCAGTTTTAGTTTGAATCATGACCTTTCCCTGGTTAAGTTGGAGGAGCTTCAGCAACCAGATCGCCTGCTTCCCGTTGGCGGCGTTGATCGATCAGCAGAGCAATCACGGCCAGCACGGTCGCCAGAAAGATAACGACAGCCATCACACGGAATGAGCCATTCACACCGCTAACCAGAGCATGAGCCGGGGCGGTAGTAATGTCCATGCCGGGAGCCAGATTGGAGTGAGCCAGCACCAGGGTAGTAAACAAGGCTCCGATTAATGGCAGCCCTGACGACTGTCCCAGAGTCCGTGAGAGGGCCATCAATCCAGAAGCCACACCCAATCGCTCACGCGGGGCCGCCCCCATGATAGCGCTGTTGTTCGGTGAGTTGAACATCCCCACACCAATACCAAGCGGCGCAATACGCAAAATATAACCCAGTATCGACATATCCTGATGGAGCGTACTGGTCAGCAGACAGCCAATAATAATAATGATCAAGCCAATCAGGCTGATCACACGCGAACCAAACCGATCGGATAGGGTACCTGACAATGGCGCAAACAGCCCCATCGCCACCGGGAAGACCGCCATCATCAGGCCCACCTGTTCGGTGCGATAGCCCTCAACCAGTTCGAGGAAGAAGGGCATGATGAACAACCCGGCGATCATGATGAACATCAAAAATCCCATCAGCAGATTGATGCTGAACAGCAAGTCGCGGAACATTCCCAGGTCGATCATCGGCTGCTCAACACGCGATTCGACCAGCAGGAATAATCCCAATCCCAGCCCGGATGCTATCAGCAGCCCAAGCACCAGGGGATTCCCCAAACCCTTATCTTGACCAAGCGTCGTACCAAGGGCATAACAGCCCAGCGTCACCAGCAAGATTAGCGCCCCGGCAAAGTCAAATCGCTGATCAGGATCGCCCCGCTTCGATGGGGGAACCAACCGCCAGACGAGCAGGAAGGTGATGATCCCAACCGGCACATTGACCAGGAACACTGACTGCCAGCCCAGCGTGCCGATCAGCACACCACCCAGCATCGGGCCGAGGGCAATCCCGACCGAAACCGCCCCGCCGATAATCCCCAATGCCCGGCCCCGCTCGTTGGACGGGAATATCTCGGTGATGATCGCCGAGCCTAGTGCCGTCATCATGACCGCGCCGCTGCCCTGCAAAGCTCGGAATCCGATCAGCCAGCCGACACTGGGAGACAGCCCACATAACAACGATCCCAGCGTGAACAACAGCAGACCGGTCATATACAGTTTTTTCTTGCCGGTCATATCGGCTAACCGGGCGATCCCCAGCATCATCGATGTGATGACCAGCAAATAGCTCAAAGCCACCCATTGAATGGTGGCAAATGTCGTACCAAAGGTTTTTACCAGAGTTGGCAGTGAGATGTTGACAATGCTGGAATCCAGGGTGGACATAAACACGCCCAGGCACAACCCCAGCAAAGCCCACCAGCGGCGGGATGATTGCATGTGCGATGTATTCCTTATGTTATTTATGCTACGGTTGAGCAGCGCGTCGTCGCCTTCTCTCATCTCGGCGGAAACGCCACCACAGGAAGAACACAATTCCGGTTACGGCGACCAATATCACCAACCAGGGCAGCAGAACAGCCAACAGTGACGTAACCCCGGAGATAACATCCTCTATCGTGCTGACAACCGGATTACCTATCCCGGCGGTGGTGGTAGTAACGATTGGTCGCGTGACAGTCTTGACCGTGTGGACACTACCCGCCACCAACAACCCCAGGATAACAGACAGTACCGGCGTAACCTCATTGATCACGTTGGCACTGGCAGCAAACAGGATCGCCCCGGCAGCCGGACGAATCACAGTATTGATAACATCGTTGATGGTATCGACAGTGGGTACTTTATCGGCAACTATTTCAATGATCAACAAAACGATCAACACGCCGATCACCCACCAGCTTGTCATGGCATCAAACGGTTCTGATAACTCAAACCACCCCAATTTAGCAGATACGGACACGATCAACAGGGGCAGATAAGCATTCAGCCCGGCGCTAGCCGAAAGCCCAAAAGCGGAAAATATACCGGCTACGTCCATAATTCCTCCACAAAAAAACAAGTGTTCTTATTTTTAATAAATACGATCAAAAGGTCATCGGCGTTTATGATAATTAAATCTTACAACGCCCCCTGCTGAACTGCAATAGGGTGTGGGTAATACTAAAATGAGATAGGTTGGCGTCCTATCTCATTTATTTTTGCAGTGATTGAAATTTTATCCTGCTTCTTCGTCCAGGCACTCAGGCAGCAAAACAGTCATGGTTGTTCCCTTACCAGGTTGGCTCTCCACCTGTATATCGCCTCCGTGCAGCTGCACCAGTTGGTGAGCAATGGTCAATCCCAAACCCAGACCTTGCTGTTCCATTGTTTCACGGTCGATCTGCTGGAAACGCTCGAAAATAGCCGTCTGCCATTCAGGGGCGATCCCGATACCCGTATCTTGCACCAGGATGTAAATTTGCCCGTGATTCGATTCTGCCCGCACCCAGACCTGGTCGCCTGGTTTTGAGAACTTGATCGCATTATCGATCAACCGCTTGAAGATTTCTCGCAGATAGGTCGGAATACCCTGGATCACCAGGTTATATGGCACATCCTGAGAGAGCGTTATATTCCGTGCCTCAGCTTGAGCACTTAACGCGAGGATAACCCCTTCTAACTCCACACCAACGTCAACACACTGGCCGAATTGGGCCACTTCTTTCTCGGCTGCCCCGCTGTCGATGGTTACCAGCAGCATCAGATCTTCAACCAGTCTGATCAGGCGGTCGGTGCCCCGGCGCATCCCCCGCAAGAAATCATCCATCGCCTCTTTACTGATGCTGTCTTTCTCATCTTCAAACAGGCTAAGATAACCGTAAAGATAAGTCAACGGGGTGCGCAATTCGTGCCCAACAACTTTTAAAAATGACTGCCTCATCTGCTCTACCCCATCATGGGCAGCCGCTACCATATCGGCTGTTCGCCGGAGACGGGTCTGCACCGCGATCAGCAGATCTTCAGATTCAAAGGGTTTTGTCAGGTAATGGTCTGCTCCTAACTGGTATCCCAGCCGGATATCCTTTCGCTCCCCTTTAGCCGTCATAAAGATGAAAGGAATCAACGTCCAGGCAGAGTTATCCCTGACAGCCTGATAGAGTTCGTAGCCATCCATCTTTGGCATCATGATATCTGCTAAAATCAAGTCTGGTGTGTGCTGCTGCATAATACTGAGTGCCTCTGCGCCATCAGCGGCAAACAGGCAGTTGTAACCCTTAATTCGCAGCAGATCGGTTACACTCGCCAGAATAGATGGATCGTCATCTACAACCAATACGGTAGCCTGGCCTTCTGTGTTACTTGTCATGTCAGTCACTCAACCTCTGCTTTATGCTAAGAGCCGGTAGGCAGCCATATTGTAAATTTTGAACCCTTACCGGGCACACCATCGCTTTCCACCTCGATGCGGCCATGATGCAGCTCAACAATTTCCTGCGCAATCGCCAATCCCAGTCCGGTACCCGGCGCACCGGAATCGTGACCGGCCTGGCCTCGATAAAAACGCTCGAACAAATGAAGTTGATCGTCTGGGGTGATACCCGGCCCGGTATCACTAACGCTAAATCCTACCCACTGTTTACCATCGTTCTCTTCCTGATGCGTACTTACCGTTATCCTGCCTCCGGCTGGCGTATAGTTGAGCGCATTAGTGAGTAAAATACTCAACACTTGCCCACTCAACCCTTCATCAGCCAGGGCCAGGGGGATATCTGAATCTCCTTCAAACAAGAGCGCCAGATCCCGGTCTTCAGCCAGGAGGCTGCGATCATTGACATATTGAACAGCGATTATATTAAGATCGACCGGTTCCAGATTCAATTCCACACGACCCTGATCCAACCGGGAGAGGCGCAGCAGGTCTTCGATCAGGCTGTTTAGCCGATTGATCTCCCTGACAAGCCGCCCCATGTATTTTTCTCGACCATCGGGATCCATTTCCAACAAACTATAGCTTAGCTTCAGACTGGTGATCGGTGTCCGCAGTTCGTGGGAGACATTGGAAACAAAGGCATCCTTCATACGCTCGACTTCTTTGAGTGCACTGATATCCCGCACATTGCATACCACCCCCAACAAAGTATCACCAACCTGAATGGGGGCCAGCGCGACCCCGACATCGAATGTCGTTCCGTCCTGGTGCTTTGCAACGAGTTCCAGGCGGGCCACCTCACGTTTATGAGTAGCATTCTTTAATGCTTCTTCCATCGCTTCGGTATATTCAGATGTGATCAGCGTTGTCGGTGGCTGTCCATAGAGCTGATCAATATGATAACCAAACACCTGTTGGAAAGCCGGATTGGCTGCTTCGAGTGAGCCATTAGGTTTCAATAGCAAGATAGGATCAGGGCTGTAAGTAAGGATCGCCTCGACTCGCTCTTTAGTATTTTGCAATTCCGCTGTACGCTCTCGGACCGCCTGCTCCAGAATTTCACTGTGAACCGTCAACTTATGGTACAACTGGGCATTCTTAATGGCAATTGCGGCCTGATCGGTGAACGCCTGTAAGCGCCGAGCGTGGTCGGCGGTGAACATATCAGGAGCTGCCCCATTGAGATTGATAAAGCCGATGACCTCTTCATCCAGGCGGATTGGGGCACCGGCATAAGAACGAACCCAATTTATAGAGGGTATCCAGAGAGAAGAATCCTTAATCTCCGAAATAACGAGTGACTCCCGGCTTTCGACCATTTGCTTCAGGGTGGGAGTCTCGGCGATAACCCACTCGGTAACCTCCCCACTTTCCAGGTCGGCACGTCCCTGGTGGCTAACAACCCGTGCAACCCCGGATTCAATGAGCATCACACTGGCCGAATCATGCTGGGCAACGCGTCCCAGGTTCGCCATGACATGCTCCAACACCTCTTCTAAATCAAGTGTGCTGGTAAATTTTGCGGCTACATCGGATAGTGCTTCAGCTAATGTGCGCTGTTCGTGCTCGGCAGCCTCAGCCCAGATCAGTTCTTCTAGAGCCTTCTGAGTCCGTTCAAACAGGCTGGAATTCTGAATGGCTGTTGCAAGCTGATCGGCCAATGTATCCAGTACAAGTGCATCATCCTTATCGAACGCATCTAGCTGGTCACTCTGAATATCGAGAACTCCAATAACCTCGTGACTCCACTTAAGCGGCACACTCAATTCTGACAGGATCAACTGCTCCGGGAAAGGATTGTAATAACGTGGCTCAGCACGGACATCTCCAATCATCAATCGCTGCCCATTCCGAGCGACCCAGCCATTGATCCCTTCGCTTAACTTTAGTCGGTGGTTGGATGGAAAGAGCGATGCATATGTCCCTGCTTGCCCCTTCATTACCAGTTCATCTTGTTCATGATCTAGCAGGAATACTCCGATATGCGGGTAACCAAAACTCTCATGTATCAATTGTACAGCTTTGGACAGCACATCATCCAACGAGAGTTCGGCTGTGATCTCCTGGCTAACCCGGTTAATCAGCTCCAACTGCCGAACACGATGAGTCAGCACTTCTTCTGCCTGGATTCGTTCGGTGATGTCCCGCGAGATGCCGACAATACCGTTTATCTGTGCCTCGTTGTCACGGATAGGAACCTTAGTAGTCGATACCCAACTAGACCGACCGTCTTTCCACCGGGGCTGCTCGGTCTTACCGATCAGAGCTTGAGTAGTCTCGATGATCCGCTGGTCGTCATCAGAAGCCTCTTGGGCAAACTCTGGAGTATAGAAGTCGAAAACGGTTTTACCCAACGCATCTTCTGGGGTTTCACAGCCCAGGAGCCAGGCCTGTGCTTTGTTTACTCGCGTAAACTGGCCTTCTGTATCCTTGAAATAGATGGCATCCGGGACATTGTCCATAAGGATGTGCATCAGGTCACGCTCATGACGGAGCGCCTCCTCCGCCCGCATACGCCCCGTAATGTCGGAGATAAATCCCTCAAGGTAGATTGCATTGCCAGGAGCCTGAACCTGACGCCCCTGTTCCCAGACCCATTTCTCTGTTCCCGAACGGGTCACGATCCGGTAGGTAAGTTGAAAAGGCCGGTCTTTATCAATTGCCGCCTGGATATCCTCCCATACCATCTGACGGTCGTCCGGGTGGATCACATCAGCCCACGAAGTAACCTGGTTATGAACAAAATCATCTGGCTGATAACCGGTCATCGCCAGGCATCCATCACTGATGAATTCCATTTCCCAGTCTTTATCATTGAAGCAGCGATAAGCAACGCCAGGCAGATTGCTTATCAATGTGGAAAGCATACGCTGGCTCTCACGCAGTGCCTCTTCTGCCAGCTTACGCTTGGTGATCTCGTTAGAGAGCACAAAAAGCCCCTCAGGTACAGGCTGGATACTTAACTCAAACCACCCGCGGCTGCCATCAGAATAGGTAAACTCATTCACCATCTGATCTGAGATATGCTCATCCATACATTTTTGTAGTACGGAAAGCAGGTTTGCACTTTCAATGTCAGCATAGATATCCATGATTGTGTGACCCAGCATCTGTTCCTTGGTTCGATGCCCTTGCCGGGCAGCAGCATCATTGACATACAGATAACGCCAATCGTGGCTGATGATCTGGCAGCCTTCCAGCATATTGTCGAGCGTGTAGCGGTATCGTTCTTCGCTTGCTCGGAGGGCCTCATCCGCCTGTTTACGCTCAGTGATGTCGCGGGCCACGATCAAAAGCTGGATTTCTTCGTCAATCTCAATTGGGCTGGCGTTAACTTCGATTGGGACCTGTCGGCCCTCCCGGTTAACAAATGCAGTCTCGTATAAATAGGTGTCCTGATCCCCGGTCTCACGCGCTTTATGACGGAGAACAACCTCATCCATGAAATCGGCAGACACAAAATCCATGATGGACTTCCCCACCTCCAGCCCGCCGAAGTTCACCCCTGCCTGGTTGACATAATGAATGACCCCCTCCATATCATGCAGCAGGATGATGTCACGGGTTGTTTCGGCCAACAGGCGGTAGCGCTCCTCACTCTGGCGCAGTGCCTCCTCTATCTGTTTACGCTCAGTGATGTTCTCATGGGCGACAACAACACGGGGTGGACCATCGCCCGGAAACCGTGTCACCCGTCCGACAAACCATCGTTCCACAGTTGGTGAGTGGCAGGGATATTCCATCAAATATGTCTGTTCTTTGCCAGCCAGAACAGCCCTTATACCTGCCGCAAACTCAGCCGCTTCATATGAAGAAAATCCTGCTGCACTGTCACACACATTGAGATAATTTGCACCTTCACACACATCCGAAACTTCGATGGAATTGGCAGCAGCAAAGTCCCGCCAGGCTTGATTGACTGCCAGGATATCTCCCGTGTCGCCAACAATGGCAATATGTGCCGAAAGCCCATCCAGGGTTGATAGGGCAAAGCGTTCCGATTCGCGCAGCGCCTGTTCTATACGCTTGCGCTCGGTGATCTCAGCCTCCAAAAACGAGTTCGCCGAGCGCAGCGTTGCGGTACGCTCATCTACCAAATCCTCTAGTTGTTCACGATAAGCTTGGAGTTCTTTTTCCACCCGTTTGCGCTCGGTGATATCTTCCTTAACTGCAACATAATGGGTGGTAACCCCTTCTTTGTTTTTTACCGGGGATATAGAGGCATGTTCCCAGTAAATCTCGCCGTTTTTATTTTTGTTGGCGAACTCACCATGCCACTCGCGACCAGCTTTGAGGGTCTTCCACAAATCTTCGTAGGTCTCAGCAGGTGTTTGGCCCGACTTTAGAACTCGTGGGTTTTTACCAATGACTTCCTCTGGTGAATATCCTGTTGTTTCCGTAAACCTGGGATTGACATATTTGATATTACCGTTCGTATCAGTAATCACCACGTTGGCCGGGCTTTGCTCCACCGCCGTCGAGAGATTCTGTAATTGTTCCTGGGCCTGCAAACGAGCCGTAATATCACGGTTACTGGCGCGAAAACCCATAAAGCCTTCGTTCTCGTCTTGAACAGGCTGACATACATGTTCGATCCAACGAATCTCACCATCTTTGTGAAAGATGCGAAATTGAACGTCATGCAAACCCAAGGATGTAGCCGCAAGTTCTCGGTGTTCCAACCACTTGTCTTTATCTTCTGGATGGATGTGTTCTAACAGTAAATCAGGATTTGCGATCCATTCTTCTGAGGTGTAGCCCAGGATTCGCTCACAAGATGGAGAGACATATTGATACGATCCATCAGGGCCTTCCCAATAAATCCAATCATAGGCAGAATCGGCAATGGTCTGGTAGCGGAGTTTGGTGAGTTCTAGCTGACTTCGTTTAGACTTTTCAAGATAACTTCGATAATAAGTGATCAACAGTGTAAACACGATCAAAGTCGCGTTAAGACTTAATGGGCCATCAATGATTTCGCGCAGGGAAAGTTGCGCCGAGAACGCTGGTAAACCTGCCAGGGCAAGCGATAAAAAAATGGCAGTAAACACCATTTCAGGCAAGGAAAGAAACAGGCTGCCAAAAAGAATAACAACAGGTAGGTAATTCAATGGAGCCGTATCATTGTCAATCAACGATAGGGCAAACAGCACAACCAGGCCGGTAGCTATCATCAGCCTTGCAGAAAGTCTATAATGCCCGCTGCGACTCAAAAAATATCCGGCGGCGGTGGCTATTCCAAGAATGATTCGGACCAGTACTTCCATTTCGGTGGCAACACCAAATGGCTGTCGAAGCACAAATAGCACCACCAAAAGCAAAAAAGTAACCAACAGAGAGGATGAAAGAAGCTGGGAAAGGAGGCGTTGGTCCAGATCGGCAACATCAGGAGGGACGATTAGCTTTTGCCAAAAATTGAAAGTGCGTGGTGTTATGGGAGATGGTTTCTCTGTAGACATGGTTACTTCTTAAACCTTATTGGGCACTTTAGAAATACCACAACAAACCACTTTGGCAGCACCTTTTGTACTGGTTGGGTGGTATATTCGATAAATGACCACTATCAGGATAACCCTTAATTAAGAGGATACCGATAAGCTTTGTATTTATCACTATAGCTTCATGTGAAACCTATATGGCAATGAATCATGGTTTGGGGAATTCACTATGTTTGCATGTATCCATCATTGTATAACATTCAGTGCGACCACTCAATGTCAATGTTACCGGCCAAATTGCCGACCAGCTTAATCTTTTCACACTGGGAGTATCGGGGTCTATTGTGGGGAGACTGTGTAGGAAAGGCGGTAGTGTCCCGGTAGGGGACAGACCGAGACACTACCGCAAGAAGAATGCTTTTATAGGCCGTATTGCCAGATCAATTCTGCGTAGACAGGTAGGTGATCGGAGCTGCTGGATTCTCCAACCCAGACTTCGGTGGTTCGGAAGTCACCGGTATGCCAGACATAGTCTATACGTACCATCGGAAAGCCCGGCATTAAACGTCCCGGTTCAGCAGGGAATGTATTTCCAAATCCCCAGCCCGCCTCCTGGAAGCTGTCGGTTAACCCGGCATCTTTAAGCAGGTCATATTCTTCGCTGTGCGGTGTCGCATTCAAATCACACAACAGTAAAGTCGAGCCGTTGTTTTCTGCCTGCTCGACCAGGCTGGGAACATCATCAATACCACGGGAGTAATAAACACCACGTGTCAGGCTGCGCATCGGCGAAGGTGGGTGAGCACTGATCACGGTCAGGTAATGCCCGTCAATGTCAAGGGTTGCAACCAGGTAAGGAAAGGCTGTTTCGCCTTTCACCAACTCATGGTTGACAATCGGGTAGCGACTTATAACACCAACGCCTTGAGTGCCATGACCATAAAGCACCTGATAGGGATATACATCTTGTAGTTTGCTTTGGATAGCAGCAGCGCTGCTAGTGCCGAGTTCTTGGAGCCCGACTACATCCGCACCTTCCTCGCGTAAGGTGTAGATCAATTCATCAAGCCGGACGTTTTCGGAGTTGGTGTTATAAGTCATGACTGTTAATGTCATGTGACCTGAGTCGGCCATTGCAACGGGAATTCCCAGATTAGGAAGGAACTGCCCACCGAACAAAACCATAAAAGCTGCGACATTGATACCGACCAGCGCAGTTGCCCACCACCGCCGCCGCCAGAGTAAAAGTGGAAACAAAACCAGGGTGGGCATCAATACCCACTCTAGGAAGTTGCCGGTAAATTCAACTAACCATATTTGCCCTTTTAAAAGAGTATACAGAGAGAGAAGAATAATCAAGCTTATTGCATACAATACGGAGTAGGCTGCAAAAAGCTGTCTAAGTAGATTAATAAAGCTTGATTGACTCGATATCCGTTGCATTGTGTCCCCTATCACGTAAAGTCTTCAGCTTCAGTGTAGCGGAATGACACACACAGCAAGTGTGGAGGAAATATAGAGTTTGTGGACAGACTGTGGAAAGCAGTTGGAAAGTGTGGTTAAAAGGCAAAAACCTGATGGTTCGCGAGGTTATTTAATCTATAAAAGGCAGCAAAACCGGTAGTGTGCAGGAAAGTGTGTAAACGGCCATTGGGTCATAAGGGTAAACGT
Organism: Anaerolineae bacterium; assembly: GCA_050288085.1. Lineage (GTDB taxonomy): Bacteria > Chloroflexota > Anaerolineae > Aggregatilineales > UBA3940 > JBNKDD01. The sequence continues at coordinate 53,852 of JBNKDD010000006.1, forward strand.
TCTTCAAAGTGGATAGCCAATTCGTTCAAGATGGCCGTCCAATTGAAAATGGATTTTGACCATTTTACCTCAATGTCTCTATAGGCCAGATAGAGCAGTTTCCGGGCGGCCTCAGCTGAAGGGAAGGCACCCCTGTTTTTGCTCACTTTCCGAAGCTGCC
>JBNKDD010000007.1:0-52032 GCA_050288085.1 Anaerolineae bacterium
GGATCAGGATTAGGGCATTTGACCGGGCTGCTGTCCGATTCATTCCGGTGTACGGGGATTGATATTGCCCATTATGCCGCGAAACAAACGAGCCTGAACGCGCCCGGATCATCGGCGCTGGTGGCCTCGGCTGACCGGCTTGAGGTGTTTGCGGATCACGCGTTTGACGTGGTAGTGGCGCTGCACCTGGTCGAACACCTGGTTGATCCGGAGGAGTGCCTTCGACAGATCAACCGCATCCTGACCGATGATGGTTTGCTGCTGTTTGCTACTCCTAATCCGGTCTATGCACTGAGGCCTCTGAAAAAACCGGAGATCACCCCGGATGCGATTTCTAAAGATCCGACCCACATCAACGTTCAGCCGCCGGATACGTGGCGTACCTGGGCGGAAGAAAGCGGCTTCCGGGTGCTGAGACAATTTGGGGATGGGCTGTGGGATGTGCCTTACCTGCCGGTGATCCCCAAGTCGATCCAGTTTGCGATGTTTGGATTTCCCAGCCTGATCCAGGTGTTAAGCGGTACGACGCTGATCCCGATGGCATTGGGTGTCAACCTGATTACGATTGCCCGCAAGGAGCGGCAGCTATGAGCCGTCGCAAGGGCGGAAATCTATGGCTGATGCTGTTAGGGTCGGCGGTCGGAGCGGCCAGCCTGACCCGGTATTTGCGCCGGAAACAAGTACTTGATGCGAATCCCACCTTCTTTCAAAATAAGGTGGTGGTGATTACCGGTGGGTCGCGTGGGCTAGGTCGGGCATTAGCACACGCCTTTGCCAGTCAAAAGGCTCACCTGGTGCTGGCTGCCCGTACCGAAGATCGGCTCCGGGCGGTAGCTGACGAATGTAAGGCGATCTACCCCGGCATAGAAACGCTGGTTGTCCCTACCGATGTGACAGACGAATCTCAGCTTCAGAGACTGGTTCAATCGACGTTGGAACAGTTTGGACGAATCGATGTGCTGGTCAACAATGCGGGGATCACGCATGGGGGGAGCTTTCATGAAGCCGAATTTGACGTTCTTCAGCGGGTAATTGATATCAACCTGCTGGCGGTCATGCGCCTGACGCAGCTTTCCGTTCCGGTGATGCTCCGGCAGGGAAGCGGGCAGATCATCAATATGTCGTCGATTCTGGGCCACCATGCCTTCCCTTATGTAGCTGCCTATAGTGCAAGTAAATATGGTCTGATCGGGTTTGGTGAGAGTCTCCGGCGAGAATTGATGGGGGCAGACGTCCATGTTCTGACCGCGAACATCGGCTTTGTCAAAACAGATATGGTAAACGAGGAAGTTCAAAAGCTGCTGCGGCGATATGGCGTGTTCAGTATGCGGCCTGAATATGTCGCACAGCGCATTTTAGCAGCGGCGATTCTACGCCAACCGGAAATTAATATCGGTGGGATCGAGTTCGCGACCGAGTGGATCGCCAAGTTCTCGCCCCGGCTGGCCGATTATATGTGGTATAAACTCGCACCGTCTGAATTACCTAAGACGCTGTCCGGGTTGTGAGCCTGGGAACTATCCTAAATACCAAATCAGCCGCAATGGGAAACCAAAATTCTGCACGAATAGTGAGGAAATTATATGCAATATGCCGCGCTGAATCAGAGTAAAGTTAACCAGACGCTGATGAAAATTGGCGGGGCGGGGGCTATTGCTTCCGGGGTGCTGTTTATTGCTGGATTAGTTCTTCGCAGCGTCGCTGACCCTACCGGGTTGAGTTTCGGGGGGCAGGTCGATCTGATCGCCCGGCTGGGCTGGATAGCAGAACATGGCTCCTTCAATGCGATGATCAGGATAATCAACCTGTTCGCATGGGCTGCGTTGATCCCAGCTGTGCCCGCTTTATGCGAAGTTGCCAAGGATCGCAGTAGGGCACTGACTCCGGTTGGAACCTTTGCCGGTGCTGTGGGCGTGGTACTGGGACTGATCGGTGGGTTGGTTCTACTGGCCGGTGAAATGGTACTGGTTCAGGCTGAGGTTGATACAGCAGTTATTCTGGTCAATATCCAATTGATCGACCTGTCCAGCGCTTTACTGCGCCAATCCGGTTATTATTTGCTGGTCATCTGGTTGGCACTGAACGGCCTGGTGAATGTGCGGTTGGGGAAGGCATCACGCCACTGGCTAAACTTTGGCTGGTACAGCCTGAGCCTGGCGGGGTTGTGGGTGCTCGTGATCAATCTGGAGTTAGTGGCTGTGGTGCTGCTCGCTGTGAACGCCATCTGGTTGGGTGCCAGTCTGCTCCGAACACGGTAATCTAATCATCGGATAAGGTGGGCGACCGGGTTGGTCGCCCCTACGGGTATCGCCAGGAGTCGGTTAAGCCTCCTGCCAATCAACCAGGAGCACGCCCGGTTCTCCCTCGGCTTTTAGTTCATCGCAGGTTGTATAGCGGTCATCTTGCCAGATTTTTCCCGTTTCACCCCGCATTTCCCTGGCGAAGCGCCGGGCATCCTGTTCGGTTTCAGCCCTTACGACCAGGCCAAATGCCTTCTCAAACCAGGGTTCCCAGTGGTCGTTCACTGGATTAAAATCACCGCGTCGTGGACGGAGCAGCCACAGTTTCATATATCCTCTCAAGCAGGTATCGAAATCTCGTCCCCTATGATACACCAGCAGCCATGCTGAGATCGAGAAAAAACCTATTCTGATCGCCGGGGTCCCACAAATTTGCTACAATCTTTTTTGTTAAAGGAGACTGTCAATCCCTGAACTTGACAAATGTGATGGTGAACAACCTGTTTTTGCCTTACCTCTTAAGTGGAAACAGATACTATTTATCCCTGTTGACACCGAACACTCCAAATATCTCAAACAGGAAAGAAACATGGACATCGAAGAACTGGGACTGAAAATTGTTCCCATTGATACTGTAGTCCCTCATGAAATTGAGGACCCGCGCCGCGTCGAGCGCCTGAGCAGCCATCTCCGCAAAGAAGGATGGTTACGGAATCCACCGCTGGTGGTTGAGAAAAATGCCACTCACGTCATTCTCGATGGCACGACTCGTACCCAGGCTATGAGAAAATTGGGGTACGAGCATATCCTGGTGCAGGTGGTTGATCCGAAGCGTGTACGCGTGGATACCTGGAATCACCTCGTACAGGGAATGAGCAACGCTGACTTCTGGTCAGAACTTAACAAGCTCCCCTTGTTGACATTTCAACAATTAGTCGGCTCCTCTAAAAGCGAAAGCACCAATCGCTGGGCAGGCCGTCTATATTTTACCAGAGGCGAAGCCTACTCAATCGAAATACCCAGGAACTGCACACCTGCCGATGAGGTAGAAGCACTCAACCGGTTGGTATCAATTTATACGGGTGAGCGAGAGATCCGGCGCTGCCTGGATAGCGACATCGATGCGCTGAGAAACGAGCACAAAGACCTGACGGTCCTGGTTTCATTCCCGCGATACACGGCTCATGATATTCTTGAGTTTGGTCTGCAAGGAGTGCGAGTACCACCCGGTATCACGCGCTGTATTGTGCCAGGCCGGGTGTTACGGGCGAATGTTGACCTGACGATGTTGGAGAGCAAAGTTCTCACCCTGGAGCAAAAGAACGCCCGCTTACGTGAATATATTCATGCCCGCCTGGTGCGGCAGCCATTACGGTATTATGAGGAATCGATCTATATCTTTGAGGACTGATTATGCCTGCTTATATTTGCGCGACCTGTGGAACCCAATATCCTGAATCAGATCAACCGCCTGAACACTGCCTGATCTGCGAGGATGAACGCCAGTATATCGGATGGCAGGGGCAGCGATGGACAACGCTCGATTCCCTGAAGGCGACTCATAAAAACGCGTTTAAGGTCGAAGAATCAAACCTGATGGGGATCGGCACGGAACCTCGCTTTGCCATCGGCCAGCAGGCCTTGTTGATTCAGACACCCGCCGGTAATGTCCTGTGGGATTGTATCAGCCTGATCGATGAGGCAACGATCCAGATTGTTAAGGCGCTGGGTGGCCTGACGGCTATCGCGATCTCGCATCCTCACTATTATTCCTGTATGGTCGAGTGGAGTCATGCCTTTGATGCACCGGTCTATCTTCATGCGGATGATCGCCAATGGGTGGCACGTCCCGATCCGGCCATTCAATTCTGGGAGGGCGAGAATAAACGCCTGGGTGATGATCTGACTCTGATCCGGTGTGGAGGACACTTCGACGGGGGAACGGTGCTGCACTGGCCCGCAGGAGCAGAAGGTCGCGGGGTGATCTTATCAGGTGATATTCTGATGGTTGCCAGTGATCGCCGCAATGTAAGTTTTATGTACAGCTTCCCGAACTATATACCCCTATCTGCGGCAAAGGTCGAACAGGTTGTACAGGCAGTCGAGCCATACCCATTCGACCGGATTTATAGTGCGTGGTTTGATCGAATCTTGCCCGTCGATGCAAAAGAAGCCGTGAAACGCTCTGGTGAGCGTTACCGGCAGGCTATCAGTATATAAGAGTGTTGTCAGTTTGATGCGGGTAAGGTGAAGTAGAAGGTGCTGCCCGATCCGACAGCGCTCTCAACTCCAACCTGACCGCCGAGTCTATCAACAATACGCTGGGCGATAGATAAACCTAAACCATGCCCGCTTATCCCTTTGATCTCCAACCGCTCAAACTGGTTGAATATCCGGGTTTGATCCTCCTGGGCGATACCAGGGCCATTGTCCTTGACCCAGAAACGTACCATTCCGTCGTCCTGTGCATCTGCGCCTAACTCGACGTGCGGCTGTTTGCCGCCGTATTTAACAGCATTGCTGATGAAATTGGCCCAAACTTCCTCAACCCAGGAGGCATAACCAATAGCCAAGGGCCATTTATCGGCGTTTTGAATTTTGATGTTGGCCTGGTTCTTTTCAATCAAGAACTGTAAACGTTCCATTGCTTCTGAAACGATAAATGACATGTCCAGCGGCTCGGTTTCTACCTCATCTAATTGGCGCACGCTGGCGAGCAGCAGCAGTTCCTCAATAATGTTCCACATCTTCTTGCCGCTCTGGTTAATGGCCTGAACACATTCCTTTAACTCATCGTCGGATAACTGTTCAAATTCTGAGGACAACAGGTGAGAGAACCCCAACATCAGGGCCAGGGGGTTTTTTAGATCGTGCGCGACGGTGTGAGCAAAGGCATCGAGTTCGGTAATGAGTTTTTCGGCCCTGGCAATTTCTTGCTGGGCTTGTTCGTAAAGCTGGGCATTCTGGATAGCAACCGAAGCCTGGGCAGCGATCAGTTCAGCCAGTTGGACATCTTCTTTGCCAAAGATGCGGTTATGTGAGTTTGCAATCAAGGTGAGTACACCAATGGTTTGACCTCGTAAAAACAAGGGCACACCCATTATCGCAGCGGGAGGCTCAGACTGCATAATAGCGGCCCGACCATCCCATTGACTGTAGTTGTTGACAATGCGCGGCTGGGAAGTCAGGTAGACTCGCCCGGACAGACCTTCATCGGGCTTCAGAGTGATATTAATGCCGTACGGGTCAAGTCCTTCTGTTTCCACTAAACGCAGAGCATCTTCCTCTTCCTCGTACAGGTAAATACCCCCGCCAATATCTGCCTCAAGGAGATCAACCGCCCGCTTGATGATCCGGCGTAGTAACCCGGTCATTTCCAGGTGTGAGCTGATATCCAGGGCACTATTGTATAGTGCTTGCAGTGCCTCATTCTGCTTGGCGAGCACCTGCTCTGCGCGTAAGTTCTTGGTAATGTCGCGTACAATGTGGTGCAGTTGTTCGTGGTCACCACGCACAAACAACCGGCTGCTTACCTCAGCAGGCATCAAGGAGCCATCCTTGCGCTTATAGTGACACTTGTACATCCGGGTACCACTGCCTGTCGATTCCCAGGCCATCGGTGGCAGGGAATCGGTTGCCTCCAGCAACTCGATATCGTTAATCTTCAGGTCAAGTAGTTCCGAACGAGAATAACCTAAACGACGTAAGGCCTGCTCGTTAGCGTCCACAATCCGCAGAGTAGGAAGTTCGATAATGAGTATTAAATCGCCAGCATGTTCAAACAGATCATGGTACAGGCTTTCCAGATTGGGCAAAGCCACGTTCAATTGCTGGCTGTTTGCTGTTGTAGCAGCTCCCTCTAATTCGGCAATGCGCTGCTTTGCAGCTTCTAGTTCCTGGATCAGTTGAGCCTTGGTCTTATTTTGACGCTTCACCAAAAATCGGCGTGCAGACCCGCGGCCTCATAACCGGGGGAAAGCGCCTCCTCCTTTCGTCAAGCTCTCGTAGGGTTCTGATTGCCTGATACCCCTTTATTATATTCTATTAAGGGAAGGCTGGCATTTGTGGCAAGAGAAAGGCTGTGAAATTGTTATAAAAAGGGATAGAAAGTCATGATGGCCTGGAAATTATTCGGGTTTAACTCGATTTGACATACAGAACAGATGTTTTTATAATTAAGATATGCACATCCGTTCTAAACCTGATGGTATACAAAAGCTGGCCCTGGTCGGCGACTCAAACCGGTTTGAGCGAGTCGGGGATCGGCCTCAATCGGAACTTCGGCCTGATTTGAATATCGCGGCGGAAAATATCGTCACGGTTCCGGTCAGGCAATCCGGACTTCAGGCCGCAAGCCAGGCCGGGATTAAAGATTGCATTACGCAGGTTTCCACCCCAAAAGGTAAAAAACCGATCTTGAAGGGGATGGTGACAACCGCCTGTGAAAAGAACTGCTTTTACTGTCCTTTCCGGGCCGGGCGGGGACGGATGCCGCGTGTTTCCTTTGGGCCGGATGAATTAGCAAAAACCTTTGTTCAGCTTGAACGGGCCAAAATGGTTGATGGGATTTTCCTGTCGTCGGGGATCATCAAGGGGGGGATGACAACTCAGGATAAGGTGATCGATACAGTGGAGGTACTCCGCAACAAATACCGGTATCAAGGCTATATCCACCTGAAAATTATGCCCGGTGCAGAATATGATCAGCTTTATCGCGCCATGCAGATCGCCGACCGGGTGTCGATCAACCTGGAAGCGCCAACACCCGAACGGCTGCAAGCACTGGCCCCTCAGAAAGAATTTACCGGCGAACTCCTGGAGCGGCTGAACTGGGCCTGGCAGATCAAACAGGAGCAGCGTGTCCGGGCCAGCGTGGTAACTCAATTTGTGGTTGGTGCGGTAGGTGATACCGATCTCGAACTTCTCAGCCTGAGCGACAAACTATATCGCCAGAATGGGTTGGCACGGGCCTATTATTCGGGCTTCAATCCGATTGTGGATACGCCCCTGGAAAACCTCGAACCAACCCCGGCCATCCGCGAGTTCCGGCTGTATCAGGCCAGCTTCCTGCTGCGGGATTATGGTTGGGATGTAGAAGAACTGCCCTTTGAAGGGGCCGGTAATCTGCGGCTGGACGTTGATCCTAAACTGGCCTGGGCTGACGTTAACCTGCGCCATGCCCCGATTGACCTGATGCGGGCCGACCGGCGGGTGCTCATGCGGATTCCAGGTATCGGGCCAAAAGGGGCGGATGCGATTATCAAAGCACGGCGACAGGGCAAACTAAATGATCTTTCACATCTGCGGGCGATAGGTATCCGGGCATCCAGCCGGGCTGCCCCCTATATTCTCCTGGATGGGCATAGACCACCGCACCAACTATCGCTGTTTTGATAGCAGCTTCTCTCACAATTTTCTAATCGACATATTGTTTATTCGCAGTCAAATTGCTATACTGCCTACAGAGAAATGATCCTGGCAGGAGAAATTTATGTTATCAGCTATCCGACAACAGACAGGGTTGAACAGCCTGTCTGATCGCATCACAGATTTAACCGCCTGGTTTGTAGCACCCCGCAGCCTGAATGGGGTAGCCGGGCGCTTGAGCCTGATTTCGATTGTGTTTAGTATGGTGGCTCTCCTGACGTTGTTTTCGTGTATGATCATGACAGTCTTTATCCAGGGCATGATTATTCATTGACCAGGCCGCGTCGAACTCCCCCCGGCTCGTATTGATCTACCCCTGTGCAGCCGCTAAACTCCAAAAGCATTGATAGGATCGTGCCACCCCAAGAAGGCGGCCTGATCTATGGATGCGTACGTTTTTTGAGTGGTCAAGGTAAGGTAGCCAAATGGTTGAGAATGTTGGAACAGTAAAGGAATTATTATCCGATCAGCAATATATTGCCGGTGACGAGATTGCAACGGTGCTGTTTTTGGCAGAGCAGTTAGGTAAACCGCTTCTGCTGGAAGGCCCGGCGGGGGTGGGTAAGACCGAACTCAGTAAAGCCTGGGCTGCCGCTACCAATCGCCCGCTGGTGCGGCTTCAATGTTATGAAGGGTTAGACGAGGGTAAGGCCCTCTACGAGTGGGAATATGCCAAGCAGATGCTCTATACGCAGCTCTTGCGCGACAAGCTGTCCGATCTGCTTTCCGAAGCAGGAACGCTCGCCGAGGCCGCCGACCGGTTGGCTGCCGAGGAAGATGTGTTCTTCTCTGAGCGGTTCCTGCTTGCCCGTCCACTGCTGCGGGCGATCAACAATGACGAACAAACGGTTCTGCTGATCGACGAGATCGACCGGGCTGACGCTGAGTTTGAGGCGTTTCTCCTTGAAATTCTGAGTGACTTTCAGATCAGTATCCCAGAGATCGGGACGATCAAAGCGCGTTTCCACCCCATCGTTTTCCTGACCAGTAACAATACCCGTGAACTGAGTGAGGCGCTCAAACGCCGCTGTCTATACCTGTACGTCGATTATCCCACTGTGGATGAAGAACTGCGGATTGTACAGATCAAAGTACCTGACTTACAGTCAAATCTGGCTGAACAGGCGGTTGAAGCCGTCCACTCGCTGCGTAAAATGGACTTGAAGAAACACCCCAGTGTCAGTGAAACACTTGACTGGGCACGGGCATTAGTCACCTTAAATGCAAATTCGCTGGATCGTGACACCCTCGAAAATACATTGACCGTTTTGCTCAAATATGAGGCCGATCTACAGCGTGCCCGCCGGGTGCTTCGTGGTGGCGGCAGCGAGGATATCGATAGGCGGTATGGGTATTAAGTAAGCTCCTCTCGATTCATGTACAATATTTATATCCTAAGCATGAGTCGGGGGAAAAAATGGATATCTCAGAGGCTTTACGAATTACGCAATGTTTGGCTGATGGTATTGATCCAATCACTGGGGAGATTTTTCCGGTAGAAAGCCCTTATCAACATCCTCAAATAATACGTGCTTTGTTCGCGGTTATAAAGGCAGCCGAGCAAACTGTTCAGCGTCAACGACGCCAAAGGGAATTACCCGAAAATGCAGGCAAGCCCTGGACAGATGAAGAAGATAGAACGCTTGGCGAAGGATTTGATGCAGGGTTAAATGTTGGACAATTATCTAAACGGCATAAACGGACACGAGGTGCGATACAAGCCCGGCTTATCAAGTTAGGGAAGATTTCACCTGATAACCTGAGTGTACCTACCTCATGGACGAGTTCACGAGGAGGGGGCGATGTACAGAGTTGATCTCGAAGAAGCAAAATCCTCATTAGTTGAATTGATCAAGGCTGCCATTGAAGGTGAGGATGTGTTCATCCTCAATGATAATCAGCAAGCGGTTCAGCTTGTGCCTATTCAGTCACAAAAGCGTCAGCCGAAGTTTGGCAGTGCCAAAGGTCTAATTAAGATGTCTGAGGATTTTGACGAGCCACTACCAGACTTTAATGAGTATATGTGATGCAAGTATTGCTTGATACACATAGTTTTTTGTGGTTCATTGATGGTAATCCAAATCTTAGCAATACTGCACGTTTGTTGATTGAAAATGAAGATAATCAACCTTTTCTAAGTGTAGCAAGCTTATGGGAAATGGCTATTAAAGTGAGTTTGGGCAAGTTGATTCTTTCCCAGCCATTCGACAGTCTAATTCCCCAACAATTAAAGACTAATGGTATTGACATATCAGATATTAAGTTCGCACATCTTTCCAGGGTATCAACGTTGCCCTTCCATCATCGCGATCCTTTTGATCGTTTAATTATTGCACAGGCTTTGGAGGAAGAATTACCAATTATCTCAGGTGATAAGGCTTTTGATGCCTATAATATTGAGCGATTGTGGTAGTGGTTGATAAGACGCTTCTTTGGTAGATAAACAGGGTTGTGAGGAGTCGTAACAATGGAACACCGCATGACAAGATTCGTGGCCGGACTGCGTGCCTCCGGGGTGCGGGTGTCGATAGCCGAAAGTCAGGATGCATGGCGGGCCGTTGAAAAGCTGGGAATCGTTGATCGTGAAGCTTTCAGGCTGGCCCTGCGTTCTACACTGGTTAAAGAATCTGCGGACTACGAAGTCTTCGACGAGCTGTTCCCAATGTATTTTGGGACGGGAACACCACCCCTCCTCAATCCCCAGGCAGAATTGAGTCCCGAACAACAGCAGATGCTTCAGCAAGGGATGGAACAGCTTGCCGGTGATCTGGCCGAGTTGTTGAGTTGGCTCCTGAGCGGGCAGCAGCCGACCGAAGAAGAACTCCGCGAACTGGCCGATCAGGCCGGTATTCAGATGGCAGACTCGCCCTATCAGGCTCGCTGGTATGCCCGCCGGATGCAGCGGCTGCTTAATTGGGAGCAGCTTAAGGATGTGCTCGAATTGTTGTGGGAGTTCCTGGCCCAACAAGGAATGGACCCGCAAACCATTGAGCAGTTGAAACAACAAGCCGCCGAGAATCAGCAAATCCTTCAGGAACAATTAGAGAATGTGGCGGGTGAAGCGATCCGCGACAATATAGCCGATCAGTGGAGGGAACTTCGCCAGACTGCCCATGATTTGATGCAGCGTTCGTTTGACTCCCTGAGCGAAACTGAGATGGATGTGCTGCGCGAACAGGTGCGGCGTCTGGCCGCCCGGCTGCGGAGTCGGGCCGCACTCCGCCAGAAGCGAGGTAAACAGGGTAAGCTCGATGCAAAGTCAACCATCCGGGCCAATCTGCGCTATGGCGGCGTCCCGCTCGAACTTAAGCTCCGTAGAAAACGCCAGAAGCCGAAGCTGGTTGTTTTCCTGGATGTGAGTACATCGATGCGCCCGGTGGCCGAGTTCTTTTTGCGGCTGCTGTACGAATTACAAGATCAGGTGCAGCGCACGCGCAGTTTTGCCTTCATCGATCACCTGGAAGATGTGACAACCGAGATGTCTACACTGAGTGCAGATAAGGCGATCCACGCCGTGCTGACCAAGCTGCCCTCCGGTTATTACAACACCGATCTGGGATCAAGCTTGCGCCAGTTTGTTAACCAGCACCTGGGGGCGGTGGATCGGCGGACAACCGTGATCGTGCTGGGGGACGGGCGGAACAACTACAACAATCCGGCCCTTGATGCTTTGGAGTCGATCAAGCGGCGGGGGCGTAAGCTGATCTGGATGAACCCAGAATATCCCCGTCAATGGGGAACCGGTGACAGCGATATGCGCGACTATGCGCCGGTTTGCGATGCGGTTTACCAGGTGCGCAACCTGAATCAACTGACCGACGCCATCGACAAAATGCTGGCGTAACCGAACACGGCGTGCCGTGTCTCTACAAAAATGTACAAAGGGAGCACCTGTCCGGTACTCCCTTTTTGATATGTGTCCGAACAATCACCTGCCTCTCACATCACTGTACCCCTGTCATTTGTCACCCCGCCATTGTGACATTTTGCACTAATCCTCGAAATAAGCAACCCTTATACTTATCATAAGATAGTGAAATATGTAGATAACCGAATAGATGCAAGAAAGAATTATGACACAGGTTGATCCTAAACTCAGAGAAGAAGTTGCCGAACTTCATGCCAGAATGTGCTCCGGGCTGGCCGACTGCAACCGGATATTGATCCTCTACTCGCTGTCGAATGGGCCGGTTAACGTCGGTGACCTGGCGGATATGCTGGCGCTTCCACAACCGACCGTATCGCGCCATTTAAAAGTTCTGCGTGAGCGCGGCCTGGTGAACGCAGAACGGAACGGGCAGTCCGTGTTCTATTCCGTATCTGATATGCGCATCATCCAGGCAATGGACACACTGCGAGCTGTTATGACAGACCTTCTCGAAAATCAGGCGGCACTGACTCGTGCTGACTAGCCACGCCCCTACAAATAGTTTCGGAGTGAAACCCACATGAAAACCCTGTTAATCCTCGGAGCGGGAACCGGTGGTACGATGGTCGCTAACAAGATGGTCGAAGAACTCGACCTGAACGAGTGGCGGATCGTCATCGTGGACCGCGACGAGACGCACTACTACCAACCCGGTTTCCTGTTTATCCCTTTCGGCATCTATGGCCCATCGGATGTGATCAAGCCCAAGCGTGACTTCCTCCCACGCGAGGTCGAAGTCATGATGACCGACATCGAGTTGATCGAACCGGATGCCAATCAGGTAAAGCTCGCCAACGGCAGGACCATTAAATACGATTACCTGGTCGTTTCGACCGGCAGCCACCTTGTACCCGAAGAAACCGAGGGTCTGGTCGGTGATGGCTGGCGCAAAAATATCTATGACTTCTATACCCACGATGGCGCAGTCGCCCTGGCCCGTTATTTGCGCACCTGGGAGGGTGGGCGATTGGTGGTCAACGTGGTTGAGATGCCGATCAAATGCCCGGTCGCACCGCTGGAATTTCTGTTCCTGGCTGATTGGTACTTCCACGAGCGTGGAATGCGCGACAAGGTCGAGCTGATCTACGCTACGCCGCTCGATGGCGCGTTCACCAAGCCGCGGGCCTCATCTATTCTGGGTGGGATGCTCGAAGATAAGGGGGTTCAACTTGAGCCGACTTTCAATACTGGTCAGGTGGACAGTGGGGCAAATAAGCTGAAATCATGGGATGGCCGCGAGATCGATTACGATCTGCTGGTTACCATCCCAACTAACATGGGCGCGGAAGTGATCGAGCGGTCCGGTATGGGCGACGATCTGCGGTTCATCCCGACCGACAAGCATACGCTCCAATCGAAGAAGTGGGAGAACGTGTGGATCATCGGTGATGCAGGCAATCTGCCTACCTCTAAAGCCGGTTCCGTAGCGCACTTTATGCTGGACGTATTGATTGAGAATATGCTCCGCCACATGGATGGGTTGGCCCCGCTGCCAGCATTCGATGGACACGCCAACTGTTTTATTGAATCCGGCTTCGATAAGGGTATCTTGATCGACTTCAACTACGATGTTGAGCCGCTGCCCGGCAGGTTCCCACTACCCGGATTTGGCCCCTTCGCGCTCCTCCAAGAATCGCCGGTCAATCACTGGGGGAAGATGTCCTTCCGCTGGGTGTATTGGAATATGCTGCTGAGGGGCGAAGAGATGCCGTTCACCTCGCAGATGACGATGGCCGGTAAGTGGGCATAGTGGAGAATCAACATGGCTGACCTGGTATTACCCGACGTTCAAACCGATGAAATCGCCGCACTGAATCAGAAGCTCGACTACCTGACAGAATTATTAGAAGAACAGCGCAAACGTCAGGAAGCATTCGATGACCTTAAGCGGGATTTCACCCCGATTGTCAATCAGATGGTTAATCTAGCCATCGAGGAATTAGACGATATCGGCGCGGATTTCGTGCTGGAAGATTTGCTCTATTTGCTCAAGCGGGTTGTCCGCAACACCAAGCTGTGGATCAAGATGATGGATCGGGTTGAGGCCGCGATGGACCTGGCCGACGAAGCTGAAATACTCAGCACACAGGTTTTCAACAGTGCCGTCGAAACACTCGATCAGTTGGAGCGCAAAGGATACTTCACGTTTATGCAGGGCGGCATGGACATCATGGAACGGATCGTCACGGAATTTGGCGAGGAAGATATCCGCGCCCTGGGCGATAACATCGTCACCATCCTGATGACCGTCCGTAATATGACCCAGCCCGAAATCCTATCCTTTGCCAACAACGCGGTTGATGCTATCCGGGAGGAGGAAGGTTCGGACGAAACACCCTCCGCCATGAACTTACTACGTGAACTCAGCGATCCCCAGGTGCGCCGGGGGCTCGCCAAGATGATCAATATGGTGAAGTCTTTTGCGGAACGCCCGCAAACACCACCAGCGAATACCAATTAACCCTAATCAATATAAGCATTGAGGAGACACATAACAATGACAGCAGTAGACACCACTATTCTGGACAACCTTGAGTTTGACGAAGAAGGCTTCCTGGTCAATCCGGCAGATTGGACGCCCGAAATTGGAGCGGCTATCGCCGTTGAGATCGGGCTTGACCTGACCGATCGCCACTGGACGGTGCTCAACTTCGCCCGCGAGGTATACGAGTCTGAGGGGGAAGCACCCACCCTACGCCGCATCACCAAGCAATCCGGCGTCGATACGAAAGAAATGTACGATCTCTTCCCCGGTGGCCCGGCCAAGCTTGCGGCCCAGGTGGCGGGTCTGCATAAGCCGACCGGCTGCATCTAAGAAAAGTTATTGATGGGGATATAGACCAGTCCCATTATTAAGGAGAATTTAAAATGCCCGGCTTCCCAAAAGCAGCTACCAAAAATAACGGCGCAGCCGCCGAAAAGAAAAACCGCAAGATTTGCATCATCGCGTCAAAAGGATCACTGGATATGGCCTACCCGCCGCTGATCCTGGCGAACTCTGCCCGGATGCAAGGCGTGGACTGCGATATTTTCTTCACCTTCTGGGGGATGGATATCATCACCAAGAAGAAGATGGATAAGCTCCAGGTTGCGACCGTCGGCAACCCGAACATGCACCCGATGTTCCACATCCCGACTATGGTCGGGGGGCTGCCCGGTATGTCGTCGATGGCCTCAGCCATGATGCGCCAGGAGATCGATAAGCTGGGCTTCCCACCGGTTGGGGAGTTCATTCAACTCATGATTGACTCAGGCGTCAATCTCTATGCCTGCCAGATGTCCTGTGACATGATGGGGCTTGAGCAAGATGATTTCCTTGATGGCGTCAAGATCGTTGGTGCGATGGAGTTCATCGAATTCTCTGAGGACGCACAGATTATCTTTGTCTAGCCAGAAAGCTCTTTAGTTAGCTACCAGGGCGGGTGTTATTATTGCACCCGCCCTTTGTTGTTTCTATTGTCCTTGCGAATGTACATGCGCGGTAGTGGCTGTGGGTGATAAACTCTATATGCTGTGAAGTAGCGATATAGAGAAAGAGAAAACGGTATATGATTGACCGACGTAAGTTATCTTTTGCTGCCGGGATATTGATGTTCGCGGCGATTGCCTGTTCACTTCCCGATCTGGGGGGAGCAGCCGAAGAATCCGCCCTGGAACCTTCCCCTACACCCCTGCTGGCGGCCCCGGTTGCCCCTGATGGCTCTGAACCGATGCTGGTCACCGGCACGATTCCCTTTACTTCGCCGTTCTTTTTGAACGGGATCGCCGAGCCGTTTGTGCTGCTGGAAGACGAGGCCGGGTTTGTGCAGCGTGATCCTGATTTCGAGTTTAACCCCAGGGGGCAGGTGATCGGCCCGGTGGAGTTAATCGATGACAGCACCCTGTCGTTTGAGTTGACTTTACCATCCGTACCACAAGGTACGATGGTGGACGTAGATAACAACGGGCAGGATGATGCCGGGGTGCAGGTCTTTGCTGTCGCTTACTGGTCGAACACCTGGGGCGATCCCTTCCTCGAAGAACGGGATGGAACCGGTTGGTCCTCTGCCTACACCTCGGCGATTGTTGATCCCGAACAGGATAACGAGATCATCGGTGGGGTGCTGCTCGTCTGGGCACCAAATGATGCCCAGGGTTTCCCGGTCGGGTTTGGGGATGACGGGCTGCTGTTCACCGAGGATGATCCGGTCGAGTCAATCCCTGCCGGTTATAACATCGTGAATCTGGATCAAGAGCCTTTCCAGATCTATAAACAAGATCATCTCCAACTTGAACTGGTCGAGGGTGTGGGAGCGGTCAAAGACTTCTCCGATATGAGTTATGAAGATGCCTTTGACGCCCTGTTTAATCGGGTTTCGGTCGAGTATCCGTTTACGGACGAGAAGCATATCGACTGGGATGCGCTGTATGATGAGTTCGCGCCGCGTGCCGCCGATGCCCGCAATGACTATGATTTCTCCCGCGTTATCCGGGACTTTATGCTGGCCTTCCCTGATGGGCATGTCGGTGGAGCCTTTAACGCCGACCTTTTCTATGAAGAAAGCGGCGGGGGATTCGGATTGGCGCTGGCCGAATTAAGTGACGGGCGGGTGATCGTCACCGATGTTTTACCGGGCACACCCGGTGTACAGGCCGGTATCCAGGTGGGAGCGGAGATTATCAGTTGGGATGGTCAACCGGTTGGTCAGGCAATTGATAAGGTTGTGCCCTACTTTGGAGTTGGTTCCACCGAGTATACGAAGCGGGCAGAGCAGCTCGTTTACCTGACCCGTGTCCCGCCCAATACAGAAGTTTCGGTGGAATATCAGAATCCCGGATCGAGTTCGGTGCAAACTGCCGATCTGCGAGCTATAAACGAATATGACAGCTTTTTCCTGACTATACCCTCATTCCAGCAGGATGAACTGGCTCTCCCGCTTGAGGGCGAAGTGCTTGATGGGTCGGGTCTGGGCTATATCAAGATCGCGACGTTCTCCGATGACTACAACCTGATGGCGCAGTTGTGGGAGCGTTTCATCGATTCGCTGATTGAAGAGGAAATCCCCGGCCTGATCATCGACCTGCGGGCCAACGGCGGTGGCAGTACCGGGCTGGCTGCTGATTTTGCCGGGTACTTTTTCAACGAGGAAGTCGAGCTTTTCCAGCGCTCCTACTACAATGAATTGACCGGGGAGTTTGAGTATGAAGATCGCCCCAATCGTGTTGAACCGGGGCCGCTTTACTATGATGGGCCAATTGCGCTGCTGGTCAGCACCAACTGTGTGAGCGCCTGCGAGGGCTTCAGCTATACAATGACACAGCGTGATAACGTGATCGTAGTGGGGCATACTCCGACCGCCGGAGCGTTTGGTGAAGTGGGGCAGGGACAATATACACTCCCTGGAGATTTAGAGCTTCAGTTCCCTACCGGACGGCCAGAAACTTTCGATGGTGAACTGCTGCTGGAAGGTGTGGGGGTGGTGCCGGATATCACCGTCCCGGTGACGGAAGACAGCGCCCTGGGCCGGGTTGATGCGGTGCTTCAAGCCGCAATTGAAGCCTTGCAGTAAGTCAAAATCTCAGGTGGGCAAGGGTAGATGCAGCGTAAAGGTACTGCCTTTGACTACCTCAGTATGGGTGAGTTCTAAGCTGCCATTGAATAACTCAACAATAGATCTTGCCATGTATAGTCCCAGTCCCCAACCATGCACATTGATAAGAAGTCCCTGGGAGTCTATGGGTTCGCCCTGGTAAAATGGCTTAAATATATTGGGCATATCTTCTTCAGAAATGCCCACCCCCGAATCGGTGATGCGTATCACTGCTGTGTCATCTTCTAACCACAGCCCTACCTTAACTGGGCTAGCACCGCGACTGTAGAGACGGGCATTTTCTAGTAGTTTCTGTATCGCATCACGCAACATTCCGGGAAGCACCTCAACAAAGATTGTCGATTCTTCACATTCCATCTGCAGGGTGATCCCACCCTCCTCAAAAATGACCCGCTGCTCATCAAGTATCTCACACACCAACTTATTCAGATCAACCCTCTCGTAATGAGAGGTTAGGAGTTTTCCCTTTGCCTGCTCTCGTTGTATAAACTCGGATGTTCGTATCAAACCATCATATCTGATTATGTTGTGTACTATTGCGGTAAGCCTTTCCGCATCTAAGATTATGCTGTTGAGAAATTGTATTTGCTGTTCGAAGGTGTATTTGCCCTCTTCCAATCCGAGCAGCACCATCTTTGCATGTGCTCGTATCATTGCCAATGGTGAAGGTAGCTCATGTCCGATTGAGTTCAAGAATTGATAGAGAATGTAAGGTGCGGCGACTTCATTGGTTATATCCCGAAGCACAAAAACATCGCCTAGATAACCATCATGGTCTTTTGACTCCACATGCGCCATCTTGATGTTTAAGTTGTGCTCCCCGACCTTAATATTCAATCCCTGATCAATGGTCACCTTAAAGGGATCGAGCACCGACAAATCGTCAAGAAGCTGCCGAGCGGCTGGATTGGTCATGTCTGGCAGGTATTCACCCGTCGGGCTGCGCATCACAACACCATCGGGCATACTGTTAATCAGCAGTGTGTACAATTCCTGTTGGCGAAGGTTTTCTTCCCCACCCAGGGCAATATCCAGCGAAGTCAGGGGTTCTATCAGGGGCTCGATGATGCTCTCATCTCCCGCCCTTACGTGATCAAGGGCAGCTTCCAGCAATTTGATGGCTTGCTCTTTGTTCATGTCTGCTCTCCGGTTGCTCAAGTGGCCTGTTCATATTATAGAAAGAAGTGCAGCCGGAGAAAATCTTGCAAACTATTGGGCGCAGCCGCGAAGTTTGTTTGCGGAAGAGGTCAGAAGATCACCACTTTTACCCATGAGCCTAAATATCCTCGGCCTCTCCTCTTTGGAAATACCTATTTGGGGTGAAATTTCGGTACTGAAATTGGATTTACGATATACTGGGGTCGGTCGGGTGCAAGCGGGTGTACTCCCAAGTGTGTATAAGAGAAGGACCAATGCAATCTATACCTGTAGATTCTCTTTTGTTCCTCGTCCTATCACCGATAGCAGCCGGAATCTCGATCTGGCTGGCGATCTATTCCTGGCGGCATCGCACAGCACCGGGTGCGTCAGCGTTGGCGTGGCATATGTTGGTCATCTCAACCTGGCTGATCACCTATGTATTTGAACTGCTAACCCGGACAGAGACCGCCACGTTTGTCTGGGATAAGCTTTGTTATTTCCCGGTTTCCATTGCGCCTGTCACCGGGTTTGCTTTTGCCCTTCAATACACCGGCAGGTCTGGCCGGGCCACGTTCCGAAACTTGCTGCCCTTTTTTCTCATCCCGGTAATAACCATCCTGCTCGCCCAGACCAATGACTTGCACCATTTGATCTGGCGCAGCTATACATTTCTCCAGATGGGCCCGCTGATGACTCAGAGCGTTACCGGCTATGGCCCCTGGTTCTGGGTCTATGTGGCATATGCCTATCCGCTGACGATTGTCTCTATGTTGTTGATCGCGGTAGCCTATGTCAGATCTTTCAGGATTTACCGCCAGCAGGCCGTCTGGGTGATGATCGGCGAATTCCTGCCCCTTGTTTCCAATTTTGTCTATATCTTTCGCCTTATCCCCGGATTACAGCAGGACTACTCCCCGCTAAGCTTCGCGCTGGGTGGGATTTTCTTTGGCATCGGTATCTTCCGTTACCGGTTGTTCGACCTGAAGCCTGTTGCTCGCAATGTGCTGGTGGACCGCATGAGCGATGTGCTGCTTGTATTAGATGAGCACAGTCGGATTGTGGATGCCAATCCGGCGGCACAATCGTTAACCGGGCTGCCGGTTGATGGCCTGATCGGTCAGCCCGCGGCATCAGTTCTAAACTTCTGGGATGTTCTGATCTGCAAATTAGCCAATCAGCAGGAGGTTGTCAGCGAGATTTCGCTCGTACAGGGTGGGGGCACGCGTTATTACGATCTGCATATTACACCGTTACGTTCCGAACGTGGGCTTCTGATGGGAACCCTGGTTACCCTGCACGATATCACAGAACACCAGCGCCTGATCCAGGACCTGAATGCCTATGCCCACTCGGTTGCCCACGACTTGAAAGGCCCCCTGTCTATTATCGTGGGGTATGCCGATATGCTGCAAGACATGCCTGATACCCAGGCTGATAGTGCGTTGCAAATGGGCCTGAGTGCAATCGACCAGACCGGCCATAAGATGGCCTCGATTGTGGATAACCTGTTGATGCTTGCCTGTGTACGCCAGCAGGAAGTCACCACCAGTGTGCTGGATATGGCCTCTATCGTCGCCGAAGCACGGAGCCAACTTTCGACTCTGGCGGCAGAAGCCGAGGCAGAAATCGTTATGCCGGTGAGGTGGCCGGTGGCGGTTGGATATGCCCCCTGGGTCGAAACAATCTGGGTGAACTACATTAACAACGCTATCAAGTACGGCGGGAATCCACCTCAGATTGAAATAGGAGCCAATCCCCCAGCAGACGGTATGGTACGCTTCTGGGTGCGTGATAATGGCCCTGGCCTGACACCGGAGCAGGCAGCACAGTTATTTACGCCCTTCACACGGCTGCATCAGGTAAGAGCCCCTGGACACGGACTGGGTTTGTCGATTGTGCAGCGTATCACGGAGAAGCTGGGCGGAACCGCTGGCGTAGAAAGCCAGCCGGGTCAGGGCAGCCTCTTTTTCTTCACGCTGCCAGCCAAGCCGGTGTAGAGAATTGTGAATAGGTACCTGGCCTCTCACCTGGAAATCGGTTGAGCATAGACCCCAAGATGATTGGCAACTGGGCGTTCCCGGCCTGGGAGATACTGGTCAATTGGAGAGTTCAAGATTACTGTGTCACCCGCCGTGCTATCGATAACCAGGTCGGTTGAACCGCCACCATCCAGATTGACTGCTGTGTATCCACCAAATTCCAGCATTATTTCGGCTAACTCGCTCATCGTCACGCCCTCGCTGTAATTGGGCTGTCTGCCATCGATCACGACGATGATCAGGGTTTCGTTGTTCTGATCGAGTGCAATTGCCGTCCGGGGGTGTGGTGTTGTGAGGTAGGGATGAACAGAATCCTGGTTCTGGATTTCTCCCCCGTGCACCAATAAAAAGTTCCCGGAGATGGCGTTGTAAACATCACCAATTGGGCTGTCAAAATTAGCCTGGTTATCTTCCGAAATATACAGGGTGGGGCGGTTGACCTCACCGGTTGAATAAACGTCTCCGTTCGAACTGGCAAAGCCTTTTACATCCACCGGGTCGCCCCGCTTGGGATAGTAATTCCAGGGCGGGAAATATTCCCAGGGCTCGAAGTAGTCCCCGTTGACGGCTACCTGAAGATCGAACTCCTCCAGGAATCCCGAAGTTGTCCGCGCTTTCATTTCCCGGCCACCGATCGGTTCGCCCGGTGTGACAAAAAAACCGATACCCGGCGCATCCAGGTCAACCTGTACAACGTGAATAACCAGGGCACGCGGTTCGGAACGAACTTCCCGGATGTAGGTTACCCCTTCGAAGAGCGAAGTTTCTAGCTCGTCAGGTTGGGGGCGGGTGTGCATCCATACCTGGTAGCCCCCATAAATCGCCGCCAACAGCCCGATAAAAATCAGTATCGGGCGGACAACCAACCAAACGATCCGGCCTATTCGTTTCAGTATGGTCATGGTTTGTGTTAGCCTCCGCCGCGAATTAACTTCGCGGCTCCTTGTATCGCTACACGGAATCAGCCTGTTCAAGCTGGGTGGACAGCCGATCATAATCTACCTGTTGGGGATCGATTGGCGTAGCTCCCTGCTTGATCAGATTCTCGCATCCATCATCGCTACCGGCAACGGCAAATACTGCCCGGTTCTGCTTCCAGGCACGGCGGGCGGTACTCACGCTGCCGCTGTCGCTGTGCGCCTGGGCGACGATCACGGCCTTGCACAGGCCACTGGTGATCCGGTTGCGAGCGATCAGGTTCTGGGCGCTGACGGTGGTTTGAGGGTGGAGTTCGGAAAGGAGCGCCCCGTTCTCGGAAATATCCCCGGCCAGGTGGATGTTCTGGTCAGGATAGATTTTCATCAAGCCCGATCCTAAGACAGCGAGAGTGCGACCTTTTGCAGCCAATGCGCCGCGATGAGCAGCGGTGTCAATTCCCAGCGCCAACCCGCTGACAATCGTCCAGCCCCGTGAGGCTAATTCGAAAGCCAGGTTGTGAGCCAGGACTGCCGCTGCCTGATCAGGTTGGCGGGTGCCAACAATTGCCACAGCCCGCGTATCTGAGGGAGATAGGGTTCCCTTGACATAGAGCACCGGGGGAGCATCGTCTGCTCGGAGGAGGTTGGTGGGATAGCTGTCACGATCCTCCCAGGTGATGGTCCTCAGTCCCGCCTCCTTGAATTGGGCGAGGTCAGCCTCAACTCTGCTGAGATCGATCTGGGTGATGGCTGCTGCCGTCTTGGGGCCAACGCCTGGAACTTGCCGGAGCTGTCCGGGGGTGGCGTCGAATACTGCTTCCAGGCTGCCAAAATGCGCTAACAGCCGGGTGATAGTCTTACCACCAATGCGGGCAGCCGAGGTCAGCGCGATCCAGTGCAGCTGGCTCATTTTGACTCCAGAGTAGGCAGACTTTTCCGGAGGTAGATCACCGGCTCAGGGCCATGCCCCAGGTCCATCATAACCTGCTGTATCTCGTGGAATCCCAGGCTTTTATAGAGCGTCAGGGCACGGGGGTTCGATACGGCTGCACCGATCTCTACTTCCGGGATTCCTTGCTGATAGGCGAGTTCAAGCAGCCGCTCGATGATGGTGGTTCCCACACCGTTGCCCCGGAAAGGTTCGGCAACGATCAGGTCGCTGATCTCGCAGCGGCGGCCCCATCGCCCCAACTGCCCAAAACCGATCACCTCATCGTCCAGCACGGCAACCATCCCCCAGGCGTGGCCGCGCTCCTGGCGGATCAATAACCGCTTGAGGTAGCCCTCAATGCTGCTTAAGGACGAGGTTGTCCAGCAAGTATTTTGGAGGTCTGGTGCATCATCGCACCGGACAAAACGTAACCAGAGATCGTTCATGTCAGCAGCATGGCATCGCCAAAAGAATAAAAACGGTAGCCGTCCTGCTGGGCCAGTTGATAGGCTTGCAGGATTGTCTCACGCCCGGCAAAGGCACTGACCAGCATCAGCAGTGTTGAGCGGGGCAGGTGAAAATTGGTGACCAGGGCATCAACTGCCCGGAACCGGTAACCGGGCCGGATAAACAGGTTGGTTGCCTCTTCTATGGCGGTGACGGGCCGCCAGGGGCAAAAATCGGCCTCTGCGTAAGGGTCGGTCAGTCCGGCACTGCGCAGAGCGGCGGTTTCTAATACGCGTACGCTGGTCGTCCCAACGGCCACAATTCGCCCCCCGGCGAGTTTCGCCTCATTGATGATCCGGGCGTCGTCTGCGGTCAGGATGGCCTGTTCGGTGTGCATCTTGTGTTTGGCCGGGTCTTCGACCGTCACCGGCTGGAAGGTATCGAGGCCGATATGTAGTGTGCAATAAGCCATCTGCACCCCCTTTTGCCGCAGGGTAATCAGCAGGTCAGGCGTGAAGTGTAAACCCGCTGTTGGCGCTGCCGCCGATCCCGGTTGGCGGGCGTAGATGGTCTGGTAGCGATCAGGGTCGGCCAGGGGTTCGTGGATGTAGGGAGGAAGCGGCACTTCACCGAGTTGATCCAATACGGGTGAAAGCGGTTGGTCGAATTCCACCACCCGCTCGGCATGGTCACCGACAGCTATCACTGTCCCTTCTACAGTCTCCCCCTCCGGGGAGGGAAAAGCCAGCCGCACCCCTTCGGTAACGCGCTTCCCGCCGACAAGTCCCCGCCAGGTGCGGTCCGATTCGCGCCGGAGCAGCAAGAATTCGACCTTGCCGCCGGTCGGGATTTTATGTCCGTGCAGCCGGGCTGGGATGACGCGGGTCTGGTTGAAGACCAGTACATCGCCGGGGTTAAGGTATTCACCTAGATCGCGGAACTGGCGGTGGGTGATTGAGCCATCCGCCCGGTTGAGCACCATCAGGCGTGAAGCATCACGCGGCTCGGCGGGCGTTTGAGCGATCTGTTCGGGTGGAAGATGATAATCGAAATCGGATGTTTTCATATTAGCGGTTGAACAAACGAGCAACAACATTTACGATGATGGTCAAGACGACGCTGAGCAAGATCATGCTGACAACCGGCACAAAACATGAAAAACGTCCATCCTGGCTCTGGTAATGGATGTCACCGGGCAGGTTACCGAATCGCTCCAGGAAGGGGATTTTGCCCAGCAGGAGGAATAATGCCCCCAGGGCAGCAATCCCTAATCCGATGGCGATTAGCCAACGCCCGAACGAATCAAGTTGGAACATAGCAGCCTGATCAATCCTCCGACACATTCAACGGATAACAACAATAGGGGCATGGAGAACCACGCCCCTATCAGATTAACACGAAGCTAAGAGGATGCAAATACTGTCTCTTCAGGCATCCGTTAGAATCTAAATGTATATGGGTCAGGGCCTATTCTGCCGCCGATATCAAGAGAATTTAACAGCGCCATGTCCTGCTCAGACAATTCGAAATCGAAGATATCGGCGTTATCTACGATTCTCTCTTTACGGGACGATTTGGGAATGGTCACGACACCGTTTTGAATATCCCAGCGTAGAATAACCTGCACGGCGGTTTTCCCATACTTCTCAGCTAATCCAGTGATTTCCTTAACTGAAAAGACTTTCCCCTGCATCAGCGGACTCCAGGCTTCTACCTGTATCTTCTTTTGCTTGCAATACTCAATAAGCTCAGGCTGAAGCAAGTGAGGATGGTATTCAATCTGGTTGACTGCCGGAATCACGTCAGCCCCAGACAGCAGATCTTCCAGGTGCTCCATCATAAAATTACTGACCCCAATGGCCTTTACCCTGCCCTTGGCATATAAATCCTGCATAACATCCCAGGCATCTCTGTAACAATTTTTAACCGGCCAGTGTATTAAATACAAATCCAGATAATCAGTATCAAGACGTTTCAGACTTTGCTCGAAAGCCGCCTGTACACTGCCTCTGCGCAGGTCCTCATTCCAGACTTTGGTGGTCAGAAAAATATCTTCTCTGGCAACCCCGCTTGTTTTTATTCCTCTACCCACTTCCTCTTCATTACCATAAATTGCCGCGGTATCAATACTTCTGTAACCTGCTTCCAGGGCCCAGCGCACAGCGTTTTCTGCTTCATGGGGGCTGGTCATTTGAAATACGCCCAACCCGAGCCAGGGCATTTGTAAGCCATTATTCAGAGTCGTACTATCTGTTATTTTCGTTATTTCCACTTTCTCATCCTTTTTATGTGGGACTGGTTGTTATTAATCTATTCTGAGGCCCTCACCGCCCCGGCCCTATTCCGATCTGTGGAAGGGCCGGGTAGGATTGAGGATGACAGCTAAAGAGCTATCAGAAGGGACACATGAGCTGGGGATAGTCAACGCAAGTTTATGTTACTACTATTCCTCAACGCCGCCTTCGATTTTTTGGACGTAGCCCAGTTTGGAAAGTTCTCTGACCTGCTGGGCTGCCCGGTAGGAACTGCGAACCAGCGGCCCGCTTTCGATCCACTTGTAGTTCATCTCTTCGAGGCCGATCCGTTTGAGTTCTTCAAATTCATCGGGCGGATAGTAGCGCTCGATGGGCAGATGCTTTTTGCTGGGCTGGAGATATTGTCCGATGGTCAGGATGTCTACCCCCACATCAGAGAGATCGCGCATTACCTCGACGACCTCGTCGAATGTCTCACCCAGGCCAACCATGATCCCGCTCTTAGTCAGGACTAAGGACTGCATCTGCTTGGCATTGCGCAGGGTGGTCAGCGCCCATTCATACTTATCCTGGGGCTGCACCTTCTTGAACAAACGCGGCACGGTCTCGACGTTGTGATTGAGGATTTCCGGCTGGGCATCCATCACGATCTTGAGAGCAGCTTCGTCACCCTTGAAGTCAGGGATCAGCACCTCGATTGAACAACCGGGGTGTACCTGCCGAATGCGCCGGATCACCATCGCGAAGATCGGCGCACCGCCGTCCTTGCGCTCATCGCGGTTCACAGATGTGATCACGACGTGCTGTAGGTTCATGGACTTGACCGACTCGGCTACCCGGAAAGGCTCTTGCCAATCGAGCGGGCCAGGCCGCCCGGTCTTGATGTCACAAAAACCGCAGGAGCGGGTGCAGGTATCACCCAGCATCAGGAAGGTAGCCGTACCCTTACCCCAGCATTCCCCGATGTTAGGGCACATCGCCTCTTCACAAACGGTGTGAAGGGCTTTGCTGCGCATCAGGTCTTTGACGTTCTGATAGGTTTCGCCACTGGGCGCACGTACTTTGATCCACTCCGGGCGACGCCGGGGCTTGGGAGCTTCTTGAATATCATCAGCATTGATGGTTGTCATCTTGGCCTGCTTTGTATCTATAGGAATGTCACTCGATTACTACCAAGATTATAGCGGGGGGATCAACCCCTAAACAAGGATAGTAGACGACATTACCCACCAGTTTTATTGGTTCCATGTGACATCTTGTGGACAATCCACCAGGTACCGTCGATCTTCATCATATTGAAATAATCGATGTATCGAACTTTCTGGCATTCCAGGCTCAGCTTAACCTGGGCGATGTTCCCCGTCACATCGATGGAGTAGAACTCGGTTTCCCAGTCTAATTCCGGGTCACGATCCTTTGGGTTATACCAGGAAAAATATTCGTCCCGGTCGATGATGCGCAGTTCTCCCTCCTCACTTAGAAGAAAAAACTTCCACTCCGGGTGGAGGATTGGCTTATAGTATTCGGCATCATGCAAAGCATGCCCCTCGTGATAATGATCCAGAATTGTTTTTCGAATGGCTGCTTTTTCAGTCTCAAGGTCGGCACTCATACTCACGCTCCTTATTCATAAACACAGCGGATTCAACCATTACCAGTTTACCGGTTAGAGTGCACTCTAAGTCAAGTGGGTTGTTTAGTTCGAGTTATTCACATGCCCGCAGCCGTCTAGCCCCAATAGATGACCCATGCTATACTGATCCAGTGGAAAAACTTCCTTACATTAGGCGAGGTTGCCGTGACTGGTGAACGTATTCTCGTCGTGGACGACGGCGCAGACATGCGCGATTTTGTTATCAATTATGTTCTGAAGCCCAACGGCTTTGACTACCTGGAAGCCCATGATGGATTGGAGGGCTTTGAGCTGCTCGTAGCCGAAAACCCTGAGCTGATCTTGCTCGACCTCCAGATGCCACGCCTGGACGGGATCGGCCTGCTCCGTAAAATGAAAGAACATGAGATCACCACCCCGGTGGTGCTCATGACGTTTTATGGCTCGGAGGATGTCGCCATCGAGGTGTTCCGCCTGGGGGTGCGTGATTACGTTCAAAAACCGTTTACTGATGATGAACTGCTCGAATCCATCGAACGGGCATTGATCGAAACCCGCCTGCGGCGCGAACGCGAATCACTCACCGAGCAGCTGGCTGCCGCCAACCGGGATTTGCAGTCACGCATCCGGGACTTCGAGATGCTGCATAAAGTGGGGCGGATTGTTACCAATGCGCCAAATGCAAACAGCCTGCTTTCAGGGATCATTGAGGCAACTGCCCATATCACCCAGGTGAGCAGAGTCTACCTCTCCGTTTTGGACGAGAGAGGCAAGGTGCTTTACAATCGGGCTGTCCTGGAAAATGGGCGCGTCCGCTTGGTTAATGAGCAGGCCAACAACCCAACCACCTGGCAGGTAATTGAATCGAGGCAAGCGGCTGTCAGCGCTCCGGAGATGGACCGGGATACCGAGCAGTTCTTTGTTCATATCAGCGCGCCGCTTACCATACAGGGTAAGCCGTTCGGGGCATTAACTATTGTTGCCCTGGCTGATATGGCGACTCCTCAACAGCTTACCTTGCTCAGCATTCTGGCGGATTATGCGGCCATCGGATTGAGAGTACATGGGTGGCGGCAATAAGTTATTCAATCGCCACAGGATTCATGTTATACTGCATCAGGGCTGAGAAAAGAAATTATACGGGTTAAATTCCACAAGTTGGGTCAATGGTCCAACTACCCAGGAAACAGATAAGTTTTCGAAAACCAGAGGGTCCAAAAACTGTTATCCGTTTCTACTTAGCAGTGAGATTGACAGATGGCAAATCAAGACGCATTTCAAGCAGCTATGAAGGAGGCCGCCGACGCGGCCTGGGATCAAGACTGGCCGCGTGCCATTGATGCTTACCGGCGAGCTTCTGAAGCGCAACCCGGTGATACCCAGGCGGTTGCCGGGCTGGCTTTGAGCCTGATGGAAGCAGGCCAATATGATAGAGCCAAGACAGTCTACCTTCGTTTAAGCCAGATGGTTTCTGGCGATCCGCTGCCTCATGAAAAGTTAGCAGCGATCTATGAGCGCATCGGAGATGATGCCGCCGCTGCTAACGAATACCTGGAAGTTGCCGAGATTTACTTTCAGCGCAATGACCTGGGGCGCGCGATTGAAAATTGGGAATCAACCGTCCGGATAAACCCGGATATGGCTAAAGCTTATTTGCGGCTCGCGGTTGTTTATGAGAAAAGAAAAGATCATATCCCACATGCGATCTATGCCTATCTGAATGTGGCCCGCCTGCTTCAAAAGTTCAATCAATTGAAGCGCGCCGAACAAGCCCTTCAACGGGCCATGCGCCTTGACCCGACCAATCAAGATGCCCGCAACGGGCTTTCCGATCTGAAGCGTGGTGCGCCCTTAAAGAAAGTGGCTCCACCGGCCTCTCCCGGTCAGGCGGCGGCAGCACCCAGGAAAGTGGAAGAAGACGAACTTCTACTTGAGTCTATCGATGAGGAACCCGGCGATACCCCGATTGAAGAGGCTGCCGAACATGCGATGGGCTTGCTGGCCGAATTAGTGTTTAGTGGAGATGTCCCGCCCGAAGCCCAAATGCCCTTAGTTCAGGCCACCGAAATGCAGCGGATTGGCGACGCGGAGAAAGCGATTGAGCTATACAGCCAAGCTTTTGAGGCAGGTGTTACTCATCCCGCCCTGCGTTTCCTGTTGGGGCTGCTTTACCAGCTCACCAACCAGACTCGGGATGCCATCAACCTGCTCTCTCAGGCACTTGATACGCCTGAGTATGCTATCGCCGGTCACCTGGCGCTCGGTATTGCACACTTCACACAGGACAGCGCAGCGAAAGGCGCAGAGAATCTGATCAAGGCCCTACAGCTTGCCGATGAGAGTCTCAATCCACAGGCAACCGATATCGGCGGCTATGAACGGATGCTGAACAATCTGGAAGGGCAGCCTGAAGATCACCTCGCCGAACTGTGTCAGGCCCTGTCTATTTACCTGGAAGACGAGAATTGGCGGGCCAAGCTGACCGAATCGCTTTCCGGTTACGCAGCACAGGGAAAGGCGAGTTACTTACCTGACCTGATGGAGATCATTCTTGAGGGCGGGCGGCCTGAGATCGCGGAGATTATGCAGCGGATTGACCATTATCTACTTCAGCACCAATTGCTGCTGGCGACGGAAGAGATTCATCACGCCATTGAAAAATCCCCGGATTATCTGCCCGCTCACCGGCGATTGGCCGATATCCTGGTGAAACAAAATCGGATCAAGGAAGCGGCTGACAAATTAAACCTGGTTGCCAATACCTATATGGTGCGCGGCAATGTGGATAAAGCCGCCGACCTGTTTGCCGAATCACTGGAACTGTGGCCTGCCGATATTGATGCCCGTGTGAAAGTGATCGATATGTTCAAGGAACAGAAGCGGGTAGGCGAAGCGCTGCGCTACTATGGCGAACTGGCCGATACCCACTATACAATGAGGGCCGATACCAACAAAGCCCTTGAAATCTATCAAGAGGCGCTTCAGTATGCCAACACTAACCAATCCGATTCACCGCAGGTCGTGGCGATCCTGAAAGCCATGGCCGATATCGAGTCGGCCCGCTTGAACTGGAACCAGGCCCTGAAGCATTATAGACAGGTGATTTCCCTGGCCCCTGATGATGAAAACGCTACATTGGAAGTTGTCGAGTTGAACTTCCAGTTGGGGCAGTCGGCTAAAGCGGTCGAAGCGTTGGATGCTTATATCAACCATTGTATCACGCGTGGGCAGGCTGAACGTGTGATTTCGACTTTGGAGGAGCAAGTTCGGCGTCACCCCGATGAAATTGCCCTGCGCCAACGGTTGGCGGGTGTCTATCGCCAGCAGAAACGCGTCTCAGAAGCTATCGCCCAGATGGATGCATTAGGCGAACTACAATTGGATGCCGGGATGCGTGAAGCCGCCTTGGAAACAATCAAGGGGATCATTGAGCTTGGACCACCTGATATTGAAAGCTACCAGCAGTTGTTAGAACAGTTGCAGAGTTCGTGAGCCTTGAGTAGGGACAGGGTGCGCCTTGCCCCTACCTTACTTCATTAAAAGGAAATAATCGCCAATAGGTGGTCGTTTAACCTCCGGTTTGCATCTGCCCTATTGTGTATTACAACGTGTGATGGGTAAACTCTATCTGGTTTAACCATCAATATATTATTCAGTGGACAGCCACCCTATTGATTCGGGTGGTTAGAATAGATTGAGAGAGCACCGTGGGCCTGCAGGAAATCCTATGGACAATCGCTAATTTACCAGGAAGCTGGCAAAACATCCTGGATGTTTTGTTGGTGGCGGTTGTGTTCTTCTTGACCCTTCAGATGGTACGCGGTACGCGGGCGGCGACGCTGCTGCGCGGAATAGCCATGCTGTTGATTATTCTGTGGGCACTCTCGGCATTGTTGAATCTGCGGGCGTTTTCCTGGTTGTTCAGCAAAACCCTGACCGCCCTGGTAGTAGCCGTACCGGTAATCTTTCAAGAAGAGCTGCGCCATTGGCTCGACCGGCTGGGCCGTTTTGCACCCCTGGTGGGTGAGGAATCGGTTGGCGAGACAGAGCGCGAACACCTTCTCAATGAAATTTGTGATGCGGCACGTTTCCTCTCCCGGCGGCGGCACGGGGCGTTGATCGTCTTGGAGCGGGAAACCGGCTTACAGGAGTACATTGAAACCGGTGTGGCGATGGATTCGGTTGTCAGCAGCGCACTTTTGCAAACTACCTTCTTCCCCAATACAGCACTGCATGACGGGGCTGTTATCTTGAGGAAGGATCGGATCGTGGCCGGGGCCTGCACGCTGCCGATCTCGACCGCCCGCCGTCTACCCGATCAGCGGATGGGGCTTCGTCACCGGTCGGCGTTGGGAATTTCTGAGGTGAGCGACGCGGTCACGGTGGTTATCTCCGAGGAAACAGGTAATATCTCGGTTGTGGTTGGCGGGCGTTTCATCCAGCGGATCGATGTGGAACGGCTGCGAATGATCCTGGGAGAATATATCCGCGAGCCGTCGCGATCCCGCATGACATTAATCTTCAAACAGCTTCGCCGGGTGACCGGTCAGGACCGCCGAGCGGCATAGCGTGCAGCTCCACAGCGAGGATTATGCTTACCAATTTCTTTCAATGGTTACGGAATAACCTGGTCTCTATCGTGCTGGCGTTCTTTCTGGCGCTGGCCGTCTGGGTGACGGCCAACCAGGCGGAAAACCCGGTCGAGGAGGCCGATTTTGAATCGCCGGTTGAAATCAATGTGACGGGGTTGCAGGATGGATTGATCATTACCAACCCCTACAGCGAGACTGCCCAGATTCGCCTGCGTGCCCAACGAAATACCTGGTTGGAGCTTGCGCCCGAAGATATCCAGGTCACGGCAGATTTGAGTTCGTACGAGCCGGGTAGCTATCAGGTTCCTTTGAAGATCGATATTGCTGCCCAGGCGATCCTGGTATCGGCCAACCCCTCATCGATTAACGTTGTTATAGAGGAAGATCGTGAACGGACGCTGCCTATACAACTCGATATTAGTGGACAGCCATCGGTTGGCTATCTTGAGCATACCCCGGAGATCGATCCTGAAACGGTTACCATCCGCGGCCCGCGCTCACTGGTCGAATTGGTGAGCGAGATACGAGCCGAGGCATCGATTGAAGGATTGCGAGAAACCCTCCGCGATGATCTCACGTTGTTTGCCCTTGACAGTGATGGCAACCGTATCACCGATATTTCGATTACCCCCGCCGATGTTAAAGTGGTGGTTCCGATCAATCAGGAGGCCGGTTACAGAGATGTGGCCGTTTCTGTCCGGACTACAGGCCGACCGGCAACCGGTTACTACCCGACCAGCATCACGGCCACACCGCCGTTGATCACGGTGCGGGGACAGCCAGCAACTATCGAGGCGATGCAGCCCTACGTGGAGACACAGCCGGTCGATCTGACTAACCTGTCGGATGATTTGATTATCCAGGTTCCGGTCGAATTACCGGCGGGCGTCACCGCTATCGATACACCGATTGTTGAAGTGTTTATTTCTATTGCGGCCCAATTGGGCAGCCGTGCATTATCGGTTCCCATTACGGTCGCCAATCTGCCAGAAAATCTGGAGGCAGAACTGGATACTGAAGAAGTTGAGATTATTTTGTCCGGGCCACTCCCGGTACTTGATGCCATGAATGTGAGAGAAGATATCCGCGTGATATTGGATTTAGAGAATATCCGAATCGGGACTCACCAGTTGGAGCCAACTGTCGAGGTCCTGGGACAAGAAGGGGTCACGGTTGAGTCGGTCTTCCCGGTGACCGTTGAAGTGCGAGTCCAATTCCGCCCGGCGGGAAGTGGATAGACCTTATGAGTGATTATCCTATTGTTGCCCTGGTAGGGCGACCTAACGTCGGGAAATCTACCCTGTTCAATCGTATCATCGGGAAGCGGCTGGCAGTGGTTCATGACCGGCCCGGCACAACTCGAGATCGCCAACAGGCTGACACGGATTGGCGCGGGTCTACATTTACGCTGGTAGATACGGGCGGTATCGAGGCACTGGATAAAGTATCTGTCGAAGTTCTGGCAGAAGACTCCGCGCAGTTTGTCCATGAAATTCGCGCACAGGCTGAGATTGCCATTGCGGGCGCAGATGTGATCGTGCTGGTGGTCGATCTCATGACCGGTGTAACGGCGGCTGATGAGCATGTAGCCGAGATTCTGCGCCGCACCAGCAAGCCGGTGATCGTCACTGCCAGCAAGGGTGACAACATAGAACGCCATATCAATATCGGCGACTTCTACACATTGGGAATCGGAGACGAGGTTATCCCGGTTTCCGGTTTACATGGCCTGGGGGTCGGTGACCTGCTGGATGCTATTGTCGATGCTTTGCCGCGAAAACCGGCAGTCGTTGATGAGGATGATGAGTCCTTGAAGGTTGCCATATTGGGGCGGCCTAATGTGGGTAAATCGTCACTGCTGAACCGGCTGCTGGGGGAAGAACGAGCGATTGTCAGCCCGGTGGCAGGAACGACACGGGATGCTATCGATACGTATCTGACCTGGTACGGCGAGCCGCTGACTCTAATCGATACGGCAGGAATCCGGCGGCGCGGCAAGATCGATCCCGGGGTGGAGAAATACAGCGTTTTGCGGGCGCTAAAGGCTATCAAACGGGCTGATGTGGCGCTCTTGCTGCTCGATGCGACCGAGGGAGTCACCTTGCAGGATGCGCACGTCGCGGGGTTTATCCTTGAGGAAATGAAGAGCGTGATCGTACTGGTCAACAAGTGGGACGCCATTGAGAAAGATACTTATACGATGGAAGCCTTCACCGACCAGGTACGAGAAGCCTTGAAGTTTATGCCCTATGTGCCGGTGATGTTTATCTCTGCCCTGACCGGGCAGCGGGTCAGTAAGGTTATCCCGTTGGCATTTGAAATTCACCAGGAACGCTTTTCCCGCCTGCCAACCTCCGAAGTCAACCGGATCGTTCGTAATGCGGTTGCCCAACAATCCCCGCCCTCCAAAGGTGGAAAACGGCTAAAAATTCGTTATGCCAGCCAGGTAGATGTCGATCCGCCGAAATTCCTGTTCCACGTGAATGATATGAGATTGGTTCACTTTTCCTACCAGCGCTACCTGGAAAATCAAATTCGCGCCGCTCATCCCTTCGCCGGAACGCCAATTCAGATGAGCTTCAAAGAGGGCGAAGACCGGCACAAAGATTAGCTAAGGATACCAACAACGTATGAATATCATCGATCTACGCAGTGACACTGTAAGCTGGCCGACTCCCGAAATGCGGGAAGCGATGGCAGCCGCCGATGTTGGCGATGATGTCTACGGGGAAGACCCGACCGTCAACCGGTTGGAAGCCCTCGCCGCCGAGCGCCTGGGTAAAGAAGCCGGGCTGTTCGTCTCGAGTGGGACACAGGGAAACCTGACCGCGATTCTGACCCATTGTGGGCGCGGCGACGAGGTGATCTACGGCCAGACGGCCCATACCTTCCGGTCTGAAGCCGGAGGGGTGGCGGTCCTGGGTGGTGTACATCCCCATACGGTTCCGGTTCAGGAAGATGGCACGATTGCCTTAGATGATATTCGAAGCGCGGTTCGCGATCCGCATAACGCACACCATCCTTACTCGCGGCTGGTATGCCTTGAGAATACACATGGGGCTGCCGGTGGACTGCCGATCACGGCGGAATATACACAATCGGTGCGCGATCTGTGCGATGAATATAAGCTGGGTCTGCACCTCGATGGGGCGCGGGTCTGGAATGCGGCGGCGGCCTTAGGCTGCGACATAAAAGACCTGGTAGCCCCGATCGATTCGGTGTCGTTCTGCCTGTCAAAAGGGCTGTGTGCCCCGGCTGGTTCGATCTTGTGTGGCACGGCGGAGTTCATCCAGCAAGCGCGGCGGATCCGTAAATTGTTAGGCGGCGGGATGCGACAGGCCGGTATCCTGGCAGCAGCCGGGATCATTGCCATTGAGCAGATGACCCAGCGCCTTGATCAAGATCATGCCAATGCCCGCCGGTTAGCCGAGGGGCTGCTGCAAATCGAGGGGTTCGATCTCGATCTCGACAAAGTGCAATCTAACATGGTGTTCTTCAGGATGGACGAGTCGCTGCCACTCGACGCTTATCAGCTTGCTGAGGCGGTCAAACCAGATGTGCTGCTTGGCCCGATTGGGCCACACGCCTTCCGGGCGGTGACTCATTACTGGATCACGGCGGAGCGGGTAGATATGACGTTAAACAGTATCCGGGAAGTTCTGGAGGCCGCAGCCTGATGGGTCTGAATCGCCGGCGAAGGAGGGGCGAGGGAGAGGAAGAAGAGGTCGAAACCTTCCTCGCGATCTATCATGGCGTGCCGATGACCTATGGCGGTCAACCTGACCTGCCGGAATCATTGTCTGCCCCGCCGTTAGTCGATATCGTAGCTGTGCGGCGGCCAACATCACCCGGCGTGCTGCCCCTTCAACATGTCTGGCTGCCGGGGCCTGATTCGCTGCGCCTCAACCTGCCATCATTCAAAGCGGATGGGGACGATGAACCGCTCTCTCCGCTGACCTCGAAGCAAAAAGCAGCGCTGCCCGCCGTAGCAAAAGTCACCGCGCCAGACACCGACGCCGATGAGAAGCCCTATCCTCGCCCGGCCTGGCTCGAAGCCTTTGACCCGCTGTACGCATTGGCGCTTTACCTGGCATTGGGGATCGGCACAATCCTGTTCATGGAAGATCTGGAAATGCGCTACACGGTGCTGTGGGCGGCTCTGATCGGTGTGGGCGGGATGCTGACCTTGTTCGAGACGCCGCGCCGCCCCGGTCGGATCACGATCACGAATCTGGCCTGGGGATTGTTCATCGGGCTGGTGATCGGGTTGCCGCTGCTGGTTACCGTCAACGAAGGATTGGCTGCAACGTCCAGCCTCCTTTTCCCTTATGCCAACCTCCCGACGTTGTTCCGGTCGCTGGTGTTTATCGCCCCCCTGGGTGAAACCATGTTCTTTAGAGGACTGCTCCAGGAACGGCACGGGATCGCCACCAGCATTATTGGGGCAGGGCTGGGCAATGTGATCTTCTTCTGGCCTGCCATCGCGGCGACCCCGGTTTATCTGGCGGCTCTGATCGTATTTTATACGGTGCTGGCGGGTATCTACAGCTTCCTCCGGGCACGGAACGGTCTATCCGCAGCGCTGATCTGTCAGGCGACGATCAACTTGCTGCTGATCTTTGTCCCGGAACTGCTCCGCTAACATGGAAACGCTCCGGCTCTCCTCCTGCATGGCCCCTAATATGGATTTTATTGGGCGTACTTTGGCCGCCTATCTCGCGGACCGGCTTGATCGACCGGTCGTGTTTGTGGGTGATATCCCCTGGCAGCAGCGCGAAGAACAATTGGATGCAGGCCAGATTCATGGCTGTTGGATATGCGGCTTGCCCTACGTGTGGAAAGCGGACGCTGATCAGCCCCACATTGAATTACTGACCGCTCCGGTGATGCAAGGGGCACGTTATGAAGATCGCCCGGTCTACTTCTCGGACGTGGTGGTTCGGGTTGATAGCCCATTCCGTACCTTTGCGGATTTACGCGGGGCATCCTGGGCTTATAATGAACCCGGTTCCCACTCTGGATACAATATTACCCGCTACCATCTTTCAACCCTGGGGGAAACATCCGGCTATTTTGGTGAGGTGGTCGGGTCCGGTGCCCATGAAATATCCTTGCAGATGATCCTCGACCGGCAGATCGATGCCTCTGCGATTGACAGTACCGTCCTGGAAATGGCACTGCGGGACCGGCCTGAAATTCAGGAGCAAATCCGGGTCATTGAGACATTAGGCCCCAGTTCGATCCCGCCCTGGGTGGTATCAACCTCCCTGCCTGCTGAAGATCGCCAGGCCCTTCAAAACTTGATGCTCGGTATGCATCAGGACTCCGAAGGCCGGGCGATTTTAGAGAGTGGGCTGATGGCACGGTTTGCCCAGGTAACCGACCAGGACTATGACGATATTCGCCGGATGGACCGGCTGGCTCAAGCTGTCTTGTTGTAAGCTAGCGTTTTCGCCCTCGCAGCCACAGGAATATTCCCAACAAAGCTACCGGGATAGCCATAATACAGGCACCAAACCCTACAACTATCAGGCCAACACCGATCAGTGTAGCCTGATTATTTCCCTGCGGTGGGGCTTCGACTTCCGACTCAACAGGCGCCACTTCGACCGGGTCGGACTCAACAGCTTCGGCTCGGTCTTCTGACTCAACGGGAGCCGCTTCTACCGGCTCAGTTTCGACAGCCTCAGTAGGAGCAGCCTCAACCGGCTCGGTTTCAACGGCTTCAGTTTCAGCAGCCTCAGGGATTGGGGCCCCACCCCCCGCCTGGATCAACGCTCTGACAAGTGTCAGGGCTTCATTCTCGGCAGTCGATACATCTCCATCTTCGCGGGTAGCGTCAACGACAATGAACAGGTCTTGATAGATCAAGGTCACGCTGATCCAGACCTCGTCCCGATCGGATAAATCTTCGCTCAATACATCCACACCATCGACTGCAAACAAGTCTCCTGGTGTATCGTAGTCAATATCAACCAGCCACTCTTCAAGTGTGGCATAGGGGCTGGGACTCTCAGAAACACTCAACCAACCGCCGGAGTCGGTCTGGTAATCGTAATTAGCCGACTCTCCCCCGCCCGGCACGTAATAAATTAGCTCGTCGCCGAAGTCCTCTTCCGTCATTGTGTAGGCGTACACAAAGGTGTACCCTGCCGGGAGAGTAGTTGGAATAAGCGGCTCAAAAGAGACTTCCAATGTTTCGGCGGTTTCTTCCTGGGCAAATGGCAAATCGACCGGGGGTTCGTAATCACCTATAGGAGTATATTCCGTGCTTGGAGCCTGGTAGTTAACGATTGACCAGGTTTTTGTTACCGGGGAAGTGGGGCCGGATGAGGTCGCAATCTCAAGCACATAATCGCTAGAATAGCAGTGATGCTCATCAACGATCTGTTCGCCATTGTAAACCAGGATGAAGGTTTCCTGGTAGAGGGCCAGGTTAACGGTGGCGGTTTTTCCCTCTCCAGCTATTTCCTGCGCCTGATCGTTTGTCAGCCCGACTACCAACAAAGACATCGGCGTATCGCTGCCCTGGCGCAGTTGGATGGTAACCTGGCCCGACCCGGTCAGGCGCACGTAATCCACACCGAGGCTTTGAACGCCGTTAGTCGGCGTGAAGGTTCCGATTCCCGCCTCACCTTCTAACCGGACAACCGGGTATAAGTAGCCTTCCTCGTAATCACGCAGCAGATTGGCAATCGCGAAATCACGGGCGGCTTCTTGCATAGAACTCCCGTATGGGGCCAGAACGGTATCTACAGCATCAAATCCGTCCATCTGCCGCATTTGCTCCCAGATGGTACGGATAAGCTCTGAGTTGTAAGTTTCGGACAGGTAGCGGATAAACAGCCATTCGGCATACCAGTGATCGGCATCCTCCTGACCGCCCGCCGACGCGACTATACAGGTATCAACGTTATCAAACAATGCATCCAGATAATAGATTCCGTTCTTAGCGTCTTCGAAAACTTCCTGCTCCATCCAGGTTGCGGTCGCTTCGTAGAGCCAGAAGTGGGAATCGGCGTTGTCGTAACCGGCTTGAATGGCGTGGTTAAACTCGTGAGCAACCGTCGCCTCCATCAAATCGAGCGGGGTTTCTTCGAAGTCGGCAACCTCGATAAAATCGTTGTCAATGGACATATAAGAGAACGATGCATAACGCTCGGTTTCCGTTGTCAGGGGATTGTCACCGACAAAGCCGCCTTCGGAGTCGGTATACCCGGCAATACCCTCGTCCATCAGGTTTTCCAGGTATACGTCAAGCTGATTGCTGCCGCCCTGACCACCATCGGTGGGTGGTGGAGCCCAACCAAATTCAACGATTTGAGTCTGCCAGTTGATCTCTAAGGCTTCGGCCACATGCTCGATGTAATCCGGCACATTATCGCCGTTGGTATCAGTTGGATCAACCGCATCTTCTCCCGTCCGGGTAAAGTGGATCAGGAAATGTTCGGTCGAGTAAGTTTCCTCATTGGGTAACTTTGGTCGACCTGGAATGCCTTCCTGCGCAGCAACCGGCAGCGGCTTGTTTGCCAGCAGTATTGTTAACCCCAGGATTCCCCATCGCAGAATGACCAGCCACCTGTTTCGCACAGCAATTATTTCCTTAATAACTTCCGAAAAATGACGAGGTATTCCGCTTCCTCGTATCCAACCTTACGATGAACATCCCGGCTAACCTGATTATCCAGATCGGTATCCGATGCCATCTCCACACAGCCTTGAGAACGTGCCCAGGCTTCGGCGATTTCGAAGAACTGCCGGGCGATCCCCTGATGGCGATAGTCAGGGTTTACGTAGATACCCTCGACGTATCCCACCGGGCTGGTTTTGCAGCAATCAACATAATCTCTGCACGAGACTTCGATAAAGCCGACCAACTCTCCGCTGCTGGCTGCGCACACCCAGACCGGATAGGTATCCGGCTTGGTGAAAAACTCGGCGATCTCATCTTCCAGTTCTTCCCGGTCGGAGTCGGGCCACAGCGTGTGGCGCATCGACAGCCAGGCTTCATGATCCAGTTCGCGCACGCGCCGGAAGATCATCAGCCACCCACCACTTCGGGAGCCGTCCGTACATAATCCGACGGCGGTGTGTAATCGATAAAAGTCTCTAACAATTCGATCAACTGGTTGATGTCAGCCTCGCTGCTGGCAATACCCAGAGAAATGCGAACCGCTCCAACCGGCATATCATTCATGCAGGTGGAGAACTGCTGCAAGGTAAAAGTCTCCGGCTTGATGGCGGTGAAACACTGGTAGGACTCTTCCGCCTGGTAATTAAACGCGATCTCCGCCGATCCAGGGTTACAGAAGCAGCCCGACCGGATCGAGATGTTCCGGGCGTTGGCCCGTTGTTCGACCAGTTTACTATCAACCAGATTGCCAGCCGGGTCAAGCAGATTGACCGATACCGTCCCGCCCCGCTTTTCCATGTTGGGTGGGCCATAAACCTGGATCAGTGGCGTACCACTGCTGTGCTTGAGCGCTTTGAGCCGGTCAAGCAGCACGGCAGTTAAATCGGCGACATGCTGATTGATGTTTTTCATGCCGACTTCATCCAGAAAATCTAAGCCGGTGGTGATGGCAGCGATGCTCAGATAGTTTAAGGTGCCATCTTCGAAAGCCTCGCCGGTAGCCTGAAGCAGGTGCATCTTGTTTTGGGCGGAAGCAAAACGCACCGTTCCACCGGCGAACCAGGGACGGCGGAGCTTGAGCAGCACCTCACGCCGGGCGATTAAAGCACCTACGCCGGTCGGAAAACCAAACATCTTGTAGAAGGACAGGCTGATGAAATCCGGCTTGATTTCTTTCAGGCTTAACGAACTGGTCGGGACATAAGCCGCGGCATCCAATAATACATCATAACCGGCAGCCCTTGCCTTCTCGATCCAGTCGAGCGGGTGCTTCACGCCGGAAAAATTCGATTGGGCCGGATAAGCAAACAGGTTGGCCTTTGTAGAGTCTACCTGTGCAAGATCAAAATAGCGTTCCAGATCAGGCGTGCCCACCCGCAAATCATGATCCAGCGGAAGGTAATCGACCCGCGCCCCCTTTGATTCGGCGAATTCGCGGATACCGTTCACCGAGTTATGGTTATCGGCGATCAGGGTGTAACGAGAACCGGGCTCAAAAGGATAACTCTCGCCGATCAGCTTGAGTGCCCCGCTGGCGTTTGCGGTGAAGATCACCTCGTACTCATCACGGTCAGCACCAAAGAAAGCCCGGATGCGGTCACGGGCCGTTTCGACATGGTGGGTGCTTGCCAGTGATGCTGGATTTTCGGAATGCGGGTTGCCGAACACACCGTTGATCAGCCGGTCGGTGTGGGCGCGTATCTGTGATTCGGCATACAGCCCGCCCCCAGTATAATCCAGATAGACCTGTCCGGTCTTATCCAGCCGGGAGAATTCTTTACTTCGAAGGTCTGCCATGTTTGTTTGCATGCATGAATTCCTTTGTGCCAGATAGGGCTTTCCTGATTCTACAACATTGATCGTACCCGATGCTCACTTTGCTTTCCACCCCGGCTAATTTACAATAGACATGATACTGGTGTTTTTCCATCCACGCTGCCTAGGCGAGGTGTTAAATGAAGCTTGGCATTATGGCGGATACTCATAACCACATTGAAAATACCCTGCGTGCCCTGGATATCTTCCGTCAGCACGAGGTGGATCGCGTGATCCACTGTGGGGATATTACCACCGATCAGGTCGTCGAACTGTTCACCGGGTGGAACGCCGTTTTTGTTTTTGGCAATATGGATCGCTTCCATGCTGACCTGATGCAAACGGCGAAACTCCTGGTCGGTGAGAGAACAATGGGTTACTACTTTACGGCTGAGATCACGGACGGGGTGCGGGTCGCGGTTTGTCATGGAGATAATGGCGAACAGTTAGAAGAGTTCATCCGGTCAGGTTTGTATCATTATGTCTTTCATGGACATTTTCATAAGCGCCGCGACGAGCAGATTGGCGATACCCGTGTGATCAATCCGGGCGCACTCGGTGGGAAGAAAACACAATCTCGTTCCGTGTGTATCCTTGACCTGGATACGGGCGATGCTGAGTTTATCGACGTGGAACCGTGACTCTTGCCCTACCTGATGGGAAGCCGCTTCTGGATAGCTGACCACATCAATTGAATTTCTTCAACGCGGAAGGCCATTAGCAAAGCCAGGTATGCCCCTACACCGATCAGGCTGGGTATGCCAACCGATAAGATTTCGGCCAGCCCCCCACCGGACGGGAACAACCGCTCAACGCCGAGCAGGGTCAGGTAAACGGCCAGTCCCATTATGGCGGTGGCAATCAATGACAGCCCCAGGGTGCGGTTGATATCGTGTTGGTTCAACCCGCCCATCCGCCGCCGGATGATGGCCCAGGAGATCACCATGTGCAATAGCTGCTTGGCCGAGTCGGCGATCATCAGGCTGAAGAGACCCATCACCGGAAGCAAGGCAATCGCCAATCCCAGATAGATAATGGTCGAGACAACGCCGATCAATGCCGGGGTGAGCGTATCTTGCCGGGCATAAAAGGCGAACAACAGCAATACGTCAATCCCGGCAAAAGGAAGTCCCAGCAGATAATATTGCAGGGCTTTGGTGGTTTGAAGCGTGTCGTAAACGTGAAAATCGCCATGCTCAAACAGCAGGGCAATGGTAGGTTGAGCCAGGATATACAAGCCGATGGTGGCCGGGATGATGAGGACCATTACCAGACGCAGCCCCCGTGCAAGCGTGGCAATAAATCGTTCCTTGTCGCCGTTTTCCTCGTTCGCGGCATGGGCGGACAATGTCGGGAGAACAGCGAAAGAGATGGCGGTAGCGACTAACCCCTGTGGTAACTGCCGGATATTGGTGGCATAGTCCATCCAGGAGATACCACCTTCGCCGGTCTGTGAAGCCAACCGGTAGCTGATCGGGCGGCTGATCAGGATTTCGACCAGAAGACCGAGAATAACCGGTGTAAAGAGCATCACAATCCGGCGTAAGCCGGGGTGGGATAAGTTGATCCGGAACCGGAATCGACCATCATAGAGGCCGGGGATTTGTAGAGCAACCTGCAAGATCGAGCCGATCAGCAGGCCAAGTGCCATCGATGTGATGTCTAACTGCTTGTGAAAAATGAGTGTGACGGCGACTATCCCTGCATTGAACATGGCCGCTGTAAAAGCCGGGTAGGTGAAGCGCTTCAGGGCATAGAGCAGGGCCGAAAAAATCCCTGACAGGCTCAGGAAAAAAACTGCCGGGACGGTGATCCTCAGCAGGCTGGCCGTCAATGCCAGACCTTCAGGCGAGGCCCCGCCATTGAGGAGAAAAGCGACTTGCTCGGCGAATAATTCGATCAGGATTACAAATCCGGCCAGGATAACGACCGTCAGGCTGATCACGACGCTGGCGAGTCTCCATAATTCTTCCCGCCGGGTTTCGACATATTCGCTAAAAACGGGGACTAACGAACTGTCAACCATGCCCCCGATCAACAGGTCGTAGAGCATGGTAGGGACAATGGTCGCCACGTTGAACGCATCAACCGCCCCACCCGCACCAAAAAAGTGGGACTTAACATACTGCCGTACCAATCCCAGGATGCGGCTGATGACATTCCCCAGGGAGAGAATGCTGGCCGTCCGCGCGATTCGGGCTGTTTCCTGTGAGGCGCTGTCGGTTTCTAACGATGCCGGTGGCACACTCTCGCCAACTGTTGTCATCAATTTGTCCTCAAAAAAATTAGCAGGCGTTTTGCCTGCCTCAATGCCGCAAGATTGTACTGTGCTCACGGAGGGCTTGCAAACCGTTCGCCCGCCGTTTCCAGAACTATTGCCCTGCGGTGTGAGGGTTCTCCCAGAAGGGTTATCCTTACATGACAGAAAGGGAGTGTAAAAAAATGACGGATATGATACAGGTATTTACCACCACCGAAACAAAAGACGACGCACAGAAGATCGCTCAGGTTTTGCTCGAAAAGCGGTTGGCAGGTTGTGTACAGATTGTCGGGCCGATTACCAGCAGCTATTGGTGGGAGGATGAAATAACCAGTTCGAAGGAATATCTATGCCTGATCAAAAGCCGGGACGATCTCTTCCCACAGGTGGAGAAAACTATTCGGGAAGTCCACCCCTATGATGTACCAGAAGTCCTGGCGGTGACGGTTCCGGCGGGCAGTCAGGCCTATTTAGACTGGTTAAACAAAGAACTGCGCCGGGGTTAAATACCCCTAGTCGCTGGCCCAGCGTTGGAGACGGTCGCTCAGGTTTTCGATCAGGTTGGATGGATGAAGGGGTTTGGTGAGCATATCGTCAAACCCGGCGGCCAGAATCCGGTTGCGCTCGGATGATGTATAAGCAGTTAGAGCAAAGACCGGCGTTCCCTGGTCGATCTCCTTAAGCATGCCCACCAGCTGCCAACCATCGATGCCCGGCATGGTCAGATCGGTGATCACGAGATTGGGCTGCTCCCGTTTGAAAATGTCCAATGCCTCATCACCGCTTTCCGCCGTGAAGATGGTGATACCCTTTAGTTGGAACATCATGGTCATAACGGCGATGTTATCCGTCTGGTCATCGACGATCAACA
This sequence comes from Anaerolineae bacterium, assembly GCA_050288085.1. GTDB lineage: Bacteria > Chloroflexota > Anaerolineae > Aggregatilineales > UBA3940 > JBNKDD01. The sequence continues at coordinate 43,699 of JBNKDD010000007.1, forward strand.
CCCGCCAATTAGCAGGATTGGTATAATCTTTCATGCGTTTCTCCCCGCCGGTAATACTACACCTGATTAATCAATCTAACCAGTAAAGTTTACCGTTATGGCCGACGTTTAAGCGCCTGTCTTAAGGCGGCTTCATCCAATGGGCCGGGCCGGATAATTTTCAGATGGCCGGTGCTGACATCAACGACGGTCGAGGGTACGCCGCCGGAACATTTACCCCCATCGATCACCAGGGCGACTCCCTCACCAAGTGCCGCTGCTGCCTCCTGAGCAGTCAACGGGCTGGGGTGGTCGGATAGATTAGCACTGGTCACGGCTAAGGCCCCGCCACAAGCCCGGATCACGGCGCGGGTGGCCTCGTGTGCCGGGATCCGTAAGCCAACGGTTGGGAAAGAAGAGACAATATCGAGTATGCTGGGGTGTTTGGGAACGGCAATCGTCAGCGGGCCGGGCCAGAAATGCAATGCCAGCCGCTCCGCGATAGGGGGGATAGCGCTGGTCACCGGCTGCATGTCTTCCCGGTCGGCCAGCAGAATCGAGATGGCGCGGTCGGGTGGCCGCTGCTTGACCCGATACAATCCGGTAACCGCTTCCGGCTGCCATAAATCAGCCGCCACGCCGTAGACAGTGTCGGTTGGCAGGATCACTAACCCGCCGCCCCGAATCACCGCTGCGGCCTGCCTCGGCATTGTCGGATCATTTATCGATAACCACTGTGTCATGTGAGTTCCAACCTGACGATTCGATCCAGGCCGACCCAATCACGTTTGACGCTGATCGCTGCCTGGGGAAATGCCTCCCGGCAGAGCGCCTCGGCTCGTTTCCACTGATCATACCCGATTTCCATCATGAGCAATCCATCCGGGGCCAACCGAGAAGGAGCCTGATCGAGCAGCCCCCGGATCACGTCCATGCCATCGGGGCCGCCATCGAGTGCGAGATGGGGCTCCCACCGGCTGACGTCAAGCTCCGGTAAAATGACGTTATCGACGTAAGGCGGGTTGCTGACGATCACGTCGAATGGGCCGGTTAGCCCGTGTAATAAACTGGTGTGAACAAAGTTCATCCGCTGTGCGACTTGATGTCGGCGGGCATTTTCTCTGGCAACAGACAGCGCCGCAAAAGATACATCACAGGCGGTGATCTGTGCATCGGGCAGTTTAACCGCCAGGGTGACGGCAATAGCGCCGCTCCCGGTTCCCACATCGACAATCCGAAGGGGATTCTTTCGGCGGCTGCCTGCCCATTCGAGAACGGCTTCGACCAGTTCCTCTGTCTCCGGTCGTGGGATCAAGACCTCCGGCGAGACGTGAAAATCCAGGCCGAAGAATTCGCGCTGGCCGGTCAGGTAAGCGAGCGGTTCGCCCATTTCGGCGCGGCTCAGCAGGTCTATAAACCGGGTGGCGTGCTGCTGGCTCAAGGCTGCCTCAGGGTGGGCCAATACCCACTCGCGGCGCTGATTGATGACATGGGCCAGCAGTACATCCGGGCGAATGCCATCAGGCAGCTTGATCGGGCGGGCATAGGCCAGGGCCTCCCCGACGGTCGTTATTTCATCAACCACCAGCTTCAGCACGGGCCTCCTCTAAAGTGGCGAGAACGTCTTCAAAAGTGGTCATGCCACGCACAGCAGCAACGTAATCATATAGGGAATCGCTGTAGTAACGCAGTTCACGCAGGGCCGGGCCGACCGGGTCAGAGCCGGTTGCGCCGGGCTGGTCGGCATAGGCCCCGTAAAAAGCGAAATAAGCCTGGTTCAACTTGCGGATGGAATACCCATTCTCAACGAACATGATCCGCTGTTCTTCCATGTAACGCTCGGCCTGTTCGATCTCCCCGGCGGCGAGCAGTTCATCGGCATGGACGCGAGTCTCGTGCATCTCTGCCCGGAAATCAAAGGCCGGGGGTTGATCACCCGGAGCCGGGGTTTCGATTGGCGGCTGCGGGGTGTAATCAGGTGGAGGAGGAGCCAGGTCAGGGTAATAACGATCCAGCACGGCCCAGGCCATTTCCTCGCCGACGATGCTGGCGACCGTTTCGTTCATGGTGTACAGCTCCGGTGTGACTCCATAATTAAAACCCAGCGGGAAAAATGCCAGGTAGTGATGGGTCCATTCGTGCGCCCCAATATCAAAAACGTGCGGGGCGTAGCCGGTTTCGATCAGCATGGCAGGGTAAACGGCCAGCCCACCCAACGGCACGATCAGAGATGACACATCCAGACTTTCGTCAACCTGCGATTCAACCGACTCTTTTTGATCGACGGTCAGCCCGTGCTCAAGTGGGTAAGCTCCGATCCGCTCGATGTGGTCGCGGGGGGAAACGATCAGGATAGTAGGCAGTTGGGTAAACCGGATACCAACCGGCGGGAATACCTGCCCGCCGATGTCGAACCCATATTCAACCAGCATTTCGGAGATTTGTGATTGGATAATCGCTTCGGCGAGTGCCTGCCGTGATTCCTGTTCGATGCGCATTGAGTCACGTTTAGCGCGGAGTTCTGCACTGGCGGCCTCCGGGTCTTCGATACCCGGATCGACATAAATAGCGTTGACCTGGTCTTCCAGTTGGGCGATATCATAAACCAGTTGTAAATAATCATGCACGTATTGGATGCGCTCATCTTCGGTCATATAGCGCTGGGGGCCAAATGCGGCGCTGGTCGCCTTATCAAATAGGGCATCTGCCTCCCACTCTACAAAATCAAACAGGTGATCCCGTGCTGCACCGATGGCCTGGAAATCATTATTGTCCAGATCGGGCCGTGCAGCGGGCACACCGATGACAAACAAACCCAATAAAACTGCCAGCCAAAAACCGGAGGCAAAGATTCGCCAGTTCCAATTATGAATGAGGTTGCGCATATTGTTTCAACTGCCTGATTGTGTTTGACTGTCTGAGTATACTGCTTTCGGGTAGGCGGCTGCTAATCGATTTGTTGGCAAATCGAGCCAGGCCCACGACAGTCGTCTTGGGGTGAAATGCTGCTTCCCGTTAATTTGGCCGAGAGGTCGGCCAAACTCATTCTGCTTCTGCTTTAGCCAGGAAATCTAATGCCTGTGTCCGGTAGCTGTCGTGGTCGCCGATCATACGCAGCCGGGCAGGAAAATCAACCTCCGACTCTTGCTCAATCGCCAGTTTAAGCCAGAATGCCTGCGCCCATTCCAGGGTAGCAACTAATGCTGCCCAGGCATTGATCTGCCGGATTGGGCGGACGCTGTGCTTTGCATACTGGCTGATCACCTGGTCGGCTAAATTGGGCAGGGTGTACTTTCCATGCAGCGCATAGATCAACGCGGCGAGGTCCCAACGCCGGTCACCGATGGCGGCTTCGTCCCAATCCAGCCAGGCGACGATCTGCCCGGAATCTGGGTCAACCAGCATGTTGGCTGGCTCGGCATCGACGTTGATCAGGCAGGTAGGGTCCTCATCCACTTGAGCCATCAAAACTGCGAGGCGTTCAAATATCTCGTTCAGTTTATCGTCTTTTACCAGTGTCCGGTAAGTATCAATTATGTCCAATGCTCTAATGGTTGGAAGCTGCGCCGTGTCAGGTGACATTGGCTCCAGGCTGTGCAGGTGGGCCATCAGCTTGACTTGCTGGCGGACAACATCACCCAGCACCCGGTTAAAATCAACCGAGCCCAGGGGCATCCACCAGTTCTTCCCAGTAATGGCCTCGGCCAGCAGCCACGCGCCGTCGTCATCCTGCCCCACCGCGTAAGCGTTCGGAGCCGGGAAATCCTGGTCATGAAGCCAGGTCAACACCGCTAATTCACGCTCCGCCCGGTTGGGATCATCGAAGGTATGCCACCCCAACGGGCAGGGGTAGCGCCGGTAAATGACCGGCTGCTGGTGCTGTCCCTGATCATCCTCCCATTGCAGATGGATTACCTCGACGGTGTGACGATTGCTGCTGATCGGATATGGCCCATTGATGGAGAACCGGTCACGCTCTGGGAAAGCGCTCCGGCAGGCTTGTAATATTTGCTCGCTCATGCGGGTGAGTATAACACCATCGATGAAAATTCAGCACTCACATCAACCTGACCAGGGCAATCACCGCCGGGATTGTCACGGCGCTCGCCAGCGTGGTCCAGAAAATGGCACGTGATGCCAATCCTGCATCCTGGCCAAATTCGACAGACAGGATAAATGTGTTGACGGCAACCGGCAGCCCTTCTCCTACCACCAGGATAGCTGCAATCGCCGGGTCAATGCGCAATAGATGTACCAATCCCAGCGCCAGCAATGGCGATATCGCCAGGCGGGTTAGGCCCACTGCCGACACCGCACCCAGCTCTTTGTTAATCTGGCTCTTGGATAGTTGAGCGCCGAGGGTCATCAGCGCCACACCGACGAAACCACCGGTCAGGTATTCGACAGGCAGCTGCAGCACCTGGGGCATGGTGAAATCAGCTGCCCGTGCGATGAAACTTAAAGGGATCGCATATAGCGTGGGGATTTTGAACAGCTTGGGCAGCGATTGCCAGATGCCAATTCCTTCCGCATTGTACAGTGCCACACCAAAGGTATACAGGATGATCACCTGCATCATGATCACAATCGCCTGAACGCCAACAGCCTGCTCCCCAAAAGCCAGCAGCATAACGGGAAGCCCGTAATTCGCCGAGTTAAAAAACAGCGTCCCGGCGGTAAGGATGGTGCGCTGCGGTTTGAGCTTGGGAATGGAGAACAACACCAGCGATAAGCCGAACAGAATAACCATTTGCAGAGTGGAAAAACCGATAATGCTGATAATATCGTCGGCTTGCAGTTCCGATTTCAGGATCAGGTTAAAGATCAATACCGGCGAGAAGATATAGAACAGCAGAGTCGTCAACGTCTTGATATGGAGATCGAAGAAACGATCGATTAAGAATCCCAGCCCAATGAGAATGAAAACCGGGAGAACAACGGTGAAGAATATTTCGAATAGCATGGGGGGAAGAGTAGCCCTTATCGATCAGCCTGTCAACCTCTTGCCAATAAAAAAGCGGCATCTATCTAAGATGCCGCCTGATAAGGAGCTAAGGCTAAACGATTAATCTTCTTCTACAAGCCAATACCAGGGTGCTGGCCCCGGCTCAACCGGGATTGGATTGGCACGGAAGAAGAACATCTCTGACCATTGGGTGGCTGCATAGGGGATCGGGGTGTATTTATATTCCCAGACGCCGGTGTTCTCGTCCAGGTATTGTTCAAAGGTCACCGGGACAACTTTGACCTGGGTGGGGCAGAACATGCAAATCCACTGTTCCCAGGTGAAGATCAGGGGAATCGTGTATGAAGTGTGGTTCGGATTCGAGGCGAAATGGTGGGACAGGTATAAGTCCTGCCCATCATAGGGCGGGTCGTCCCAGATCATCGACCAGGGATACCATTGGCGCAGGGAAACCTGGTAAGCCACATGTTCAAAATCGATGTTCTCATAGGGGTCGGGGTTCCAGGTGAACGTAATCCCCTCATAGATATTGAATGTGGGATAAGTTCCCATTTCATATACATCACCGGCAGAACTGGTCCAGGTCAACGCCTGGTCAGTTTCGTGATAGGGCGTTGCAATCTTAACCGTCTGCTTATCGACTGCTGACACCATGCTGACGGCGACCAGCAGGATCAAGACAACACTTGCGATGATGAGCAGCCTGATGGTTAATTTGTGCTTCATATAAACCAATCCTTAAAATATCGGCTTTTGACAACCTGAATTGTCATTCAATTATAGTGCCATTATCGTTTGTCAATCAATCCCAGATGGTTTGAAGTCTCTAACCGTATCAGGATTGTAATGTAATTAAACTCCGGCCTGCTGAAGACGTTCGGCTTGATCCCGCGTGGCGAGTTCGTCGATAAATTCGTCAATGGCCCCATCCATAATGGAGGTCAAATTGTAGCTGCTCAGGTTGATCCGGTGATCGGTCACGCGGTTTTGGGGATAGTTGTAAGTCCTGATTTTCTCCGCCCGGTCACCACTGCCCACCATCGACCGGCGGGCGGCATCCTGTTCTTCAAAAATCCGCCGCTGCTCGATATCATACAACCGGGCGCGCAGGATGCTCATGGCACGGAGTAAGTTCTGGGTTTTGCTGCGCTCATCCTGGCAGGTGACGACCAACCCGCTTGGTTTATGGGTGATTCGGATCGCGGTGTCATTCTTCTGGACGTGCTGTCCGCCTGCCCCACCGGCCCGATATGACTCAACGTCCAGGTCTTTATCGTTAATTTCGACCTCAACGTCATCCATTTCAGCTAAGACGGCAACCGTCGCCGTGCTGGTGTGGATTCTGCCCTGGCTCTCAGTAATCGGCACCCGCTGCACCCGGTGGACTCCACTTTCGTATTTGAGGCGGGAAAATGCACCACGTCCCTTGATCTGGAAGACCACCTCTTTAAATCCGCCCACACCGGTATCATTGCTGCTCAGGATTTCGATATGCCAGCGATTATTCTCCGCAAAGCGGGTATACATCCGGAACAGGTCACCGGCAAAAATACCGGCTTCATCACCACCGGCCCCGGCCCGGATTTCCATGATGACGTTTTTAGCATCGCGAGGATCTCTGGGCAGCAGCAGCAGGCGGATTCTAGATTCGAGATCGTCGCGGGAGCTCTCTAACTCGCTCAGTTCTTCCTGAGCAAGTTTGCGCATCTCGGAGTCCTCTTCCGAATCGATCATCATCCTGGCTTCGTCAATCTGCTCAAGAACGGACTTGTACGTGTGATAAGCCTTAACCACCGCTTCAAGATTGCTGCGTTCCTGGGCAAATTCGGCCACCTTTTGATAGTCAGCCGCAATCTCCGGGTCGGCCATCAGGCGTTCAATTTCATCGTATCGAGCGGCGATTCCCGCCAGCTTATCTAACAACATCGGTCACTCTCTTCGTACGGCAGTATCTATAACAGAATCATGCCCCGGAAAAGCGGGGCATCTAGATTATAACAGGGGGGCCATCACACGCACAACAAGCAAGGCGTGCATTGACAAAATGTAAAGTATAGTTTACAATGCTGTATGTAAACTATACTTTACATAACATGTAGATTGGATGGGAGAATGTCACCGGCAGGAAATGCGGACAACCTTCACAATCGGGTGAGGGAGCTGCGCAGTGAGCGCGGGCTGACCCAGGCCGACCTGGGAGAAATCGTCGGGCTGACTCGCCAGAGCATCATCGCGATAGAAAAAGGACGGTTCACGCCCTCGATCCATACAGCCTTGATGCTGGCAGCAGCCTTGAATACAACTGTAGATGAACTGTTCTGGATTGAGAATGGAGTGTTATGACTATGAAACGTGAATTGCTGCCTTATTACCTGAGCCGTGCCGTGATTGCGGCGGCGCTTGGCGTGCTGCTGGTCGTGTTGGGCGGTAACGATTGGTGGTTCGGAGTGTTGATCGGGCTGCTGGTCTATGCCGGGTTTATCTGGTATGCACACAGCGGGCATTATCTGATCGATTCCAGCACACCCCTTACCCCGCTGCGGCGCGATGAACGGGGTCAGAATATCCGCAACCGGGCGTTGGTGCTGGCGGTGGCGGTTGGTGGTGTGGCTTTCGTCTTAATCAGTATGGCGGGATTGCTATTCAGCGTACCGTCCCAACTGGGGTCAATTGCCTTATTGTTAGCCTTCGTGACCTACTTCGCCGCTAGTGAGTGGATGTTCGCCCGGCGCTGATCAGATAGCCATCCGGCAGACAAAAAAGAGGGGCTTTGATGCCCCTCTTTGATTTCAGGTCTGTTCAACCTACCGTCTGCCGATCTCGCCCTTGACCTCGGCGATCAACTGGGTCACCGGGATCTCACGCGGGCAGGCACTTGTACACCGGTATTTTGTTTATTTGGTGGTACGATAACACTGCATGGTTCGATATTTATCGGCATAACTCTGGTAAACTGAGGAGTAGGGGGACAGCTCATGAATGTTGGTGAAAAGCTTGAGGAACATTTTCAAGATTATCTGGCATCCGGTTATGGGGAAAAAGCCAGTAAGCTGCTGGCAAACTCGTTACGGGATGCAGGTCTGATCGATGAAGGAAATGCCATCGCCCAATTCATCAAGCATGGCCCGGTAGAATACACTTTAGGCAGCGGTATCTGGGTGGGGCATACCTGTTGGGTAGATTTTTATCCCCCCGCCAAGGCTAAACTCGGTGGGCTGTGGTTTGATATTACCGAACTGGTTCCTATGATCTACGTCTCATACCCCAAAATCGTACCTGATCCGCCCCTAAAGAAGCTTTTTTCCAAGCTCACTCCCAAAGCTCTCCCTGATCTACCTAAAGCATGGTTAGCCTTACGTCCGACCCAGGTGTGGCAGTACAGAGTGTTT
>JBNKDD010000008.1:0-49693 GCA_050288085.1 Anaerolineae bacterium
GATCTTGAGAATTGTTGTCAAAAAACTTATCTGTAAATGCTTTGTACTATAATGCAGATATACGCGAATGGTTCTCCCAGGAGGACAATTATGGCACCCTCTCCGATCACTCAAAAAGATTTTGAACCCGCCTATATGACATTGTATCGAAGCGGCGAATTGCAAAAACGCGCTGAGGAAGCTGTAGCCGGTTTATCACACTGCATCGTGTGCCCCCGTGACTGCGGTGTGGATCGCCTACAAGATAAGATCGCCGCCTGTAAAACCGGGCGCTATGCACGGGTATCGAGTGCTTTTTCACATCATGGGGAAGAGGATCCCCTGCGAGGATGGCGGGGCAGCGGCACGATCTTCTTCTCAATGTGTAATCTACGTTGTGTGTTCTGCCAGAATTTCGACATCAGCCAGCAAGGTCAAGGCCCGGAGGTTCGCCCCAAACGGTTGGCGAAGATGATGCTTGATCTGCAAAATGCGGGCTGCCATAATATCAACTTTGTGACGCCGGAGCATGTTGTCCCACAGATGTTGGAAGCGCTGGTGATCGCCGTCGAGCAAGGGCTGCGGCTGCCGATTGTCTACAATACCTCTGCCTATGACTCGCTGCACAGCCTCCGCCTGCTGGATGGGGTGATAGATATTTACATGCCCGACTTCAAAATGTGGGATGAGCAGCACGCCCTGCGATATCTGAAGGCCAAAGACTACCCGGAGGCCGCCCGGCAAGCGATCAAGGAGATGCACCGGCAAGTCGGTGTCCTCAAGCTGGATGAGCATGGGATCGCCAAACGCGGGGTATTGGTGCGTCACCTGGTCATGCCAGATGGCTTGGCCGATACGGAAGCCATTATGAACTTTCTGGCTAACGAGCTATCGCGAGACACCTATGTCAATGTGATGGCCCAGTACCGACCAGCGGGCAAAGTCAGCCGGAACAAGTATGAAGAGATCAACCGGCGCATCACCGACCGGGAATACCAAGAGGCCGTCGGCCTGGCGCGGAAGGCCGGACTATGGCGTTTAGACGAACGCCGGTCACACTTCTTGCTACGGATATGATATAAGCATGACAACAATTACGTTAGCTCACGTTTCCAAGCAGTTTGAACAGGCAAATAACTCCACCACTCCCGTGATTCAGGCTGTCCAGGATGTCTCATTGAAAATTCAGCCCGGCGAACTGGTCGCGATCCTGGGGCCGTCCGGCTGTGGCAAATCCACCCTGCTGCGGTTGATCGGTGGGTTACTTACACCCGATAGTGGCAAGGTACTCTACGATAACATCAACCTGGCCGATATCTCTCCGCTGGAACGCAATATCGGGATGGTGTTTCAGGAACCGGGGTTGATGCCCACCTGGGAAACCCGCCGTTCGGTTGGCTTTTTCCTCGAACTACGTGATCGGTCGGATGAACTTTCGGCGCGGCTGGAGCGTATCTCCAGCATCACCGGCCTGGGGATGGAGAAACTCCTCGCCCGCCGACCGGGGCAGCTTTCCGGCGGTGAGATACAGCGTGTCACAATTGCGCGGGCGCTGGCCCGTGATCTGAATGTCCTGCTGCTCGACGAGCCATTCTCCAACCTGGACGCTAAACTTCGAAGTGAATCTCGTCTGGAATTGCAGCGGCTTCTGAAGGAATTTCCGGTTACGGCGGTCTATGTGACTCACGATCAGGTCGAAGCGATGGCACTGGCGAAACGAATCATCGTCATGCGGGATGGTAAGTTAGAGCAAATGGGAACATACCAGCATTTGCAATCTACTCCGGCAAATCTGTTTATCGCCAGGTTTATCGGTAAGCTGCCGATCAACCTGTTCGAAGGCCGGGTGGATGACGGGCATTGGCAGGGTGAGAATTTCGGTGGTTTTCCGATCCGGCGTGATCTCCCCAACGGGACCGATGTTACCCTGGGGGTGCGCCCGGAATATATCTCCCTGGTAGACGATGGTATCCCCGGTGTGGTTGAGGAGATTACGCCCTATTATGCAGAGCGTTTTAAGCTGATTACATTGAAGTTGGCCGGGGAAAGATGGTCGCTAATCGCGCCGTTTGAGCAGGATGTTGAATGGGGCGAAACACTATACTGCCAGATCGATCCAGATCACGTTCTGTACTTCGACGCTCAAACAGAAGTCAGGATTGGTTGAGATAGATACTAAGTGGAAAACCAGATGGTGGTATAGAATAGGGGTGGAAACGGGCCAGACATTGGACAATGGCCCAACCTGGAAAACAGACCTGATTGAGCCTTATTCTTTAATGGAGTGCCAGGCATGTCTGATGAGAGTAAAGGGCAAATTGACTTAACCGGAAAAACGCTCGGACAGTACACTATTTCCAGACGGTTAGGGCAGGGTGGTATGGCAACCGTCTATCTGGCCGAGCAAACCTCAATTGGGCGGCAGGTCGCGTTGAAGATCATGCCCTCTTATTTTATGCACGATCCGACCTTCCTGGAAAGGTTCAACCAGGAGGTGAAAGTCATTGCCCGGTTACAGCATCCGCGCATCCTACCGGTCTATGACTATGGCGATTTTGAAGGCCAACCCTATATCGTCATGGCTTACATGTCGGGCGGCACGCTTTCCGACCGGATCAGGAATGACGGCCCGATGCCACTGGATGAGGTTGTTCGGTTGGTCAAGCAGATCGCCGAAGGGCTGGATCATGCCCACCGGGCCGGGATCATCCACCGCGATTTTAAGCCCAGCAACGTGCTGTTGGATAACAGCGGTAATGTTTATCTGGCCGACTTTGGAATCGCCAAGGTCAGTGAGAGTACCGCCCAATTGACCGGCAGCGCCATCATCGGCACACCGACCTACATGGCCCCGGAGATGGCCGACCAGGGGATCGTCAGCCCTTCGATAGATATCTATGCGCTGGGCGTCACCATCTACGAGATGCTGACCGGGCAGTATCCCTATGTCGGTGATACGCCTCTCCGAGTGATGATGGCCCACGTCAATAATCCGATCCCGGATGTGCTGGCAACCCGGCCTAATTTACCGGTGGGAGTCTCCGAAGTGCTCAGGCGGGCAATGGCTAAGAATCCTGGTGCACGTTATACCACCGCCGCTGAATTAGCTGCTGACCTTGATGCGGCGGCTTCGGGCGAACCGGTTTCTGCCCTCCCTGCGAATATCTATGAGGCGATGACGGAGGATATCTCCAGCGAGGAACTAGCAGCGCAAAAAGCCACATCAACACCGATGGCGGCTCAAGCCCCCAGTGCGCCGACCATTAAGGAAAAACCGGAGGAAAAGCAGCGCAAATTCCCGGTGGCAGTCATCATCGGTATTGGCGCGTTGTTGTGCGTAGTCGGGGTGATTGTGCTGGTGATCCTGGGTGGGAGTAAACTTTTAGGTCTTGGTGAGGCTCAGGTCAGCCCGCCGACCGATATCCCTACGCCGATAGAAGAGAGTCAGCAGCAAGAAGAACCTTCTGAGCCGGAGGTGTTAGTTATCACGGCAACACCTGAACCGAATCAGCCACCACCGCCAACCGATCCCCCGCCACCTTCAGACGCCCCGGACAGGCCAACGCCGGATTCCAAAGATGCCATAACGGATGCAGTTCTGTTTTTTGATGAGGAGATGCGCTATCTTCTGGGAACTAACGATACCTCCCGGATGGATCAGGCTGCACGTGGGGAGGCCCTGACCGATCGATATAATGCGGCGGCTACCCTCCGTCAGGCCGGTATCAACCTGGGCACGGACCCCTGTATCTGGGATTACGATCATAAGGGAATCGACATAGAAGAGATATACTTCGTCAACTCTGGCGAGGCAGAGGTTTATGCGACTATAAATCGAAGCGGCAAGGTTTTTTGTGGCGGTGCCGAGCAATCACAATATGCTTTTAGAGGGCCGTGTACGGCATTGTATGTTGTAAAATTATTTGGGGATCAGTGGTATGTTACCGACTATGAGGCTGATTGTGTGGAATAGTTTTATGGAAAAAGGGCAATTTAAATCGAAAAGGCACGTGATTCAATTCTTTGCTGGCTGTCTGCTGTGCACAGCATTATTGACGGCCTGCAACCTCCCGGCGGCCCAGTCAATCGAAGCAACACAGCCTTTATTTGAGGAAGCTGATCCAGCTATCGAGCCAACGCAGGAAGTACTGATCGTAACCTCGACGCCGATCACGGTCGATGCACAGGGGCTCCCTGCGCCAACGGCAACCCTGGTCTTAGCCCCAACTCAGGAAGCATCCGGCAGCACGGTTCATATTGTGAGGGTGGGCGAAACGCTGCTCAGTATCGCGGAGCAATATGGCCTGACGCTGGCTGTGATTCAATCCGCGAACAATATTGTCAACCCCGATTCAATTAAAGTGGGCCAGCAGTTACTTATTCCCGGAGCGGATGAGGCGGAATCACTGCCACCTGCACCTACCGAAGAGGAAGAAATAATAGAGGTAGCGGCAGCTGACTCGCCGCCACCCATTGATCCGGCCAATCCGCTGGCCGATTACACCATCGAGGCGCTTACTACCCGTGCTTATGATGGCGGGACGATCGTCAAAGAGGGGATAAACGTCGAAGCTGACGCCTATACCCAGTACGTGATCTCATATGAGAGCGACGGAATCTACGTTACCGGGTTGATGAATGTTCCTAACGAAGGAAAAGGTCCCTGGCCGGTGATTATTGTCTTGCACGGCGGGATCGATCAGAGCGTTTACAGACCCGGCGATGGAACCTTCGAACATGGTGATTTCTTCGCCCGGCATGGTTACGTGGTCTTTATGCCAGACTATCGCACCTATAACGACACAGAGGGGAGCGGCTCCCCGTATAAGATCCCCTGGGTGTTCGACATTATGAATCTGATCGCGGCTCTGCCCACCGCGCCGGAGGCCGATCCAAACCGCGTGGGGGTAATGGGGCAGTCTCGCGGGGGTGGGTTAGCTGGTTACATTATGGTTATTTCGGATGTTCAGGCGGTCAGTCTGTACAACCCCCTGAGCACCGATCAGGCAGCGGTGTGGTATCGCTACCGGGATGTCTTCAATTCGTCCTGGCCGGTCACCGATGGTGAGATTTATGGCTCGCCTGAGACAAACCCGGAAGGCTTTGAGCATATCTCCCCGATCAATTACCTGGATCGCATCTCGATGCCGGTGCAGCTTCATCATGGCAATGACGATACGGTGCTTCCCGTAGAGTGGTCCCGCGATTTGAATCAACGGTTATTGGACTTGGGGAAGAATATCGAATATTACGAATACCCCGGAGGGCCTCACACCTTCGTCGGGGAGATGTATGAACTGTTCCTGGAGCGCAACCTGGAGTTCTTTGATACCTATGTGAAGTAGGTCTATAGATCGTCTGCCGCCTGGCCGCTACCGGCTACTTCGATGACGACTACCGGCATTGGTTTGTCAATACCCTTAATATAGATTGGGGGTAATTTCTGTACGACTATTTCGCCGGGTGGCAGATCCTCCTGGACATCATTCAGCATTTCCGGGGTGATGACGATCTGAGCATCTTGAGCCAGGTCAACCAGGCGGTGAGCGACATTGACGGCCTCCCCGACCATGGCATAATCCACCCGACCATGACCACCAACATGCCCCAGCAATACCGGCCCTCGATTAATCCCGATACCCATCCCGATTTTCATCCCGCGAGCCAGCCATTTAGACTTGAGTTCGATAAAGTGGTGCTGCATGGCAATTGCTGTCTGCACGGCACGGCGTGGGGCATCAGGCTGTTCGTAGGGGACATTAAACCCGATCATCAATTCGTCCCCAATAATATCGAAGATTACGCCCTCATGTTCATAGACGATTGCGATCAGTTCAGAGAAGATGTCGTTCAGGAGGTTCAGTACGTCATCGGGGGGATGCTCAATCGTCAGCCGGGTAAAGTCCCGCAGATCGGCAAAAATGACAATCGCTTCGCGGCGCTCTCGCCGGGTCAGAATCTCCGGGTCGTTCAACACCCGTTCAACTAATGCCAGACTCATATACCTGGAGAAGGTTTCCAGGATTCGCTGTGTTTGGGCACGTTCGCTTTCTAGCCGCACCCGCTCACCTTCTTTGAGAGGGGTGACATCCTGCCAGATTAATAGATACCCGACACCCTCTACCGGGGAAACGCTGATATTAAAATTGCACTGGTCGGGTTGTTCACGATGCCAGGTATGTTCCCCCGATATAGTTCCGCCGCGTTCCCCGGCCCGTGTCAGTAAATCGGCTATTTTGGGGCCGAATGCGTCGAGTATGGAGCGGTTGAGGACGGACTGGTCGATATTCAGTGTTTCAGAAGCTGCCGGGTTGATGCTCGTAATACGACCTTCACAGTCGGTCACGATCACCGGATCGCCTATTTGATGCAGCAGTGCCTCAACATGAGCCTTCTGCTGGCGGGTCTCCTCAAATAAACGCGCATTTTCTAGCGCTATCGCAGCCTGACTGGCAATTGCCACCAACATATCAAGATGGTCTTCCTGAAAGAAGTCTTTTTCAGGGGAGGTAAGCAGTAAAGCACCGGCTACCCGATCACCGACCAGGAGCGGGACAGCAATCGCAGCGCCGACCGACTCGTCGTCAGGGAGCTGCACCCATCTTTCATCCTGGCTCACATCCTGAATAAGCGCATCTTCTTGATTTCTTATTACCCAATCCAACAATCCCTGATTCAATACCAGGGGATCGATTGTATCCACTATGCGTGGCGACTCACCGAAGCGAGCGATAATTTTTTCCTGGAAAGCACCCTGCCGCCCCAGAATAACCAGCAGGGTCTTGGCTGCCCCGGTTAAATCTGTCGTCAAGGCAACGATGTGCCGCAGCAGATAATGGTAGTCAAGCTGGGAGGCCAATCCCTGGCTTATGCTGTATAACAGGGCCAGCCGTCCGCGCTCCGCTTCCAGCCCATCACGAACCTGCTTTAGTTCCAGCAGGGAATTCACCCTGGCAATCAATTCACCGGCCTCGAATGGACGGGAGAGAAAATCATTTGCTCCAACCTCGATCCCCTTAACCCGGTCTTCTGATCGCTGCAACGCACTGACCAGGATAATGGGAATAAAATGCTGGGGATAACTGGTTCGGATATGCCGCACAACATCATATCCGTTGATTTCCGGCATCATCACGTCCAGGATGATCAGGTCAGGTACGTCTTGCTTGACAGCCTTGAGGGCTTCTTGCCCGCCCAATGCCGGTCGGAGTTTTTTAAATCCGGCCATATTTAACTGGGCGACCAGTAAATTCAGGTTGTTTTTATCGTCATCAACGACTAATATGGCGGCCTGGGTTAGAGAATTTGACATTGGCCTCTTCCGGGGTCACTGCTGCTGGGCGGCAAATGCCTGAGCAGCAGCAACACGTTCCTGGATGGGTGGGTGAGAATGTAGTAATAAAACGACCCATCGTTCCGGGTCGGTATCCGCCAGATTTTGATTGGCAAGTCGGGTCATGGCATCGGCAAAAGCCAGGGGTTTTTGGGTCGTTTCCAGAGCATACTGGTCGGCCATCCGTTCACGCCAGCGCGAATAGGCATTGTTGAGCGGCATGGTAATCAGGCCCAGCACGCCAGCCACCAGACTCAGAATCGGCAGCCCGGCAGGGTCACCAACGCTCGCCAATCCGAATTGCTCAACGCCAAGGCGCAAAGCTAGATGACCGAGCCAAAAACTAAACAGTGTCAGGATCGTCCCAAACACAATACCCAGGAGAAGATCTTTGTGGACATGATGCCCCAGTTCATGAGCCAGCACGGTTTCGATCTCGTCGGCGCTAAATTCTTCAAGCAGAGTATCCCCCAACACGATCCGCCGAGTTGATCCCAGTCCGGTCAGACCGGCGTTAGCGCTTTTTGTCCGGGTACTCATGTCCATTCGAAAAACACCTTTTATCTGAGTTCCGGCCTGTTCTGCTAACCGGGTCAGCCGTTCCGATAGGTCTTCGTCGTCAAGCGGTGTAAATTTGTAGAATAAGGGGGCAATCAGCACCGGGGCAAGATTCGCCAGAATAACGGAGAAGATCAACATCACACCAGCGGCATACAACCACCACCAATCCGGGGCGATCCGCAGCAGCCAATACACCACCAGCAGCAGAAGAAGTCCAAGTGATACGTTGATCGCCAGACCCTTGATCTGATCGCCTATCCAACTACGGAGAGTCTGGTTGCTCTGGTCATAGCGGTGCGGCAGAATATAGCCGCTGTAGAACGACAGGGGAAGACCGATCAGCATATAGGGCAGCATAAAGACCGCGCTGAAGACGGCCAGAGCCACTATCCAACCGCCGGTCAGTGTCGTAATCCAATCACGCACTGCCAGGTTCAGGCCGCTAACCAACCACCCGATTAAATAAATGCCGCCAATTCCCAGATCAACCAGGTATAGGCGGCGGTGGATTCGCGCATAGACTTTAGCGCTTTTCTGTCGTTCGGTGTCTAATGTAGGAGGTGATGCTTGTTCAGGCATGTCTATCCAATTTCTGTGGAGCTTTTTGCTGAATTGTAGCAAGCAGCTATCAATGCTACAACTCGGCTAAATCGAGGATCATTTCGGAAGGTTGACTGAGAGGGTTACATCCTCTTGACGAGATATCTCTCGTCCTTACAAGGTAAGAAATATGTATGTAGATTCTGTGACTACAGCCGCTCTAGTAGACGAGTTCAAAACGCGTATAGAGGGTGGCCGGGTCCAATCCGTTGTCGAGGTTGATAATCTATCGATTGGCTTTGAAATATACGCCAACCGGGAACGTCAGTATCTGCTGGTCTCCGCCCACCCGCGGATGGCACGCTGTCACCTGGTATCACACAAGCTAAGGCGCGGGGTGCTGCATCCTTCACCGATAGGCTTGCTGCTCAAGAAGTTTGTCGATGGCGCTATATTGACGGCGGTCGACCAACCACCCTGGGAACGGATCATTACCTTTGATTTTTCAAGCAGCGAAGGCGAAACTCGCCTGATCGCTGAGATCATGGATAAACGCAGCAACATTATCCTGACGACCGAAGGTGATATCCTGGACTGTATCAAACGGGTTGGCCCGAAACAAAATCGCTACCGGGTCACGCTTCCGGGAAAGACGTACGTACCACCCCCACCACAGAACAAAGCCCTGCCGGAACAAGTTACCTCACAGATGATGGAGGGATATCTCAGCACTAATTCTGAACTCCCGGCCTGGCGGGCGCTGGTCACTCAGGTGGCGGGGGTCAGCCCCTTGTTTGCCCGTGAGGTGGTTTACCGGGCTTGCGGCGATCAGGAGGCCCTCTCGTTTGACGTAGCGGGAAAGCTGGTTCATAAGGAATTCGCCAGCCTGGTGAACGATGTGCAGAGCGGGCGGTGGTCACCCTGCCTGGTTCCGGCAGAGATGAACAATGGAAAACCGGCCTTTGCTGCCTATACCTTGACCCACCTGGAAAACGGCGTGCCGGTCGATAATATCAGCGTGGCGATTGAACTCTACTTCGAGCAGGCGGCTAATCAGGATGAAAGCACGGGCGAATATGCCGCTGCCAAAGCCCAGGTCCAAAAAGATCTGGATGGGGCGCTCCGGCGTGCCCGACGCAAATTGCAGGCATTGGAGCGCGAATCAAAAGATGAGGCCGATCTTGAACTGCTCAGGAAGAAGGGGGAGCTGATTTATGCCTATGCACCCAGCATTCAACCCGGCCAAAAGGAATTGCAGCAGCAGTATGATCCCGATGGCCCGGTATTAACCATAAAACTCGACCCGACCTTAACGCCCGTTCAGAATGCACAACATTACTTTGAACGCTATGAGAAAGCCAAACGTGCTGCCCAGGATGTCCCCGGACGGTTGGCGGCAGCCGGTTATGATCTGGCTTACCTTGAACAGTTAGCCACCGATCTGGCAATTGCTGAGAACTGGCCGGATATTGACATTGTGCGAGAAGCCTTACAGCAAACGGAATATTACCAGGGGCCAAAGCTCAGGGGGCCAAAAGGTGGAAAACCCGGCATTCGACGCTTCACGACGGAAGATGAGTTCGTGATCCTGGTGGGGCGCAATGCGGCTCAAAATCATAAGCTGGTAACCGAGCGGTCAGATAAGAGCGATCTCTGGCTCCATGCCCGGAATATCCCCGGCAGCCATGTGATCGTCAAACACGACGGGCGGGCTGTCCCTGATGCAGTCATCCAACGGGCGGCTGAACTGGCCGCTTACTACTCGGCGGGGCGAGATGATACGGCGGTAGACGTAGATGTAACCGAACGGCGATATGTCCGCCCGATCAAGGGAGCCGGGCCGGGCATGGTCACCTACAAAAACGAATACACGCTGACCGTCAAACCAGCTCGAAATTAATACGGATCATTGTTGTGTCCTTGAGAGTCTCATGCTAGACTCGGCTTCATTCAGAATTCTGACTGATTAGCAAATCACCTAATAGTAAAGCGGTAACTTATGAAACTAGATATCGGTTATCGGACTGACCCCGGTCCTCAATATGATCATAATGAGGATACCATCTTAGTTTCTGCTTCAGAAGATTCTCCCGGCGTCACGTTGTTGATTGTGGCCGATGGGATGGGCGGCGCACAGGCCGGAGAACTTGCCAGCCAAGAGGCGGTCAAAGTAATCCAGAAGCATTTGCTGGAACCGGAACCCCCAACCAACGATACGGCTGAAGACCGTCTGCATGAAGCGATCACTGCCGCCAATCAAGCCATTCACCAAAAAGGATCGGGCTCGCCTGAGTTAGAGGGAATGGGCAGCACGGTGGTATTGGCGCTGATCATCGAGGATACACTCTGGGTCGCTCATGTGGGGGACAGCCGGGCTTACCTGGTGCGCGGCGACGCCGGTTACCGGCTCACACAGGATCATACCTGGAAAGATGAGCAGGTGCGCAAAGGTCTGTTGACCCAGGAGCAGGCAGACAACATGAACATCTCTCATGTCCTGGATCGTGCGCTTGGGCCTCAGGATACGGTCGAAACCGAAGTTGCCGAGGATGAATACCTGGAAGTCGGCGACACCCTGATTTTATGCAGCGACGGGTTGCATGGCGTACTTGACGATCAGGAGATTGTGCTGACCGCTGCCCAACATTCTCCTCAGGATGCGGCTAACCAGTTGATGGAACGGGCGCTCGGTGTGCCTGCTACCGATAACGTCTCTGTGATTGTGTTGCGCGCCGAAGATTTGGATTGACAAACTGGGAAGGGTAAATTACCCGGTCTGCTCGTGAAATAGATAAGTTGTATTCACAAAGGAGCGGCGGGCGACAACAAACCACTCCACATCCTGATCTCGCCCCAGATAAATTATGAGGTTTCGCTTACGGTTTGTACTGTTGGCCTTAGTCTTATTGCTAAGCAGCACGGTCATTGTCGCTGCCCAGGGCGCTGATGTGCTGGTCGGGCGGGCAGTATTTGATACGAATATCCGGGCGACACCCGGTGTACACAGCTCTGTGATTGGCATCCTACCAGGCAACCAGGAGATGGTCGCTATCGGGCGGACTGAGGCCAATAACTGGATACAGATTGATTACCAGGGGACGATAGGCTGGGTGGCGGCCTGGGTGACGGTTTTCTCCGGTGACACCGCTGAGTTACCAATCAGCACCGACAATCAACCGGCGCCGGCCAATACCGGCGGGCCGTTCACTGCACGGTCACCATACTCGACTAACATCCGGTCGGCCCCTGATGTCAACGCCTCCGTTCTGAAAGTTCTTCCTTACAACACCAACGCAACCGCCAACGGGCGCACCGAAAACAGCTCATGGGTAAGAGTCAAGTACGACGGTGTAGAGGGTTGGGTGGCGGCCTGGTTAACGACGCTTGACCAGGACATTATCGCGCTGCCGGTGGCGGGCGGAGCCGTGTTCCCAACCCGGACACCTGATCCGAACATTACTCCCAGCGTGACACCAACCGGCACACCACCAACCGCCACGCCAACACCAAAACCCCCGGCTGACTCATCGGCGGCTACGGTGCAGGCTCCTTTCCGAGTCAATATCCGCCAGGATCCAACTCTGGGTTCAACAGTGATCGACGTGATGCCGTTCAGTACTCCCACGGCAGCGATTGGGCGGAATGCTGCCAGCAACTGGGTACAGGTGAAGTACGGCAGCACAACCGGTTGGGTCGCTGCCTGGCTGGTGATCGCCTCCGATAACATCACTTTATTGCCGGTCACTTCGAGCAACGCAGAGGTCGTACCTTTTACGGGCACACCGCCGATCACGGCCTATAGCATCTACGACATCACCATCCGGGCCGGGCCGGGTCTGATCTTCAATCCACAGGCGGTTCTCCCGCCAAATACGGACGTGACGCCAACCGCCCGGTCAGAAGAGAATGACTGGTTGAAGATCGCGTATCAGGGTTCAGAGGGCTGGATATCAGCCTGGAATTTAATCGGGACAGGCGATTTTACCAACCTCCCGGTTGAGACATCGCCTCTCGCGCCTTAGGTGGAAACAGTTTTCATCTGATATTTAAACTGCCCTGGGTGGGGTCAATCTTGCCCAGGGCGGCAGGGTCGGGAGCATAATATGAATATCATCAAGAAACTGGCAGCAGTGATTGTGCTGTTTGTCGCGACGATAGCCTGTGCCGGGACAGTGGAAACTCCGACGGAAATACCTCCACAGCCTACGCCTACCATCACCCAGATACCTGCAACTATTTCGGCGTCTTGTGAGGATATCGGGCGCTATTGGGGCAGCGATTGGGCTGCGCTGATCGTGTCGTTGGAACAACTACGGGCAGCAGGCATGACCTGCGGTGAGCCGCAATTGGATAGCAAACAGTATGCAGCCCACTTCAACTTCGGCACTGAACTGGAAACAGCCGGTGACCTCGCTGCTGCTATCAACCAGTATCAATTGGCCCTGTCACTGGATGGAACCCGCGACGAGGCTTACGAAGCACTGACCCGGCTCAATGCGCTGCCACCAGCCACCCCTTATGCGTGCGAAGTAACGGATACAGAACCTCTTCCCCAGGAAGAACCGGTAGACCCGTCACAGTTTGTCCGGGTATCAGGTGATCAACTAATCCTGGGGGATGGGCCATATATCGCGCGGGGGGTGAATTACTATTCGCGGTTTGCCCAGTGGCATCGCTTTCTGACGCTGTTTGATCCGGGCACAGTCGCGGAAGAACTGACTGTTATCAGTGAGGCGGGGTTCAATTCGATCCGCATTTTCCTGTGGTACGAGCCGATGTTTACCTGTGCACCGGAAGATGCCGTACCCGTGCCGGAGATTTTCGGGCGGCTTGACCTGCTGCTGGCAATGGCGGAGGAACGCGGCCTGAAAGTGATCGTAACACTCAACGATCTACCCGATCTCCGTTACCGTCCGCTTTACACTGACTACGCCCGCTACGATGCGCAAACGGCCTATGTTGTGAATCGCTACAAGAATAATCCCACGATCCTGGCCTGGGATTTGCGCAACGAAGGCGACCTCGATTACGGTGCTCAGGGCGCTCCACCCGCGTTCCCGCATGAAACGGTGATCGCCTGGTTGGAACATGTCAGCCAGATCGTCCGGGCCAACGATCCGAATCACCTGATCACCGCCGGGTGGTGGGGTGATCCGACCATCACCGCCCCGTATGTCGATGTGTTATCGTTTCATCATTGGAATTCAGCCGAAGAACTGGCCGGGCGAATCAACACCTACCGCGCCAACAATGATAAGCCGCTGATGCTCCAGGAGGTTGGTTATCACGCCTGGGTGGATGCTCCGACAAATGCCGTTACGCAGGAGCAGCAGGCCGAAATCCTATCCGCCGTCATCGCAGTAGCAGAGGATCGGGGGCTTTCGGGGTGGTTGATCTGGACGGCGTTTGACTTTGTGCCCTACGATTTGCAGTACACCCACGAGCATTTCTTCGGGCTGTGGGATGTCAACTTGCAGCCGAAACCCGCTTTGGAGGCACTGCCGCTACCTTAGAAAGGATGTAATTGTAATGGGACACAGGGGTAATCTGCTGCTTGTCGATGAATCAGGTTATGAACTTTATTATTGTCAATGGTGTGCGCTTTCCCTGGTTAAGGAGTTCTTCTGGGGACCTGAATATGCCTTCCGCTATATCAAACAGCTGCCACCAGCAGCGAACAGTTGGTTGGATACGGTCTGGGCAGAAGGAGGTGCAGTACTTGATACACATCGTAACAGAATGATGCTATTTGGGGGTGAAGAAATAAACTATGATATTCCACTGCGACGGGTTTATCTTGAACTTCTCCAATTGATATGGGAAGGGTGGCAAGTCGAATGGGCTTATAACGGAATCATAGATCTGGCTGAATATGTTGACTATCCACGGGAGAGAGTCCATACCCCGAAATCAAAGGGGAGCGGCACAATAAAACTGTCACTTCCCGGTGAACCCGAATGGACGACTACCATTGCCAGTATTCGCTTAAGAGATGGCACTATTCGTATTATTCCTCTGGAAGGTATGCATAATCCTCTTATTGGTGGCAAACAACTCATTCCAGTTCTGAAAACAGAGGCAAAACTAGATCACTTTTCAATGGACTCAACCGGCGCAGATTTCCCGTTCGAGGGATTCCATATTGATGAAGGAAAGCAAGACTTATATATCTGGTCGGCACAACCAGATGGCCTGATTGAGGATATCCGACCTTATTGGGAAGAATGGGAAATACACTGGCTCAAGGACAATTATGAAACCCACATCGCTCTGACAGACAATCGGATTACATTCCAAGACCGCTCAACCGAAGAATTATTGTCAAGTTTGAAATCAATTTTGGTAAGCGAAGAACGATCCATAGTCGATTGGTTTGTTGAGGTCGCGGAGCGTTTCGACATCGAACCAAATCCGGTGGCCTTATATGAACCCCAGCAAACTGATATACAGATTCGTCAGAGGTTGTTTGAGGAAGTTGTAGCCCGTTGGAAAGGCCGCACCAGATGAGTTCATTACAATGAAAGTTTTCAAGAATCAGGAGCACTCACTTTCACCATCAAGGCTTATTATTATCGGGAGCTGCTTAGCAATACTGGGGTGTTTCCTCCCGTGGATGGGAGAGGGCGATTTTTTCTTTATTATCACACCTGGGATTTCGTTACATCGATTTGCCTCAATTGATCCATGGCTGCGCTATCTTCGCATTTCGGATAATGGTGGGTTAGCCATCATTCTTATTTCCGCGGCTGGCCTCTTCATCTCGCTTACTGATTATTTGCGTAGACATCGTCGGATTCTGATGTTAATGCTTTCAATCTCAAATGTGCTCCTTGCTATATATCATATTGCTTCGGTGCTGGTTTTGAGAGTTAAACAGTGGGGCATTATTGGGCGGGCTCAGCTAATGTTTGGCCTGCCAATCGTGTTGGTGGGCACAGTTGTTGTGCTGGTTGGCAGTGTAAGATTGATGCGGCAGCAAACATAGTATTCAAAAACTAACATTCCCCACAGAATCGATTCTTCGATGATCTGCCTGAATGTTCCGACACTCCACCAATTCCATCCAAAAGCTGCATTGACAGAGCTTATCATCGAAGTAATAATACCCCTTAAAATAATGGCACATTGATGCCTCCCCAAAATTCGCTATAAGGCGGGAATCATCGCCCGTTATGAGGAGAAAACCCCTTGGAAAATCCCAACATGCAAATTCACCAGCTTGAGCAGGAAATCAAAATAGCCCGGCAGCTTGGTGATAAATCTCGCGAGATGCAAGCGCTTTATGGGTTGGGCCTGGCCCATAACCGCCTCGAAGAGTTCGAGGAGTCTTTAACCTACTTTGAGCAGGGGTTAGAGATCGCCCGGCAGTTTGGTGAACGGAACGCTGAAGTGATCGGGTTGGATAATATCGGGATGGCGCATTTTGAATTAGGCAATATCGACCAGGCGCAGCAGCACTTTGAGCAGGCACTCGCCATTGCACAGGAGACAGGAACGAAAACGCTGCAAGCATTTACACTGGGCCATATCGGGCTGCTTCTTGACAGGCAGGGAGATTCGGATGCTGCCGAAGACCGGTTCAAAGAAGCACTGACTGCCGCACAGCAAACCAATGAGTGGATAGTCCAGGCGGGGCTGTTGACGCTCATTACGACCTACTACGAACGTGAGGAAGAGTTCGAAAAAGCTCACGGCTACCAGCAGCAGTTACTTCAAATTGCACGCACGGCCAATGAGGAAGATTTGATTACCTCCACTTTGCTGGGCCTCGGCCTGTCTTCCATACGCTTAGATGATCCTGATCAGGCTGTTGATTATTTTGAACAGCTCCTTGTCATCTCCCGTGAACAGGATGATCCTGAGCTTGAGGGCGAAGTATTGTCGATGATCGCGATGGCTCATGTCGAGGCGGAACGCCTGGACGATGCGTTGCAATTCTTACAGCAGGCTTTAGACCTGGCCCGCGAAGAGGGCGATCAAATACTGGAGGCCGAAATTCTGGGTGATACCGGCCTTGCCTACCTGGACTTTGACCGGTATGAAGAGGGCATAGATCTTTTCGAGCAGGCGCTCGTTATCGCCCGCCAGCTTGACGACCCGGAGATGGAGTTTGAGTTGCTCGACAATATGGTACTGGCCCTGATCGACACCGATCAGGTTGACCAGATCATCAAATACCAGGAGGCAATGCTGGCTGCCGTCCGTCGCATGGGACATCGCGAGCTAGAACAAGAGGTGCTGGCCGATCTGGGTGACATCTACCTCGAAGAGAAACAGGATGTTGAGCGAGGTGTGGCCTACTATGAGCAGTCGCGGGTGATCCTTCGCGAAATTGGATCACGCGGCCAGGAGGCCGATCTACTCGATGACCTGGCCGGTATATTAGCCGAGATCGAACAATATGAGCTTGCCATCCGCTATCTTGAGGAAGCCCTGGTGATCTACCGGGCTGAACAGGACGCAGAAGGTGAGCACATGACTTTGTTCAACCTGGGCCTGGTACTGGCCGATCAGGGTAAGATCGCGGAGGCAAAAGAGCATATCAAGCAAGCCCGCGAGTTTTACGCCTCAATTAACTCAGAGTTGGTCGAGCATTGTGATACACTGTTGGCCGAATTGCGCGAGGGATCGAACGGTAAGCAGCGTCCCAGCTAGGCACGGCACATTCCTGTCAGGGCGTGTCCGGGATAATCACCCCAAAGGTGAAGATGGGCTGTGGGTGCTGCTGTGCTGATGCTGGAGTCTTGGTTGGCTCAAACGGTGGGAAGGTTGGTGCAACCCCACCTCCACTGCTGGGAGCACGTGTCGCAGCAGGCCGACCACCTGACGACTCCGGGAAGATCGCCGTAGCCGTGTTTAACGGGGTTGCCGTCGCAGCAGGTTCAGCCGTATAGGGCGTTACCGGTGTGTAGGTCGGCCAGGCAGTGTAGGTCGGCCACTCGGATGGGGTGGGAAACAGGGTCGGCCATACATAAGGAATGGTAGAATCTGGCGACTCGCCGACCGGGGCAGCGGGTGTGCTCTGAGGTATTTCCTGAACCACCATCTGCACTTCCGTTGGTGTAGGGATATTCTGGCTGGCCCGCCAGTTGGCATAGGCTGTCAGTGCCGGAAGGCTCAATAAGACCCCCAGTGTTCCACAGAAAAACACCACCAGAACTGCAATACTGGCCTGTAACCAGAGCGGGGATTGATTCCATGCCTGTAAGGGTGGGGACGGTGTTGATGGGTAGGTGGATAGATAGGTTGATGCTGCCCGTGCCTGTTGGCGCTCCGATATCCGCGTTATCGGGGCGGCATATCTCCGCCCTTTCAATGTATATTCGTTGCCGAATATCGATGTCTGGAACGTGCGCAAGAACGCGCCCACACTCGGCAGGCGATCTTCAGGGGCTTTAGTTAGTGCCGCCTGGATCACCGCTTCGAGTGATTCCGGGATATCGGGCCTGATGTCCCTGATCGGCGGGACCGGTTGGCGGGTATGCAGCCAGACATATTGAAGGGGTGTCTCGGCAATAAACGGGGGCTGCCCGGCCAATGCTTCGAAGACAGCAATCCCCAGTGAATAAACATCAGAAGAGGGGGAAACGTAACCGGTCACAGCCACTTCTGGAGCCATGTAGACCGGATCGCCAATCAGGTAGATTTGCCCTTCATGGATGGGAACAGGAGTCATCCCAAATATCCCCAATCCCGCAACCTGGATCGACCCGTCATCGGCGATCATCATATCGGCCAGACTCAGATTACCATGAACAAACCCCCGTTGATGAGCATAATCCAGCGCTGGGGCGACCTGGTTGAACATCGCCAGCACGTCAGACAGGCTCATCACGCCGACCTGCTGAAGCCAGCCCGCCAGTGAACCGTGCTGCAAATAAGGATTAATCAGGTAGGGGTTGCGGTGGTACAGCCCATAGTCCAGGATAGGCAGGATATGAGGGTGTTGGAGGGCTGAGACTGCTCGCGCCGACTCCAAAAAATGCCGTGTGAACCCCGGCTGTTCAGATAGTTCTTCCGAGAACAGCGCCAGGGCTACCGGCTGGCCGGACGGCAGATGGTACGCCAGGTAATCAACGGTATGAATACCCTGCCGGAGCCGAGATTCCAGCACATATGGGCCTATAGTATAGTCGTCGGACATCACCGATCCTTCCTCCGCTATCCTACCACACCCGGCAACAGGCTACAATCTTTAGTCCGCCCGGTCACCGGTGATGCCCGGTTTAAAGGGTCAAGATCAGATCCCTCCATCCCGTGCGAAACGGGCAACGGGCATCACCCAGAGATAATCCGCCCAAAGAAAAAACCCGGCAATTTGCCGGGCCATTCCTTTTTAATTATGCGGCGATTACCGCAATTTGGCAAGATGAGCACGGGCGTCGCTGCTAAATGGTTCTTCATCCGGGTAGGTATCCAGGAACTTTTCCAGGTCAGCGATGGCTTTGTCAGTCTCGCCCATAGCTTCGTAGGTTACCCCACGACCGTAGTATGAGAAGTCCGTACCTAACTGGATCGCCAGGTTAAAATCGGTCAGGGCTTTATCGTATTCTCCCAGCTTGTAGTAAATCCAACCGCGTGTATCGATATAGTCGCCATCGGTGCCGGATATCAGGCTCAGGGCTGTTGTTACGTCTTCCAATGCCAGATCGAGATCGCCGTCAGATACGACCAGGGAAAAAGCCCGATTATTATAGGCAGGGGCATATTCCGGATCGAGTTCGATCACCTCTCCATAATCGCTGATCGCCGCCTGATAATCTTGCAGTTCTCCGTAGGCATTCCCACGATGATAATAACCATCTGGATCAGTCGGCTCCATTTCGATATAGCGTGTATAATCATCGACTGCCTCTTGATAGTTGCCCAGACGAGCATGAGCAAGTCCCCGGTTATGATAAGCAGCAGCATAATCCGGGTCGAGTTTAATGGCCTGGGTATAGTCATCAATGGCAGCTTCGTAATCCTGTAACCGGTAGTAGGTAAATGCTCGCCAGAAGTAGGCACGAGTATATTCGTAGTCCATTATGATTGCCCGTGAAAATTCATCCACGGCTTCTTCATACGACTCCAATGCCAAATAAGAACGTCCAAGATAGTAGTATGCCTCAGCAAAATCTACGTCGATTTCAATTACCCGGTTGAAATCGGCGATAGCAGCCTGATAGTTTTCCAATTCATAGTAGGCCAGGCCGCGCTCCCAATAGGCTTCAACATACTCCGGTGAAAGCGCAATCGCCCGGTTGCAGTCAGAGATGGCGGCCTGATAGTTACCCAGCGCCGACTGAGTCCTGGCACGATAGTAAAAGGCGCTGGAGTCATAGGCATACATCTGGATCGCTTGATTTAAATCCTCAAGCGAATTCTCATACTGTTCCAGTTCATAGAACACCTGGCCCCGTGTGTAGTACGAGAAGCTAGACGTACTATCTAACCATAACGCCTGGTTCAGGTCCTCAAGCGCCGCTTCGTAGTTTTCCAGTTCCTTGTGGGTCAGACCACGCAGTTCGTAAACACCATTCAGGAAGGAGTCGAGTTCTATGGCACGATCCAGGTCACTCAGGGCTGCCTCATAATCTTCATCCATGAATATATAGAGCAAGGCCCGGTTAAAATAGGCAAGGGCATATTCCGGGTCGAGTTCGATGGAGCGATTAAAGTCATCCAGTGCGGCTTCGCGATCCCCTAACGATACATAGAGGTAGCCCCGGTCGGCATAGAGCCCACTGTCATCAGGGAGAAGATTAACAGCCCGGTTGAAGTCGCCAACAGCCGCCTGATAATCTTCCAGGTATTGGTGATTGATAGCCCGGTAATAGTAACCATAGGCATTGTCGGGTTTCAGTTCGAGGGTGGTATCAAGGTCTTTTACGGCGACAGCGTAGTTTTTTAGATTATAATACACCCGCCCACGATAAAAATAGGGCAGGTAGTTTTCCGGGTCCGACTGGATGATCCGATTAAAATCGCTTATGGCACTTTGCAGCTGCCCGTTGTATTGGTATGCTAACCCGCGATAATAATACAGGGTCGGCTGTCCCAACTCCTCTGCACGCTCACCGGCTGGATACTGGATCGCATAATTGAAAACATTAATCGCATCGGCCTGCCACCCAACATAGCTTGCCATCCACCCAAGTGTTACCAGTTTCAGGTAGTCTTGCTCATCACCATTGTCTTGCTGTATCCGGGCATTAAAAGTCGGTGGGCGGATGAGCATAACCTGTCGCTGTCCTGACGGTGTTAGCTCGGCATAGTTGTAAAGCACATCTTCATAATGCACTTCGAAATCGGTTGATCGCCCTGTTCCCCAGATTAGTATCTTAGCCCTGAATTCCGCACCGGCATCAATTGCTGATTGGGTATCGGTTGGGGTTACACCTTGCAAATGTTCCAACCGGATATTCCGCCCAAAATCCCCGGCATCTAATAGTTCTTCTATCATATGGATCATCCGAGCAGAGGCGGACTTCCCGTCGGGTCCACTGAAATCCGTCACAATAATCAGGACTTCATCATCTTCTGCAACAGGAAAAGGCAGTGGCGTGGCAGTGATGGTGGGCGTGACGGTCGGAGTTGGCGATGAGGTAGGTGAAGGGGAGGCCGTCACTGTCGGCGACGGGGTCAAAGACGGCGTGGCCGTCTGGGTTTCGACTTCGGCAATTTCCTGGGTGGGTGTTTGTTCGGCCTTGAAAAGCTGTCCGAAGGCCACTGTCCCGCCTACCAGAAGGCAAAGCCCCCCGATAAGCCCTAACACGACTATCACCCCACCGATGATCAGAAAGGGGAGAGCCCGGTTTTTTTGTGGGGGCGAGTCATTATCAAGAGAACCATCCACAGGTTCCCGACCTTCGTCCATAATATACTCCTGAGGGGGTATTACCCCAGATGATAATTATCCTGATTGCCCCTCGCCAATAGTATATCATAGTTTCTCCACTACCAGCCCTACCCCTATCAGAGATTTCGATCTGCCTGGAAGTTTTTCGGCTACAGTGTCTTGAAATTGCTATAATTGCCAGGAAATAAGAGTACCCTCATTAAGGATACAGTATGGCAGTCATTCAGGGGCACAATCTTGCCAGGTCATTTGGCATAGACGATATTTTTGACAGCGTCTCGGTGAGCATCGCGAAAGACGCACGGATCGCGTTAGTCGGGCCAAACGGCACCGGCAAGACCACATTGCTTAATTTGCTGGCGAAACGCGATACGCCCACCGAGGGAACGGTTACCCATGCCCGGAACTTAAGTATTGGGTTTTTACCACAGGAAGCGGAGCTTGCCCTTGAAGGCGAGCATACGCTGTGGGATGAGATGCTAACCGCGTTCGCCGATCTGCTGGCCTTAGAAGATCAATTAATCGAGATGGCTGAACAACTGGCCCAAACATCGGGTGATGATGATCTGCTCAAGGCTTATGGGGAAGCACAGAATCGGTTTGAGCAAGCGGGGGGATACGAATACACCACCCTGATTAAACGGGTGCTGGGCGGATTGGGCTTCGATGAGATCGATTTTCAACGGCCTATCACACAGTTATCAGGTGGTCAGAAAACCCGTGCATTGCTGGCCCGCCTGCTGCTTGAAATTCCTGACCTGTTGATCCTCGATGAGCCGACCAATCACCTGGACATCAAGGCTATCGAGTGGCTCGAAAAATGGCTGACCAGTTTTTCAGGCGCACTGCTGATCGTTTCCCATGACCGGTTTTTTATGGACAGCGTGGTTAACCATGTCTGGGAGTTGATCTTCGGGCAGTTGGAGGAATATCGCGGGAACTACAGCCACTATGTGACTCAACGTGAGGAGCGGCATACCCGGCTGGTAGCCGAGTATGAACGCCAGCAGGAGTACATCACAGAGACGGAAGAGTTCATCAAGCGCAATATCGCCGGGCAGAACACCCGGCAGGCCCAGGGGCGGCGTAAACGTCTGGAGCGGTTTATGCGGGATGAGGCCCTCGCCCGCCCGCGTGAGCAGCGCTTTATGCGGATCGACCTGGAAGCCCGCCGCCGTTCCGGTGATGAAGTGCTGCGGACTAAAAATCTGGTACTTGGCTATCATGATGACAAGGTACCGCTGTTCGCTGCACCGGATATCACCCTGATGCGCGGCGAATGTGCCGCCTTGATTGGCCCCAATGGGGCTGGAAAATCAACCTTTCTGAAAACCATCCTGGGGGAATTGGAGCCGCTGTCAGGGCGGGTAGAGATCGGGGCAGGGGTTGAGATCGGCTATTTTGCCCAGGCTCACGAAGGCTTAGATCATGACAACTCGATCCTGGATGAAATCCTATCGGTCAAGAATCTCCCGATCAGCGAAGCCCGGAAATATCTGGGTAGTTTTCTCTTTACCGGTGACGATGTGTTCAAGCCTATTTCAACCCTGAGCGGTGGGGAACGGGGGCGGGTAGCCCTGGCAAAACTGGCCTTAAGCGGCGCAAATCTGCTGATCCTCGACGAGCCGACCAATCACCTAGATATCCCGTCTCAGGAGATTTTAGAGGCGGTGCTGGCCGATTTCAACGGCACTATCCTGTTAGTGTCTCACGACCGTTATCTGATACATAATCTCGCGACTCAGATTTGGGCGCTCGACACACCGCGCAGCTCCGATCAGAGTCAGTTGGCAGTCTATGAGGGAACCTATAAAGAGTACGTCGCATGGCGTGAAAAGCAATCATCGGGAGGCAGTTCCCAGGCTCATCGACGTACTACCAAATCTGACAACAAATCGAACGGCGCTGCAAAATCTGGGATGACAAAGTATCAGCGCGAGAAACGGCTGGCCCAGGTGGAGGGAGAAATCCACACGCTGGAAACCGAATTGGAACAGGTTATCCAACAACTTGAGACTGCCAGCGCCGCCGGTTATGTCGATCAGGTAGCCGAACTCGGCGAACGCTATACACAGATTGAAGTATCTCTGGGTCAATTCATGGAAGAATGGGAGGCCCTTCTGGCGGAAGAATGATATGTCATCTGAATATGATTGGTCTAAATTGAGTAAAACTATCGCTCACGCCCTGCGTCACGACCCCTGGGATTATGGACTCGAACCTGACAGCCAGGGCTGGGTGCCGGTTGATGAACTGCTCGATGCCCTGCGAACAAGGCGGGACGCATGGCGTCATTTGACCGAAGATGATCTGATCGAGATGATCGACAGTTCAGAGAAAAAACGCTACGAGATCAGCGGGGGGAAGATCAGGGCTTACTACGGGCATTCCCTCTCTGAGAAAATCGAAAAGGTCGCCGCCATCCCGCCGGATATTCTCTATCATGGCACAAACAAGAATGCCCTATCCATCATTCTGGAAGAAGGGCTGAAGCCGATGGATCGCCAGTATGTTCACCTCTCGGTTGATCGAAAAACAGCCCAACAGGTTGGCAGCCGTAAACGCCAATCGGAAACCGTCATTTTGAGTATACAGGCCCTTCAGGCCCACCAACAGGGTATTACATTCTACAAGGGGCACGAAGGCATCTGGCTGGCGGATGACATTCCAACTGAATTCATCCAGGTCGAGGAATGATCAGGCCAGGCAAAAGGCTCCCTATTAACTTGCATCCCCTATCATAGTGGGGCAAACTATTCACGTCGCATCCGCCAGCGTTTCAGAGGAGAGAGGATCTGCATGTCACAAGAAAGCCACGAATTAAGTGGGCAGAAGATTGGACAATACACCGTAGGCGAGTTGATCGGACAAGGTGGCATGGCAACCGTCTACAAGGCTCACCAAGAGTCGATCGGACGTACGGTGGCAATCAAAGTGATGCCCCCCCAATTTATGAGCGATCCGAGCTTCCTGGAACGCTTCAAGCGAGAAGTGGAAGTCATTGCTAAATTACAGCACCCTCATATCCTGCCGGTATATGACTATGGTGACTATCGTGGCCGCCCCTATATCGTGATGGCCTATCTGGAAGGCGGTACTCTCAGCGAGCGTGTCAAGCAGGGAGCTATGCCACTGGATGAAATTGTCCGGATAGTCAAACAGGTTGCGGATGCCCTGGATTTTGCACATGGCGAAGGGATTATCCACCGCGATTTTAAGCCCAGCAACGTACTGCTTGATAAACACGGCAATGCCTACCTGGCCGACTTTGGGATCGCCAAGGTCAATGAAGCGACGGTGCAATTGACCGGGAGCGGGATTGTCGGTACGCCTGCCTATATGGCCCCGGAAATGGCCGATGCAGGCGAGGTCAGCCCGGTGGTTGACGTGTATGCACTCGGCGTGACCATGTATGAAATGCTGACCGGAAAATATCCCTTTGAGGCAGAAACCCCTCTCCGGGTGATGATGGCTCATGCGACCTCTCCAATCCCCGATGTGAGGGAAGCCCGGCCCGATTTGCCGGTGGGCGTGACGAAAGTTGTTCAGCGAGCCATGGCAAAAGACCCGATGGATCGCTACCAATCAGCCGGAGATCTGGCAAAGGCGTTGGAGGGAGCCGCCAGTGGCAGCCCACTTTCTGAGACCATGATAGAAAAGAGTCTGGGTGCAACGGCACTTGACGTAGCCCCCGCTGATTCTTCCTGGAAAATGCCTTCTCCATCTGCTACCCGCTCCCAGGTACCCGATCCGCTTGCCAGCCCTACTCCGGTCGAAGAGCGAACCGGGCCGCGTTGGGGCTTGATTATCGGAATCTCGGCAGTGGTGCTTGGGCTGTGCTGTGGCGGTGGGGCAGCATTTGTCTATGGTACCGGAATGCTCGCAGCTAACGATGAACCGACTGAAGCCGCCGAAGAGACCTCTCTGCCACCAAATGATGACCCGGAGGAAACCTCGATCCCGGACACCGAAGTCCCAGAACCAACACCTACCTTGGCTGAAACACCGCTGCCACCGGGTGTGATGGTTGAAAACCGGGCAAATACCGCGATCTGCGAGATTTACATTGCTCCCCATGAGGATACAGAATGGGGAGATAACCATCTCGACCAACCACGGCTTAAACCAGGAAACAGTTACCGGGTTCCGGATATCCCGCCGGGGCAATACGACTTCATGGCGTTAGATTGCCGGGACGATGTATACGACTTGCATTATGGTATAACAACTGACGGTCAGGGAGATTACACCTGGGTATTGGAACCGGCTGACGGCGAGATACTCGTCATCAACGGGACCAACCTGGATATCTGCGAGGTCTATATTTCTCATGCCGAGGACGATTACTGGGGCGTCAGTCGCCTGGATGATGAAGAAGTGATTGTACCAAATGGCAGCTTTACGATCCCTGATATTCCCATTGGTGTATACGATCTCAAGGCCATTGGCTGTGATGATGTCGAATATGAAAAATTGAACATTGACCTGTCGGATGTATATTCCTGGACGGTTCAATAAGCCTATATTTTTATCCACAAGAGGGTTTGTTCATCTATTGAATTCCCGATCAACATCTCGACGGAGCAAATGTGGACTTCATCATCCAACTGGTCATCGGTATTGTATTTAGTGGTTTGATCGGC
The DNA here is from genome assembly GCA_050288085.1 of Anaerolineae bacterium. GTDB lineage: Bacteria > Chloroflexota > Anaerolineae > Aggregatilineales > UBA3940 > JBNKDD01. The sequence continues at coordinate 25,898 of JBNKDD010000008.1, forward strand.
TTTGTGGCTTACCGGCGTAATTCGCTCTCTCGGAGCGGCGCAGTCGGCGCTATGCTGGTTGGAACGCTAATCTTCGGTCTGGGGGGCTGGGTATGGGGCTTACTGCTGATCGCCTTTTTTGTACTCTCAACCCTACTTTCTCATTACCGGGAAGGTGAAAAAGAGACGATCGCCGCCGAGAAGTTTGATAAAGGCAACCAACGCGATCTTGGCCAAACCCTGGCGAACGGCGGTGCAGGAGCCTTGTTTGCATTGCTAACACTGATTTTTCCGGGGAGCGAGTTATTATTGGTGGCTTTTGTCGGAGCGATGGCAACGGTTAATGCTGACACCTGGGCTACCGAACTGGGTGTATTAAGTCGTGACCACCCGCGTCTGATCACTACTGGGGAAAAGGTCGAGCCGGGCACATCGGGTGGGGTGACTCGCCTGGGCACAATGGCCTCCTTAGTGGGCGCACTGGCGATAGGGATCGTTGGCTTCGGCCTGGTAGTCATGGATGAGATGTTTGGTGGTCTGGGATTAGCCGCGCTGGGGATCAAACATTGGTACAGTGTTCTGTGGATACTGCCGGTGGCGATGCTCGGCGGCCTGGCCGGATCAGCTTTTGACAGCTTGCTCGGTGCAACCGTGCAGGTTATTTATTATTCTCCTTACCGCGAAAAAGAGACCGAAAAGAAAATCGACCCCAACGGCCAACCAAACAACTATCTGCGGGGCTGGAAATGGCTCAACAACGACTGGGTGAACTTCCTCAGTTCGCTGGTTGGTGCAGGTACAGCCGCCTTGCTCTGGACATTAGCTGCCGGGGCCATTCTGAGATAAGTTCAGCCCACATCCCCATAAGAACAGACAGAAGAACAGGAAAAACCCCTTCCAAATGGAAGGGGTTTTTGAGGGGAAGAAAGAATATCAGATTCTACAATGTGTCCAGATAGCGGTCGATTTCCCACTCGGTAACCCGGATGCGATACTCATCCCACTCGGCACGACGTGCATTGAGATAGGCTTCAGAGATGTGATCGCCCAGCGCATCCAGAAGTATCGGATCTGCTGCCAGTTCGTCTAGTGCTTCGCCGAGGGAGCCTGGTAACTGTTGGATACCGCGCTCAGCCAGTTCGGCGTCGGAGAACAGGTACATGTTCTCGTTGACGGCATCAGGAGCCTGCATCTTATTCTCAATACCATCCAATCCGGCGCGCAGCATGGTGGCAAAGGCCAGGTAAGGATTGGCACTCGGATCAGGGAAGCGCAGTTCGGCGCGGGTGCCAGATTCGCGTCCTGGTGAATAACGCGGGATACGGATCAGGGCTGAACGGTTAATCTGCGCCCAGCAGATATAGACCGGGGCCTCGTAGCCGGGGGTCAGACGCTTGTAGCTATTGACGGTCGGCGCAACGACGGCTGAGAGTGCCCGCGCATGGCTCAACTGACCAGCGATGAACTGATAAGCAACCTCCGAAAGCTTATACTCATCATCGGGATTGTAGAAGATATTTTCGCCGGTTGATACATCGACGAAGCTCTGGTGGGTGTGCATACCGGAACCATTCTCGCCAAAGAGCGGCTTGGGCATGAAGGTGGCATACAGGCCATACTTGGCTGCGATCGCCTTGACCGTATACTTGAAGGTCATGGTATTATCGGCAGTGGTCAGCGCCTCACCATACTTGAAGTCGATCTCGTGCTGACCGACGGCAACTTCGTGATGGGATGCTTCAACCGTCAGGCCCATCTCTTCGAGAGCCTCGACGATATCGCCGCGGATGGTGGCCGCCTCGTCCTTCGGTGAGAAATCGAAATAGGCACCCACATCATGCGGAACCTTCATGATTTTGCCATCTTCATCCTTCTTGAAAAGGAAGAATTCGAGTTCAGGGCCAGTGTTATAGGAGAAACCCATTTCTTCTGCATAAGCAACGGCGCGCTTCAGAGCATAGCGAGGGCTGCCCATAAAGGGCTCGCCAGCCGGGGTCATAATGTCGCAGATAATACGGGCACGGCGGCGATCTTGCGACCAGGGTAAAACGCGATAGGTGTTGGGATCGGGCATCAGGAACATATCACTTTCCTGAATGCGCATGAAACCCTTAATACTTGACCCGTCAAACCAGACACCACGTGTCAGCGCTTCTTCGAGTCCTGAGATAGGGATAGTCACACTCTTGACATTGCCGAGAATATCGGTGAATTGCAAGTCAATAAAGAGAATGCCATCAGATTGTGCTTTCTTTACCAGATCACTCACGGTTTTTTCCTCCAGGGTTTGGGTTGCCAGCCTGTTTAGTAGGCTATCAAAATTAGGTTATGACGAATCCTATCAACCGGAAATAGGCTTGCCAAGCACCCAAATGGGTAATATTGTCGATGAAAAACCACATGGGTAGGTACAACCAAACCTCTATATGGTCCGTCTGTGCTTTCTGCCGAACTTTCAGTACTGTGAAACGTTGGTGATCAAAGACTGGGCGGCGATCTGTGCACCGTCGCTGCGCACGGCAGCGGTAATGCACGCGGGAGTGATGGATAATTCGAAGGGATCGGAGTGATGAGGTAAACTGCCAGCTTTGCAGTCAAAAGCATACCTCATCAACCCATGAAACTCAATCCGACCTTTCTCGAAATTATCCTAGCCCTACTAATCGGTCTCACAGTCTTCATCTGGGTCAGGTATGGCAAGCACATTCACCACTGGTGGAAAGCCTTGGGCAAGCGACATCGCCGTCCGCGCCAACTTAGACCGCGTGAACCCTGTGATTGTCCAAAGTGTGCGTCTGGCTTTCATCGCTTGCCCAAAAGACCTCGCCGGGCAGTCGTCCCCTGGCCACAAGTCAAGAGCCCCCGTGGGCGAAAGAAACAGGTTGACACCACCGGCTATGCCTGTCTCAATCTATTGTGTGCCTACTTTGGCATCACCGACCCAGCAGTGCATGCCCTGGTCAGCAATGGGAAGCACGGTATCCACCAGGATATTCCCTATTTCAAATGCCAGGCCTGCGGGTCATGCAAATCCAGTCGGTTGAATACGCCAATGTATTATCTTAAAACACCCCTTCATCGGGTTGCTATGGTGATGCACTCCCTCAGCGAAGGGCTGGATCTCTCAGCCGCCTCGCGCATCTTCGGTCACCACCATTCCACCATCAGCCGCTGGCTGGAACGCGGTGGACAGCACAGCTTCCGGCTGCATGAGCGGCTGTTCTTTCGAGCAGTAGAAGTTGGTCATCTGCAGTTGGATGAGTTGGTCACACGGGTTAAGAAAAACGCCGAACGGGTCTGGGTGTGGACTGCGGTCACAGCAAAGAGCAAACTCATCCTGGCGGTTCATCTGGGTGGGCGGACTATCGGCGATGCTTGCAGCTTGCTTCACCAGGTCAGTCTCTGCCTGGCTCCAGGTTGTTTGCCGGTCTTCACCAGCGATGGGCTCAATCAATACTTCTGAGCGGTCTCCGACCGCCGATCACAACACATTTCGGTTTCTGGGACAAACCACCACGTGCTCGCAAGTATCATTGGTTCCCTGATGAGCGTCTGCAGTATGCCCAACTTCGCAAGCTGCGCCAGGGTCGCAAAGTGAAATTCCTGTACAGCATCATTCGGCTCGGCTCCCGGCGCTTCCTCAGACAATTCCTGCTTGGTTTGGGCTTGTCAGGCCTGGTGCAGACTTCCTATGTCGAGCGGGCCAATCTGACCCTCAGGGAACTGATTGCACCCCTATCTCGCCGTACCTGGTCGATAGCTTATGATGTCGACCATCTCAAGCTGCACATCTTGTGGGGACTGGCCTACGTGCAGTTTTCACCTTGAAAACTGCTAGGGAGAAATCCTTGAGATTTCTCCACATCACTATCGTACGATGTCATCAATCATTGCTGGTGCGTGTCCGCGGCCCCAGTCGACATCGCTATACGCCAGCCATGGCTGCCAGGTTGACAAAGCGCCGGTGGTCAGTAGCTGATATCCTGCTCCTACCGCTGCCGGAAAGGGTCTGGTTAACCTCCTTTCCAGCGGCTTGAGCTTGCATAGACATCATAAACCCACCAAAAGAGTGGGTTGGTATCGATTGCTTTGAGACGGCTTTCGGTAATCCCCGGCTCAAAAACTCGCTGCCGACGGCACTTCGTAATTATCCATCACTCCCGATACTTCCTCGGAAATAGATTTCCATCCCTCTCGGTGAACTTTCGCTCATGAGCAACTGTTGGCGAACCCCAAAAGCAGTTATGAGACATGGAAAAATGGGAGTAAGATGATAGCTTCAATCGGTCAATAATATGAAACCAGGCAGGGAAAGAGGATGTCATTACAAGTCCAATCCAGATATGAAGTTCCCAGGGAAACCGCACGTATAGCACAGGCGGTTTTTCCAAAAGGCAATGTGTATATGGAGTTGTATGATACCTTTGGGAACTTGTATGAAGATGAAGATTTTGCCTCCCTCTACCCAAATGATGGTCAATCAGCTATCTCACCAGTGCAATTAAGCCTGGTTCTCATCCTGCAGTTTGCGGAAGGATTATCAGACCGACAGGCGGCTGAGGCCGTTCGCAGTCGAATAGACTGGAAGTACCTGCTGTGCCTGGAGTTAACGGATCCAGGGTTCCATTACAGTGTTCTGAGTGAATTCCGAGCACAGTTGCTAGAAGGCGATGCAGAACAACTCTTGTTTGAGAAACTGCTCACGCACTTCAAGGGAAAAGGGCTGCTGAAGAAACGGGGGCAGCAACGAACTGATTCAACCCATATCCTGGGAGCCATTCGCACCTTGAACCGGGTGGAATTGGTGGGTGAGACAATGCGTCAGGCACTCAATATCCTGGCTGTTGCAGTGCCTGAATGGATGCTGGCGCACAGTCAGCCAGAGTGGGTTGAGCAGTATGGAGCGCGTGCGAGTGATTACCACTTACCAAAGGGGTGCACGAACAAGTTGTAAAAGATGAAGCCTCCCAAGCTATCCGGTAGGATAGCAGCAGGAAAAGCAAAAAGGGAGGTTTCAAGGATGAAAGATACCACAGAAATAATAGAAGGGCTGCAAAAGCACGTCGCGAAGCAGGTCAATGAACCGAAAAGCCTGAGTGAGATGGAAGGCCAAATTCGAAAACTGATGAGGGTCATAGGTAGGCTGTTGTTGCAAGTCTGGCTGATCTGGGAAGAAAGCAAAATAGCCAAAGACGAGTTGCAGTGTAGCTGCGGGAAAAGCCTATCCAAACAACGTAGGAAGGCGATGCTAAGAAGCCTATTTGGTCAAATCCACTATGAACGGGATTATGGCTATTGCCCGGACTGCCAACAAGGGGTATGCCCATTAGACAAGAAGCTGGGCTTACGGCCTAACGGAATGAGTGCCGAATTAGAACGACTGGCAGGCATGGTCGGCGTAGAACGTCCATTTGAGCAAGGAAGCCGGTTGTTTGAAGCATTGACGCTACAGCCTTTAAGCGACCATAGTGTAGATAAAGCCGCCCAAGCGTATGGAGAAGAACAAATCCGCCAGGAAGAAAATTGGCAACAAGCAGCCAATGACCTGGACAACATCCTAAAATTGAAGCGAGAAGCGAAAAGGCCACGGCGGATGTATGGTGCGATAGATGGCGGGCGGGTGCATGTTCGCGGACAACAGGAACCAGAAAACCGCTGGCGAGAACTCAAAGTAGGAGCCTGGTTTACAACCAAAGCCCAGCCGCCTAAAAAACGAGGGGATACATGGTCCATTCGGGCCGACCAGATCAGCTACTATTGTGACATTATGGAGGCTGAGCAATTTGCCCCCCTGGTCTGGGCCAGTGCCGTTCAGCGGCGGGCCCACCTGGCTCATGAGCTGATCATTCTTGGGGATGGCGCCCGTTGGATCTGGGATATTGTGGATGAACATTTCCCTGATGCGATTCAGATTGTTGATTGGTATCATGCCTGTCAGTATCTTAATCCGGTCGCTCAACTGGCCTTCAAAGACAAGTCTAAACGTGAACGTTGGCTCGAAACGGTCACTGGCCGGTTGTGGGCTGGTGACCTTGATGCAGTCATTGAGGCTTGCGCAGAGCACATCCAGCCTGGACTTGAAGAGGACCCGGCTCAAAAAGCGGTCACCTACTATTCTAACAATCGCCACCGCATGGACTATCCTACTTATCGCGCTAATGGCTATCATATTGGCTCCGGCACGATTGAGAGTGCCGTTAAGCAGATTGCGTCTCAACGGATGAAGGTGTCTGGTGCTATTTGGAATCTGGAGGCCGCCCGTAAAGTTTCCAAAGCCCGGGCCGCTTACTTGTCTGGTCAGTGGAATCTATTGGCGGCTCGACGTACCCATTTTGCCACAGCCGCTTAACAACTTGTTCGTGCACCCTACCAAAGAGCGAGGCAAAACGCACGGCGTATGCAGAGCAGGTTGGGGTGGATGGATTGACATTACTGACTGCTATCTGGGCTGAAACAGATTTGAACTGGCTGCGGGAATTACCAGCAGTGCAAATACTGTGGCGAGTATGGCTGGAAAACTATACCTGGACGCAATCGGGTACACTGAGATGGCGGAATACCAAAGAACTGCCACCTGCTAGCATTCGCATTTGTTCTCCCTATGATGGTGAGGCTCACGCCAGCAAGAAACGCAGCACTCTGTGGGTTGGTTACAAAGTACATCTGACCGAAACGTGTGATGAAGAGGCTCCCCGGCTCATCACAAACGTCGAAACGACTCCCGCCCCGGTCAATGATATCAGGGTGACTGATACTGTTCACCAAAACCTTGCGGAGAAAGACTGTTTACCTGCCATACACCTGGTTGATAGTGGCTATGTGGATGCTGAAGCGCTGTTTACCAGCCAGGCCACATACGAGATTAACCTGGTAGGTCCGACACGAGAAGATACGGGATGGCAGTCCCGACAAGGGAATGGCTTTGCCGCCAGAGATTTCGTCATTGATTGGGAAAACCAACAGGCTATCTGTCCTACAGGTGTACGAAGTCTTCGTTGGCTTCCAGCTAAAAACATCAGAGGAAAGCCTGTGATCCAGATCCATTTCAGCAAGAGCGATTGCCGCAGTTGCCCCTCACAATCTCTATGCACTCGCTCCAATCCCCCACGTCGGTCCATCACTGTCTGGCCTGAAGTTCATCACAAGGCTCTTCTTGCAGCTCGTGAGCGGGAGAAAACAGAGGCGTTTTCTGAACAATATGCACGACGAGCGGGAGTTGAAGGGGTCATCTCTCAAGGTGTACGCCTTTGTGGTATGCGCCGGGCTCGTTATATTGGATTGGCAAAGACCCATCTTCAACATCTTCTCACTGCTATGGCTATTAACCTGACCCGTGTTGCTCACTGGTTAGCTGGTGAACAGCCTGCTCAAACCCGCTCTTCTGCTTTTGTACGGTTACACACAGCTGCTACAGGTGCTGTCTGAGTGGGTGGGTGGTTCGCCAACAGTTGCTCATGAGCGAAAGTTCACCGAGAGGGATGGAAATCTATTTCCGAGGAAGTATCACTTCCCGCGGCATTACCTTGACAAATTTAAAAAACATCCCATATAATGAATGTTAGCGCTAACGTGAGCGCTAACTCTACAGAAGGAAAGAAGATGTCCCGTCGCGTTACTATGGCCGATGTCGCACGTGAGGCTGGGGTCTCAATGATGACTGTTTCACGTGTGGTCAATAACAAAGAAGGCATCAGCGACTCAACCCGTGTCCGCATTCAAGAAGTTATTGAGCAGTTAGGCTATCGACCTAGCAACATTGCACGCGGTCTGGTAACGAAGCAAACCGGCACACTTGGGCTGGTTGTTCCAGATAACGCGAACCCCTTCTTCTCTGAGGTGGCACGAGGTGCAGAACATGTAGCTTATGAGAATGGCTACAATGTTTTCCTCTGCAACACCGAAGAAGACAGACTGCGGGAACTAACCGTACTACGGTCACTTGAAGAGAAACGAGTTGATGGGGTGGTGGTGTGCAGTTCGCGACTTGATGAGGAAGAACTACGCAATGCCTTAGCTCACTATCCCGCCGCCGTACTGGTCAACCGCGAGCCTGTTATTGAAGGCAGCGGTGTCGTGCAAGTAGACGATGAGGCGGGTGGCCGGATATTAACCCAACATCTTATCGAATCCGGTCACCGCAAAATTGGTTTCCTGGCCGGGCCTTCTTCTTCTTACAGTAGAGAACTGAGGTGGAAAGGCTACCAAGATGCCTTGAGTGCCGCCGGGCTAGATTGTCACCCCGAATGGATTCACCCTTGCTCCCCAATAGTAGAGGGGGGCCGCGAAGCCGCTTCCAAACTGTTATCGACCCATCCAGAACTTACGGCTTTGTTCTGTTTTAACGATCTTGTCGCTGTTGGTGCATTACAAGCTTGCAGCGCCCTGAACCTGTCTGTCCCCGATGATATAGCGATTGCCGGTTGCGATGATATTCCGCTTGCCGCTCTGGTCAACCCGGCATTGACGACCTGTCATGTACCACGCTATGAACTGGGTGGACAGGCTATGAGGTTACTGCTGGATCATATACATGATTGTTCAGAGGGTTGTGAGTCGGTCACATTTCGACCCACACTCATTAAACGGGCCAGTGCGCCTTAACCACAACTGCCTTACAAAAAGGGAGGGGGATATCGAGCAGAAATACTGAATAGTTACACATACATTGACCTCAACTCGGGATTCACAAAGCAGCCAACAATGAAGTCATTCTCGAAAAGGGTAGTTCCGTGAAAGTTTTCAATATTATAGAAACCTGACCCGGAACCTGTGAGTAGGTCCTTTCGCCCAAGGGCTCTGCTTGAGAATAAAAATTGGAGGACTAGAAAATGCTTCGCTTGAAAGCAAGTTCCACCTGGAAATTTGCGATTGTATGTATCTTGATAGCGGTCTTTGTGCTAACAGCATGTAAAGCTGCCGAACCGGAACCAGAGCCAGAACAGCCTGCCGCATCAGCCAATGAGGCTCCCATGCTTGCAGAGATGGTATCAGCCGGGGATTTACCGCCTCTTGCTGAACGTCTGCCCGCCGAGCCTCTGGTCGTCGAACCGATTGACGGTATCGGCCAATATGGCGGAACCTGGCACCGGGCATTCCTCGGCGTGAAGGACTTCCATGCCCTGGGACGGCTGATCTATGAGTCCGTTCTGCGTTGGCCGCGTGACCCCAAAGACCCGGTCCAGCCTGGTATGGCAAAGGAATGGGAATGGTCTGCGGATGGGACCGAACTCACCATCTACTTCCGCGAGGGGCTGAAATGGTCTGACGGTGAACCCTTCACCGTAGACGATGTGATCTTCTGGTGGGAAGATATCGAGAACGACGAGAACATCACCGCAGCGGTCCATGGGGAATGGATTGTCGCTGGCGAACCGATGAAGCTTGAGAAGATCGATGATAGCACCATCAAACTGATCTTTGCTGCCCCGAATGGTCTTGCCGAAACTGTTGGTTTAGCCTTCCATGGCTGCCAGTGGCCGCTGGGCTTTGAGCGTTTTGGCTTCTTCGCCCCCCGGCACTATCTTGAGCAATACCATCCCAAGTACAACGAAGAAGCAACCTATGAGGAATTTGAAGAGAAAGCCTTCAACTTCAATACCGAGCTTCCGGTTATGTATGCCTGGAAGGTTGCTGAGTGGGATGCCGGTGCGACCGAAATGGTTGCCGAGCGTAACCCCTACTACTGGAAAGTCGATCCAGATGGCAATCAACTGCCCTACATCGACCGCATCCACTACACCCTGGTAGAAGATAACGAAGCCGTCAACCTGATGGCTATCGCTGGGGAGCTGGATATGCAGCATCGCCGCATTGATTTCGGTAAGTACACCGTTTATCAGGAAAATGCTGAGGCGGGTGGCTACCACACCCTGTTGTGGAGTACGGCCCAGGCCTCGACCATTACCCTCTTCCCGAACCAGAGCTTTGACGATCCGCAGTACCGCGAACTGATGCAGAATCTCCAGTTCCGGCAAGCGCTGTCGTTGGCAATTGACCGCAAACTGATCAACCAGGTTGCTTTCCTGGATCAGGGTATCCCCCGCACGATCACTGTGGTACGCGATTCGCCATTGTTCCAGGAAGATATCGAAGAATACTATGCCGAGTTTGATCCAGAAGCTGCAAAGGCCCTACTGGACGAAACCGGATTGGTCATGGGTGATGATGGATTCTACACCTTTGAAGATGGTACACCGGTTGAACTGATCGTTGAAGGGACCGATGCCGTTTCAGGTGCCAGTATCGACGCTCTGGAATTGGTGGTTGATGGCTGGAATGAGATTGGCCTCAAGACCGTTCTGGAAATCACCTCGCGTGATATCTACTGGCCGCGTGCCGGTGCGAATGAGGTCATGATTGCAACCTGGGAAACTGACCGTGGTCTGGTTCCGATGGTTGACCCGATCTACCAGTTCCCGTTCGATGATCGCTCCTGGATGGGCCCGGCCTTTGGTGTTTGGTACCACTCTGGTGGAGAGATGGGTGAGGAACCCCCCGACAGCCTCCTGGCCGTGATGGAGCTGTATGATGATTACAAGGCCAGCGTTGATCCAGCGGAGCAGTTGGAAATCGGAAAGCAAATCGTCAAGGAATCAACGGAAGGTCTGTTCACCATTGGTACGGTGGGTATGAGCCCCGGTCTCGTGGTTGTTAAGGATAACTTCCATGGCGTGGCAGAGGAACATACGTCAGACTGGATAGTTTTCACACCAGGCACGATGGACCCGCCACAATTCTGGATTGAACAATAAGAAATAGATGGCACAGTGAGGAGGGCTTAAAAAACCCTCCTCACTCCCAAAAGGGTGTGAACCTGATCACATTAACTTAAGGCGGTTAAGTCTCTATCCGACATTGTAGGGGCAAGTGTTGTCCTTAACCTGGGTGACCAGCCCCTACAATGTCCAGATTATTGGGGGATTTGCGTTTGCGTTGTATCTATTCCCTGATGCCAGCTTAACCCCCATATTTTCTCAGGGGTATCCGGTTATGATTGCCTATATTCTAAGGCGGATTGCAGGGATGATCCCTACAATCATCGTCGTATCCATCATTACATTTATCATTATCCAACTGCCGCCCGGTGATTTCTTCACCACGCTGCAAGCCGAGATAGCAGAAACCGGCGGCGGACAGGATAAAGAGACGGTCAAGCTCATGCAGGAACGCTACGGCCTGAATGAGCCATTAACAGTTCAATACTTCCGCTGGATCTCGGGTTTTCCGAGAGGGGACTTTGGTTGGTCCCTGGAATGGAACAGCCCTGTTCTGCCATTGGTGCTTCAGCGGCTGGGCTACACCTGCCTGGTTGGAGGACTGTCACTGGTCTTTATGGCAGTAGTTGCCATCCCGATTGGAATCTACTCGGCAACGCACCAATATTCGATTGGTGACCATGCTCTGTCATTCCTCGGATTTCTGGGATTGTCTTTACCAGGTTTCCTGCTGGCGCTGCTCTGGATGTTCCTGGGGATTGTCGTACTCCGCATCCCGGTGGGGGGGGTGCAGGCAATAGAATTTGCCGGTGAGCCAATGAGTGTTGCAAAAGCATTGGACTACCTTAATCACCTCTGGCCCCCGGCGGTGATTCTCGGTTTAGCCAGCACCGCCCAACTTCAACGTATTATGCGGGGCAATTTGTTAGATGTTTTGGGTCAGCAGTACATCACCACCGCCCGCGCCAAAGGTCTCAGCGAAAGAAAAGTCATCAATAAATACGGCGTGCGCGTGGCGATCAACCCGCTGATCAGCGTGATGGCGATGGAGATACCTAAGATCATTTCTGAATCAACTATCGTGGGTATCGTGATGTCAATTCCGACTACCGGCCCGCTCCTGCTCCGCGCCCTTCTTAGCCAGGATATGTACCTGGCCGGAACCTTCTTGTTGTTCATGAGTCTGCTGCTCATGATCGCAAACCTATTAGCTGATATTGCCCTGGCCTGGGCTGACCCAAGGATTGTATACACATGATCGACTACGAAGCACAATCCAAGGAATTATTCGAGCTGTATGAGCAGCATGCAGGCACGATTAAGGATGTAGCGGAAGCTGAGACAGATGATGAATCACTCGAAGCTATCTATGCGGCTTCTCAGTGGCAGCTCATATGGCGGAAATTCATCCGCAACAAGGTCGCTATTGTCGGGGGGATTATCATCCTGCTTTACTATGTATGTGCGCTGTTTGCGGGCTTTGTAGCACCTTACACACTTTCCAGCCGATTCGCAAAATACATTCACATGCCCCCACAGCGAGTGCATCTGTTCCACGATGGAAAGTTCATACCCCATGTCTACGATGTCGACTTAGAGGTTGATGAGAACCTGCGAAAAATCTATACGCCTAACCCTGATGTTGTCATCCCGCTCCATTTCTTTGCGAGGGGTGAAGAATACAAACTCTTCGGGTTAATTGAGACGGATGTACATCTATTCCAGACTTCAGAGGGAATCGTCGCCTTGTTGGGAACCGACCGGCAGGGACGCGATATGTTCTCGCGGGTGCTTTATGGAAGCCAGGTCTCGCTCACCATCGGTTTGCTGGGCGTGCTGATGAGCCTCACTTTCGGGTCGGTGTTGGGTATTGTCTCAGGTTATTACGGGGGATGGATTGACGAATTGATCCAGCGCCTGATCGAGTTGGTTCGCTCTTTCCCGGCTATTCCCCTGTGGATGGCTCTATCGGCAGCAGTCCCTCCTCACTGGCCGCCGTTGCGTACCTATTTTGTCGTGACGCTGATCCTGTCATTGATCGGCTGGACGTGGCTGGCACGCCAGCTTCGGGGAAAGGTGCTGTCCCTGCGTAATGAGGAATTCATCCTGGCCGCCAAACTATCCGGGGCAAGCGATGCCCGGATCGTTTTCAGGCATCTTATCCCGGCAACCTTCAGCCACATTATTGTGGTTTCAACACTGGCAATGCCCGCCATGATCCTGGCAGAAACGGCCCTGAGTTTCCTGGGATTGGGCCTCCGGCCCCCGATTACCAGTTGGGGAGTGCTTCTTAGTGAAGTCCAGAACCTCCAATCAATAGCCCTTTATCCCTGGGTATTTACTCCGGCACTGGCTATCGCTATTGCCATTCTGGCGTTCAACTTCCTGGGCGATGGTCTGCGTGACGCCTCCGATCCATATACGGTGTAAGCCTCATGACTAACAACCAGCACACAATTATCAAAGTTGACGATCTTAAGACCTACTTCCATACCCTGGATGGGGTTGTCCGGGCAGTAGATGGGGTTTCTCTTGAAATCAAAGCAGGGGAAACCCTGGGCGTGGTCGGTGAGTCTGGCAGTGGCAAGAGTGTGACCGCCTTTACGATTCTCCGGCTGCTGCCGAAGAAGACCAGCGAGATCGTCCAGGGTGAGGTTCTCTTCGACCGGGGGGATGGCAACCCACCGATTGACCTGACACAAGTTGATCCGAATGGTAATCTTATTCGCGACATCCGGGGGAATGAGATCGCGATGATCTTCCAGGAGCCACTGACCTCATTCTCTCCGGTACACACCGTTGGTGACCAGATCGCCGAAGCGGTTGAACTCCACCAGGGGGTCGATAAAGCAGAGGCCAGGGAACGGGCCATCTACATGCTGGAGCAGGTTGGGATCGCCAACCCGAACCAGCGCTTTGACGAATACCCGCATCAATTTTCCGGCGGAATGCGTCAGCGGGCCATGATCGCGATGGCTCTATCCTGTAACCCATCGCTGCTGATTGCTGATGAGCCGACGACCGCCCTCGACGTGACGATCCAGGCCCAGATTCTCGAATTGATGAAATCACTTCAGGATGAACTGGGAATGGCTATCATGATTATCACCCACAACCTGGGGGTGATCGCCGAGACTGCCGACCGGGTGGACGTGATGTACATGGGACGGGTGATGGAAAGCGGAGATGTCCGTACTATCTTCCACCGTCCTCTCCATCCCTACACGGTGGGATTATTGCGGTCTATTCCAAAACTGGGGGCTGAGATGAAAGAGCGCCTCCGGCCAATCCCCGGCAGCGTCCCTGATCCCTATTCTGTACCGCAGGGGTGCGCATTCTATCCACGCTGCCTCGCACCGAAATCGCCTGCCTGCATGGTAGAAGTACCTCTTGTCGAAATAGAACCCGGCCATAAAGTGCGCTGCACGTTATATACCCAGGGTGGTGGCGCATGAACGAAGTTGAGAAAAACGACATGGAACAGCCAAATCCCATCTTGATGGAAGTCAAGAATCTAAAAAAATATTTTCCGATCCAGCGTGGTTTCGTCCGGCAGACGGTCGGTCACGTCAAAGCCGTGGACGGGGTAAATTTCTTCATCCGTGAGGGGGAAACGCTGGGGCTGGTTGGTGAGTCGGGTTGTGGCAAAACGACGACAGGCCGCCTGATCCTGCGGGCTATCGAGCCAACAGCGGGTGAGGTACTGTATCGCCGCCATGGGGGTCTGGTCAACGTGGCCTCAGTTCGACGCAGAGAGCTAAAAGCCCTCCGGCGCGAGATGCAGATCATCTTCCAGGACCCGTTCTCCTCACTCAACCCCCGTATGACGGTGATGGACATTGTCAGCGAACCCCTGGTGATTCACAACGTTGCCAGTGGATCGGAACTCAAGACTCAGGTACGAGAACTGCTTGAGGCCGTCGGACTCAAGGCTCAGCACATGAATCGCTACCCGTATGCGTTCAGCGGGGGGCAGCGCCAGCGGATCGGTATTGCGCGGGCATTAGCCCTGCGGCCCCGGCTGATCATCGCCGACGAGCCGGTATCGGCGCTGGACGTGTCGATCCAGGCCCAGGTCATCAACCTGCTGGAAGACTTGCAGCGGGAATACGGCCTGACCTACCTGTTCATCGCCCACGACCTGTCTGTGGTTGAGCATATCAGCGACCGGGTGGCAGTGATGTACCTCGGCAAGGTGGTTGAACTGGCCGAATCCGGTGAGCTTTACGCCAACCCAATCCATCCTTACACCGAGGCACTGCTCTCAGCCGTGCCACATACCGATCCCGATCAGACCAGCAGCCGGATTCTGCTGCCGGGTGACGTGCCCAGCCCCTCGAATCCACCACCGGGTTGCAAGTTCCACCCACGCTGTCGCTACGCTAAGGATATCTGCTCACAAGAGATTCCTGAATGGCGCGACATGGGTGGCGATCACTGGGTGGCCTGTCATTTTGCAGGCGAATTAGACCTGGCCGGTATCTAACCGAGGTAAAAGCACGATGATGCCCGCTGCACCATTCCTACCCGTTGAACTCGTCTTTAATCCCCATTGGTGGAATCAGACGGCGGGCATTTCTTTTGATCAGGCATTCTACCTGGATGCCGAAACACGCATTCAGAACGATGTGACGATGCGCCGGGTGCTGCATGAGCGCTTTGGCGACCTGGGGTTGGGCGAGGAAAATCCACAACCTCGCCCGGTCATCGGATCGATGCATGTAGCCGGTGGGTTTGTGATCCCGGCCCTGCTGGGCGCGGAGATCGATTTTGTGCCGGATGCGGCCCCCCAACCCAAACCGGTTGACCTGTCGATAGAGCAAATCCAGGCTCTCGAAAAACCGGTCTTTCGCCAGATGTGGCCGATGGCCCAGATTCTGGCCGATATGGGCTCGTTGGAAGCAGAGTATGGCTATGTAGTCGGCGATCTGAATACCGATGGCTTGTTGAATGCGGCCTATCATTTATACGGCCAGCAGCTTTTCCTCGACTTCTACCAGTCCCCTGATCGAGTCCGGTGGCTGCTTGAGTGGATCGGGGAGCTAATCGTTGATGTGGCACTGGCGATCCGGGAGCGGACGGGGAGCTGTTCGATCTCCGTTAACCGGATGGTCGAGCGGGTTGATCCGGGGCTGTTCCTCCACGCGAACTGCTCGGTTCAGATGATCTCACCGAAAAGCTACCGCGAGATTCAATTACCCATCGAGCAGCGGATGGCGGAGCGGATCCAGCCCTATGGTGTCCATCACTGCGGGGACAACCTGCACCGGATCGCGCCGGTCTATGCGGAACTACCGGCGGTCTATTTTGATGTCGGCTGGGGGTCTGATGTGGCTTTATGCCGGGAAGCGCTGCCGGAAGCCTTTTTCAATCTGCGGCTCAGCCCGGTACGGATGCTGCAATGCACCCCCAAAGAGATCGCCGAGGATACCGAACAACTGCTGAAAGCCGCCGGGCCATTAGAGCGAGCAGGCGTATGCTGCATCAATATGGATCACGGCACACCGGACGACAATATCTTCGCCATGTTTGAAGTCATTCAACGTTACCGAGGTTATGGCGCATGAATTCGAGAGAACGATTACTGACCGCGCTTGATCACCGGGAACCGGATCGCGTTCCCTTCGATCTGGGCAGTGTACAGGTCACAGGCATTCACAAGGTGGCCTATCGTAGTTTGCGTCAGGCGCTCGGTCTGCCGCCCATTGACATCCAACTATGCGACTCGATCCAGCAGTTGGCCCTGCCGGACGAGGATCTGATCGAGCGGCTGGGGGTGGATGTCCGCGGGTTGTTCCCGCTCAACAGCCACAACTGGAACGTTCAGGAAGAAGATGCCGGGGACTATTGGGCCTATCACGATGAGTGGGGGATCACCCATCACCGGCCCAAACCGGATGGGTTGTATTACAGCATTGTCCAGGTTCCCCTACCCGGACCTGAGATCACGGCACAGGATATCGAGAATCACAACTGGCCTGACATGGCCGATCCGCAGCGGATCGTGGGGTTATACGATCAGGCCAGACGATATCGCGAGGCCGGTTACGGCGTTGTACTCAAAGATCCCTTTGCCGGGATTTTCGAGATGTCACAGCGCATTGTCGGCATGGAACGCTGCCTGATGATGATGGCTGCCGATAAACAGTTGATCGCCGTCCTGTTTGACAAAATGCTTGAACTCAAACTCGCCTTCTGGGAGATGGCGCTCCCCCGGTTGGCGGATGTGGTCGATGTGGTAACGGCAGCAGATGATTACGGGACGCAGGCATCACAGTTGATCTCACCGCGGATGTTCCGGGAGCAGTTGAAGCCCCGGCTAAAAACGCTTTTTGGGCGGATCAAGCAGCTTGCACCACAGGTCAGGCAGTTTTTCCATTCATGTGGCAACGTCCGCCCGCTGATCCCTGACTTTATCGAGATCGGCGTCGATATCTTGAACCCGGTGCATATCCGTGCCACGGGCATGGAGCCGGTTGCCCTGAAGCGCGAGTTCGGCGGTGAGCTGGTTTTCTGGGGTGGGGGCGTCGATACCCAGGGGGTGCTGCCGATAGGCACACCACAGCAGGTGAAAGACGATGTTCAGCGCAATATTGAAGCCCTGGCTCCCGGCGGTGGATATGTCTTTAACACTGTGCATAACGTTCAAGCAGACGTGCCCCCAGAGAACCTGTTGGCGATGTGGGAGGCACTACAGGATTTTGGAGTTTATGACTGATGAGCACACATTGGAAAGATTTTGTGCAAGCTGCCCGGCTGGGTGAACCCGATCAAGTCCCGGTTGGGCTGATCGTTGATAGTCCCTGGCTGCCCGGTTATGCAGGCATTGATACCCGCGATTACTACCTGTTCCCCGATAAGTGGTTGGAGATCAACCTGGGGCTGCTGGAGCGTTTCCCCGATGCGGTCTGGGTTCCGGGGTTTTGGGTGGAGTTTGGCATGGCAGCCGAGCCATCCGCGCTGGGAGCCAAGCTGCATTTTCATGATGACAGGCCGCCGTCCGTCGAACCGGTTACCGATGATCTGAACGTCTGGGCAGACCTTAAACCAGCCGACCCAACGGAAGATGGCCTGATGCCGCTTGTGCTCAGATTGTATGGGCTGATGGAAGAACGCCTCCGGGCTGAAGGGCTCGGTATCAAGATGGTCTGCGCACGCGGGCCGATGACGGTTACCTCGTGGATTCTTGGGGTTTCCCCCCTGATGATGGGGTTGGTCGAGGAGCCGGAGAAGATATCGCGCATCCTGGATGCGGTGACTACCACCATTATCCGCTGGCTTCATGCTCAATTAGATACCCTGCACGAGCCGGAAGGCATCATGCTGCTGGATGACCTGGTGGGGATGGTATCGAAACGCCACTATGAAAAGCTGATTCACCCTCACCTGCGCCGCATCTTTGATGAGTTTGACGGGCTGCTCCGCATTTATCACAACGATACGCCCTGCAAGCACCTGCTCGAAAGCCTGGCCGATGCCAACTTCGACGTATTTAACTTCAGCCACGAGGTGGATATTGCCGAGGTTAAGGCCAAGATGGGCCACCGGGTCGCGATGATGGGCAATGTTCCCCCGCTGGACATAGGAGTCCGCGGGGGACCTGAAGAGGTCGCGGAGTGGGCACGCACCTGTCTGGACAAAGCCGCACCGGGTGGCGGGATGATCTTATCTTTTGGCGGTGGGGTTTCACCCGGCACCAAGCCCGAAAATATCGATGCCCTGTTGGAAGCCGCCCGCAGCTGGAAACCGTCTAACGGAAAATAAAACATGACACACCTTAAATGGAATCTGCCTGAAGATCGCTTCTTTGGCCCTGATCCGGTACAGCGCCAGGTTGCACAAGAGTTGTATGAGACGGTAGCAGACCTGCCGATCATCAGCCCACATGGACACGTTGATCCCCGGCTGCTATCCGATGAGAATGCATCGTTCGGCACACCAACTGAACTGCTGATCATCCCCGACCACTACGTCTTTCGGATGCTCTACTCACAGGGCATTTCGTTGGAGTCTCTGGGTGTGCCCCGGCTTGATGGCGGCCCGGTCGAAACCGATCACCGCAAAATCTGGCAAATCTTCGCCGATAATTTCTATCTCTTCCGGGGAACCCCGACCGGGGCATGGCTGGCCCACGAATTGAACATTGTATTCGGTATCGAGGAAAAGCTAACCGGTGCAGCCGCCCAGGATATTTATGACCAGATCGAAGCGAAGCTGGCAACCCCGGCTTTCCGCCCGCGTGCTCTGTTCGACAGCTTCAACATCGAGGTGCTATGCACGACCGACGCTGCCACCGATCCACTGAGCCACCATCAAGCGATTCGTGTCTCTGGCTGGTCAGGAAATGTCAGGCCAACCTTCCGCCCCGATGCGGTGGTCAACCTGGATACACGGGGATGGAAAGCTAACATCGACGCTCTGAGCGAGGCAAGTGGAATCACCGTTAATTCTTACGCCAGCTTCATCCAGGCGCTGGAAGACCGGCGGCAGTTCTTCAAACAAAAGGGAGCCACCGCCACCGACCACGCAGCGGTATCGGCTTACACGGCAGAATTGAGCGATTCAGAAGCCGACGTTATTTTCCAACGTGCCCTGAGCGGTCAGGCGACCGCCGAGGATGCGGAACGGTTCACCGCCCACATGCTCATGGAAAATGCCCGGATGAGCATCGATGATGGATTGGTGATGCAGATCCACGTCGGATCATTCCGCAATCACAACCAGGTTATTTTTGATGCTTTTGGCACAGATAAAGGCTGTGACATCCCGCAGCGTACCGAGTTCACCCATAACCTCCGCGCCTTGTTGAACAAATACGGCAACGATCCTCGCCTGACCTTTATCGTCTTTACGCTGGACGAATCGACCTATGCCCGCGAACTTGCGCCACTGGCTGGACACTATCCGGCTATGAAACTGGGGCCGCCCTGGTGGTTCCATGACAGCATCAACGGTATGGTGCGCTATCGTGACCAGGTGATGGAGACCGCCGGGTTGTATAACACGGTCGGATTTAACGATGACACCCGCGCCTTCCCATCGATCCCGGCCCGCCATGACCTATCACGCCGGGTTGATGCCAACTGGATCGCCGGGCTGGTCGTCCAGGGGATCATTGATATGGATGACGCGAATGAAATGATCCTCGATACCGCCTATAGGCTGGCGAAGCAGGCTTACAAACTGGGAGATTGACGTAATGGAGCAATATCCACGCTCTGTAGTTGAAGTGGGTAATGTCACCTACTTCCTGACCCGCGACGGTGGAAACAAATTCCTGGGAATTTCCGGCACACTGCCCGCCGGTTTTGAAGGGACTCGCCGTGAGGATGGTGTACTGCTTTGCCCTTTGACAGCACAAAATGCGCAGGCATTGCGAGAACGGCTTCCCTGGCTGCGTCCCCAGCCCCTCGGACTGGCAAAATCGGTAGGCTGCGGTGACCGGATCGGATTGGCAACGCCGGGACATCTCCGGGCGGTGAGGGCGGCGGGCGGTATCTTGCCCATCGTCGCTCAACAATCGATGCGGGAGAATGAGCGGACAGGGCGCACGGTGCAGGAAGTGATGGACGATGCGATGTGGGGGGTGTTTGAAGAAGGTTGGCGCGAACCCTGGGGTTCTGATGCCGATCACCTCAAGACACCTGACCACATCGACCTGGGGCTGTCGGCTGGCTACACCATGTTTACGGTCGATCCGGGTGAGCACGTTAATAACGAAGCGCACGATGCATTGCTCGAAGCGCTGCAAGGTATGATTCCTGCCCTGCCCTGGGATGCCTTATCCGACTCTCTGGATGATTTACGGGCACGCTATCTAGGGCAGGAGTTCAAAGCCGAAGACCTGACCCTGACCTTTGACGAACTATCTCTGCTGCGGGCTGCCTGCAAATATGGTGGGGCGATTGCTCACGCTGCCCGGATGTGCCGTCACTTAGAAAGCAGCGCGAAGGGCCGCCCGTTTGAGATGGAAATATCGGTGGATGAAACCGACACACCCACCTCACCCCTGGAACACTACTTCGTCGCCAATGAGTTGAGGCGGCTCGACGTGAAGTGGGTCAGCCTGGCCCCGCGCTATATAGGCAGCTTTGAAAAGGGGGTGGACTACATTGGCGACCTGGACGCATTTGAGGCGGAGATCGCCCGGCATGCGGCTATTGCCCGCACGCTTGGCCCGTACAAATTAAGCCTACACTCCGGGTCGGATAAGTTCAGCATCTACCCGATTGTGGCCCGGCAGGTTGGGGAGTTAGTCCACCTGAAAACAGCCGGGACCAGCTACCTGGAGGCGCTGCGGGTGGTGGCAAGGGTCGAGCCAGCCCTCTTCCGGGAGATACTGACCCTCTCGCGCGAGCGCTTTGACGAAGACAAGGCCAGCTATCACGTTTCAGCGGAGAAGGACAAAGTCCCTCAATCCAGTGATCTCTCAGATAATCAACTGGAAGAAATTATCGGGCAGTTTGATACCCGGCAGTTGTTACACGTTGCATTCGGATCGGTGGCGGGGCAGTTTGGGCAGCAGTTGAAAGCTGTGCTGGCCGATCAGGAAGAAGCTCATTATGCGGTGCTAGAAGTCCACTTTGCAAAACACCTGGCACCGTTTGGAACTCATGTATGAGTAGGACACGGCATGCCGTGTCACTACAGTCGGCTTGTTGTTTGAGCGGGGTATCGGCAGATACTACACTTAGCAAGGGGCAGGTTAAGGTTGTTGTGGATATAGAAGAATTAACAAGGCTCTATGATTTTACTGGCCGCACAGTCGCGATCACCGGCGGTGCGGGTATTCTGGGCGGTGAGATGGCCTGTGCGCTGGTCGGTGTTGGCGCGAATGTCGCGATCCTGGACCGTGATCCATCTCTGGCTGACCGCCTGATGGATCGGCTAGGCTGCGGCCCCGGCTGTGCAATTGTCGTTCATGCCGATGTGCTGGATCGCGAATCCTTGCTCAAAGCTGAAGAGAAAATTCGGGCTGAGTTTGGGGTCGTCGATACCTTGATCAACGCTGCCGGTGGAAATCACCCGAAAGCTACCGCTGGCCCCGATCTCGCTTTCTTCGATCTGCCGGATACAGCACTCAATGCCGTCTTTAACCTCAATATAATCGGCACGATCCTGCCCAGCCAGGTATTTGGTAAGCACATGGCAGAGAAGAAGGAAGGGGTGATCCTGAACATCTCCTCGATGAACGCCTTCCGCCCATTGACCCGTATAGTGGCTTATTCCTCGGCGAAGGCTGGTGTCAGCAACTTCACCCAATGGTTGGCCGTTCACATGGCTCAGGAATATTCCCCGCGGATTCGGGTCAATGCGCTCGCGCCGGGGTTCTTTTTAACCCAGCAGAATCGTTATTTGCTGCTCGATAAAGAGACTGAAGAACTAACCGACCGGGGCAAAGCAATCATCGAACACACGCCGATGGGAAGGTTTGGCGATCCGGAAGATTTGCTCGGCCCAACATTGTGGCTGCTCTCAGATGCAGCCGGCTTTGTCACCGGTATTGTTGTTCCAATCGATGGGGGATTTTCTGCCTTTAGTGGTGTCTAATGCCCTTTATCCAATCATTTTTTTAGTGTGGAGAGGAACATGGTTGATTATTCCGAAGCGGCTCAACCTCTGGTTGAACTCACAGTAGATCATGAATTTTTTATCGGCATCGATTCGGATGGCTGCGCCTTCGATACGATGGAGATCAAGCAAAAGGAGTGCTTTATTCCGAACACGGTCAAGCACTGGAGTCTGCAACCGATCTCCAAGTATGTCCGGGAAGTAGAAGAGTGGGTTAACCTGTATTCCAAGTGGCGCGGTATCAACCGTTGGCCCGCCCTGGTGATGGTCTTCGATCTGCTGCGTGAGCGCCCAGAAGTGCAAGCCCGCGGCATCGAACCACCGGAGGTTCCGGCGCTCCGTGCTTTTATCGATGACGATGCTTTTCCCAAGAGCAACGATGGTCTGAAAGCCTACATGGAGAAGTACCCCGATCCAGATTTAGATATCAGCTGGGCCTGGACGACCGGCGTCAATGCGACTGTAGCCGATATTGTGCATGGCATTCCACCCTTCCCGTATGTGCGTCAGAGCCTCGACTATCTCCAGGACAAGGCGGATATGATCGTCGTTTCGGCCACGCCGATTGAGGCATTGACCAAGGAATGGACATCTCAGGACATTGATAAATATATGAAGTGCATTGCCGGGCAGGAGATGGGTAAGAAAGCCCTCCACCTGGAACTGGCAACTGCGGGTAAGTACCAACCCGGCCATGTCCTGATGATGGGCGATGCTCCCGGTGATCGGAAGGCAGCCGAGGCCAACAACGCCCTCTTCTACCCGATCAACCCCGGCCACGAGGAAGAGTCATGGCAGCGGTTCTATGAGGAAGGTATGCAAAAATTCATGGGCGGCGAATATGCGGGCGATTACCAGGATAAGCTGATCGCTGAATTCGAGCGCCTCTTGCCCGAAATACCGCCCTGGAAAGACTGCTCTCAGGATAATGGTTAAATAATGATTGGCAACGGTTACACAGACGGTTATATATCAGACGATGAAGCCCGTCAGTTAATGACTGAGGCTTTACGACATCATCCACTCGGTGGCAAGCGGGTGCTGGTTATCATCCCGGACAGCACCCGCACCGCACCTATCCCTCTTGTTTTTCGCCTGCTGCATGAACTGCTCTGGGGGGAGGTTAAGGCGCTGGATTACCTGGTGGCGCTGGGAACCCATCAACCCATGAGTGAGGAAGCGCTCAATAAGCTGGTGGGGATCACCGCCGAGGAACGGGCCGGTGTATACAGCGAGATCAATATCTTCAACCATCGCTGGGATCTGCCCGAAACCTTTGTGACGCTGGGCAGCATCACCCCGGATGAAACCAGTCGCCTGAGCAATGGCATGCTGTCGCTTGAGGTCCCGGTGCGGGTCAACAAGCTGGTGACCGAATACGACCAGATCATCATTTGTGGGCCGGTTTTCCCGCACGAAGTGGTCGGATTCTCCGGCGGTAACAAATACTTCTTCCCCGGCATCAGCGGCCCAGAGGTGATCAACTTTACCCACTGGCTGGGGGCCTTGATCACCAGTTATGAGATGATCG
>JBNKDD010000009.1:0-47581 GCA_050288085.1 Anaerolineae bacterium
TGCCTGCCAAGGCCTCCCTCCTGCTGAAGGCCACTCGTGACCATTGGGCGATTGAAAACTCGTTGCATTGGGTGCTGGATGTCACCTTTCGTGAAGATGAATCGCGGGTTCGCAAAGACAACGCCCCTCAAAATTTCGCCGTGTTACGCCACATTGCCCTCAATATCCTGAAATGTGACCCCTCCAAAGGTAGTCTTCGCCAAAAACGTTATCAAGCTGCCCTCAATGAGGACTTCCTCTTTCAAGTCCTCTCTCAATTTTGAAGCGATTGCCCTTGGATAAACCCGGCCTGATTAATGATGAAGCAAATCAGGGTGCCATTACCCCGGCAGACCAAGACTTGACGCTACCTGGTCAGGTGAGATATGTGTGATGCTAAAGGACTTGAACTGCCCTAAAAGCCCCTTCACCTGATCCCGGCGAGATTGCATCCGGACGTCACGTGCTTTCCAGGTGCCACCCACCTGATTAACAACCAGTTGGCTAGAGGTACGAATTTCAAGGGCTGTCGTTGCCGCTGATTCCTGGCGAAGCAGCGTTTTAAGCGCCGTAATCAATGTGTCGTACTCTGCCTCCGGGTTGGTCATTCCAGCGCCAAATTCCAGGCGGGTGATGGTACGCTGGGAGCCTTTAACAATGGCATAACTCCCATACCCGGCCCCCGGATTTCCCCGGCTGCCTCCATCAAAAACTAATACTACCTTCGACATTGTTTACTCCAAATCTACCAACACACCCCATAAACTGGTTTGCAGATATGAACATTCTATCATGCTACGAAATGTCAGGCTACTACGGCCCCCTAAAAGCCGTAAAGTGTAATGAAGTTGTGACAGGCTTGGTGTGTTTACAACACCAATCAATCCTGGTAAGATTCACTCATGCTATCGGAATTGGGTCGAATCGGCCCCTTTGTCATCCGTACCTATACAGTTTTGCTTGATCTGGCGATCCTGGCCGGATTAGGGATCATGGCCGCGCAGGGCAAGCAAATCGAAAACCGGTCTGCCCGCTGGTTAGACTGCGGCCTGGCAGCCCTGGTGAGCGGGGTCATATTTGGCCGCCTGGGCCATGTCCTGATCTATCTAGACTATTTCACCGATCACATGCAGGAAATTTATCAGGTCTGGCGAGGCGGGTTAGATTGGCATGGCGCAGTCATAGGCGGCATATTGGGACTGGCGCTTTTCACCCGATTATTCGGGATGCGCTTCCGGCAGGTTTCAGATACAGTGGCCCTTATCCTGCCCTTAGGCGCAGCGCTAATTTACACCGGCTGCCTGATGGTAAGCTGCGGGCATGGGCGCGAAGTCTCATCACTGAGCGACTACCCGCCTTTCCTGGTTGCTGAACTATCCGATCTGTACGGAGTCAATGCCCCCCGCCTGATGAGCCAGCTATACGGTATAGTGCTCAGTCTGGTATTGTTGGGCATTGCTTTTTTGCTTGCCAGCCTGATCCGCCGTGAAGGCGTCCGGTTCTGGCCGGTATTGGCGCTGCTGGGGCTGGGAGCTTTTGGGATTGGATTCACGCGGGGTGATGCCATCCCGATGGTGGGACCGCTCCGCCTTGACCAACTCCTCGACCTTGGCATTGTGCTGATAGGGATTGTTGGAACCCTGATCGCACCCAGAGGCACCCAGCCAAAGCCAAAGGACAAGCGCACCTTACCCCGCAATTATAAGCGGGCCTTGCCCCGTAATTACCAGGGGCAGGCACCGCAGCAGATCAATGATGATTACGAAACCTGAACTGATTGGAGCCATCCATGCAAGTCAATTTGGGCCTGGCCCAGATCAATACAACACTAGGCGACACACAGGCTAACCTGAAAAAACACCTGGACTATATCGACCAGGCCCGGCAGCAGAATGTGGATTTGCTCTGTTTCCCGGAGCTGTCTCTGACCGGCTATAACCTGCAAGATATCACCTATACGGTTGCCAGCCGACCTACTCCTGACAACCCGATCTTCAAGCCGCTGTACAAAGCATCACATGACCTTGATCTGGTGGTGGGTTTTGTCGATGAGGACAACCGGCACCGATTCTACATTGCGTCGGCTTACCTCAGTCAGGGCAAACTGGTTCACGTCCACCACAAAGTCTACCTGCCGACCTACACCCTGTTTGACGAAGGGCGTTATTTTGCCTGGGGTGAAAATCTCAGCGCCTTCGATACACGTTTCGGGCGGATGGGCATCCTGATCTGTGAGGATTTCTGGCACGCCAGCCCGCCTTATTTATTGTGGTTGGATGGTGCAGATATCCTGCTGCTGGTTTCAGCAAGTCCTGGACGCGGCCTCGATAAAGGGGATATCCTGGCCAGTGGGCGGTGGGTTGAACGAGTAACTCAGGCTTATGCCGGGTTGTTCACCAACTTTGTTGTCCACACCAACCGGGTTGGCTTCGAGGATGGGTTCAATTTCTGGGGCGGATCGATTGTCTATGACCCGGATGGCGAAACCATTGCCCAGGCTCCCTACTTCGACGAAACGCTGATGACCGTCACCATTGACACCAATCACCTTCACCGAACCCGTGCCCGTCTACCCTTGCTGCGCGATGAGCGTACCGGCCTGACCATGCGAACCCTGTCCCGCATACTGGGCGAATCGGAGAAACGCTGATGGCAATCACCCAATTCTTGAACAACCTGGAGATCAACACCGACTTAGCTCGCCGTTTGCTGGTATCCTTCATCCGGGAGGAAGTGACCCGCACCGGATTCTCGCGGGCGGTGATCGGGCTTTCGGGCGGGATCGATTCGGCGTTAGTAGCATTTCTGACCGCGGAAGCACTGGGACCGGATAACGTCAAGGGTTTTCGGATGCCCTATAAAAAATCGTCTCAGGCCAGCCTGGATCATGCCGGGTTGGCGATCGAAGCGTTGGGTATCCAACATGATACGGTTGAAATTACCCCGATGGTCGATCCCCTGTTGGAACGATTCCCCGATATGGCCCCGCTGCGAGCCGGAAACATCATGGCACGGATGCGGATGGTTGTGCTGTATGACCAGTCGGCGGCGTTCAATGGGTTGGTGATTGGGACAGGCAACAAAACCGAAGCTCTGTTGGGTTACAGTACCCTGTATGGTGACAGTGCTGCGGCAATGCATCCCATCGGTGACCTGTACAAAGCACAGGTGCGTCAACTGGCAAGGGCGATGGGAGTCCCGGATGTGATTGTCGATAAGCCGCCGTCCGCCGATTTGTGGCCGGGCCAGACTGATGAGGCGGAATTAGGCTACAGTTACGATGATGCTGACCAACTGCTGTACCTGCTGATCGACCGGCGTTACAAGTTGGAAGAGGCGGTCGAAGCGGGTTTTCCGCGTGAGTTTGTGGAGAAGGTCTGGCAGTCGGTGCGGCGATCCCATTACAAGCGAGTCCCGGCGATTATCCCGAAGTTGTCTCAGCGGACTATCGGGCAGGATTTCCTCTATCTGCGGGATTGGGGGACGTAGGGTAGGTATCGCAAAATATTCTTTTGAACCTGCGCGACAACAAGTACGTTGTTTGGACGACAAGTATGTCGTAGGCGGTTTGTCCGCCTGCACAAGTTGGAAAGAGTCACATCCGCAGAGTGATGTGAGATTCCCTACGCACCATCCACAGTATGCGGGATGGGCTACCTGCTTCTGATGGGGCCTGAATCCCGGTGGCCGCTGGCGAAGAACCTCAGTGGCCCTCACCCCCAACCCTCTCTCCAATCAGCTTTGATGGGACAGAAGTATGACACCCTGGACTGGTGGAAGAATTTACCGACAGAGACCATCACGCTGGTGCGCACGGCCAGCAATCGGGATTTGCGCGAATCGTATGTCGGGACTGACCGGCGGCGGAAGTATGGTCCCAAAGCGCCGACGCCCAGCGAGTGGCTACAGGAGCGAAGTGGCTGGCAGACCCTGGAATTAAAGGTGCGCTGCCGGACGCGGCGGATGGCCTACCGGGTTGAGGGGCCTTGTCTGCGGTATCGGGCAGCGGACATCCCGCTGTTCTTGATTGTGGTACGGGGGCAGGAATATTATCGCGGTCAGAAACGGTGCTATCGCAAACCGGCCTACTACCTGGTCAAACCGATGAGGGGAACTGGGAACTGCCGCTGCCGGTTGAAACCTTGTTGTTTTGGGCCTGGCAGCGCTGGGAATTGGGGTTACTCATCGGGAGTTGAAGACCGACTTTGGCGTGGGTGACAAACAATGCTGGAATCCCCACTCGGCGGTCAGTTCGGTCCAATGGGGGAGCTGGGTTTATGCCTTGCTCGTCCTGGCGGGCTATCGCACCTGGGACCTGTGCGGCTCTCCTCCCCTCACCTCCGGCTGGTGGTCGGGGGCCCGCCGCTGGTCCTGGTCGTGTTTGCTCCATCAGTACCGCGCCGCTTTGCTGTCGGATCAAAAACACACCCCCTGTTGGCCCGGTATACCGGCTAACTGGGGGCATAAAGAGCTCGCTTTACGTGATTTGTTTGTCCCTTTGCCGGTTTGAATGCCTATTTGCCCGGCTTTCCCCTCTCTCTTAGCGCTCAAACAGCCAAAGTCCAGGGGGTCAGTCTAATAGCCCATGCAATATTTCATCTCTGACCCGATCACCCACGCAGGGCATTTAGCCGATCCCGGAAAAGCTGGTTGACCAGTTTGGCGTTGGCCTGCCCCCTGGTTTCCTTCATCACCTGCCCGACAAACCAGCCGATCAGACTCTCTTTACCGCCCAGATAGGACTCTACTTCGTCCGGGCTGTTGGCGACGATCTGATCGACCAGGGCTTCGAGTTCGCCGGTATCGCTGATCTGCGCCAACCCTTCCGCCTCCACGATCTTCGCCGCGCTCTGGCCGGATTCGAACATCTTCGCCAGTACCTCTTTGGCGGTGGTGTTGTTGATCGTCCCATCTGTGACCAGGCCCAGCAGTTCGACCAGCATCCCCGGCTTGACCCGGATCGAGTCGATCTCCACCCCCTCAAGATTCATCAGGCGGAACAATTCACCGGTTAGCCAGTTGGCGACGATCTGCGGATCGCCACCGTTTTCCACCGCCGCTTCGTAATAATCAGCGACGGCTTTATCAGCCACCAGCACCCCGGCATCCTGATCGGACAGCTTAAACGCTGACACGAACCGCTCAAAGCGGGCATCGGGCAGTTCAGGCAGGGAACCCCGGATTCGGGCGATCCAATCCTCGGCGATGTACAGGGGCGGCAGATCCGGCTCCGGGAAATAGCGGTAGTCGTGGGCGTGTTCTTTGCCGCGCTGTGGATGGGTTGCCCCGGTTTCCTCGTCGATCCCCATCGTTTGCTGGATCACCTCGCCGCCCGATTCGTAAATCTTCGCCTGCCGGTTGATCTCGTATTGGCTCGACTTCACCAGCGACCGGATGCTGTTCAGGTTTTTGATCTCGGTCCGGGTGCGGAACTCATCTGATCCGACCGGGCGGACGGACACGTTCGCCTCAAACCGGAGCACACCCTTGCTCATATCCCCGTGATTCACGCCCAGGTAAATCAATATCTGGCGGAGCTTGCGGGCATAGGCTTCCAGGGCTTCAACCGAGTGGATATCCGGCTCGGAGACGATCTCCAGCAGGGGGACTCCGGCCCGGTTGAGGTCGATCAGGCTGTGATCGCCCATATGGGTGGACTTGCCCGTATCCTCTTCGATGTGGGCGCGGGTGATTCCGATCCGGATGGGCTGGCCGTCGGCTTCCACATCCAGATAGCCGTCGGTGGCAATCGGGTGTTCGTACTGGGTGATCTGGTAGCCCTTCGGCAAATCGGGATAAAAATACGATTTGCGGGCGAACTGGTTGAAGGAATTGATCTGGCAGTTGAGGGCCATCCCAACCATCATGGCGTATTCGATCGCCTGCCGGTTGATCACCGGGAGGGTGCCGGGTTGGGCGGTACACACCGGGCAGACGGTGGTGTTAGGCGGGGCCTGGGTGCTGTCAACGACCTCACAGCCGCAGAACATCTTTGATTTGGTGAGCAGTTCGGCATGGACTTCCAGCCCAATGACGGGTTCATATTCGGTCATGTGGAAACACCTTTGCTGTTTCAGAGTCGGATCGGGGGGGATTATACCGCTGTTGCCCTGATATTCAATTGACCCTGCGCGACGACGAGTACGTCGCGGGCTGATTTGCCGGGTGCGCAACCGAGAAAGAGTCACATTCGCAGAGTGATGTGAGCATCGATAGCGGGCCATCCACAACATGCAGGATAGTCTGCTGCTTCTGAAAAGGGCTTGTTCCTGGTGCAGTTCGCCCCCCCTTCCGGCTAACAAGGGGTTAAAACCACCTTGTCTGCCACATCCCTCGCAGCAAGAGAGGATTTCAGGTGTGTGCTGCTATCTTGCCCCAGGCATACTGTCACCCATTGACACTGCCTGTCGCTTTCAGAAGCCCAGATTGTGCGTTAATCGTCATCCTTTCTGCCCACCCGCTTTTCCCGCCTATCTCTCCACGACCGCCCGGTTCTGGCGAGGGGGCGCAAGTGAGGGGCTTGTGAGGTCTACTGAGGGCTTCGCCAGCGGTCGCCAGGGTCAGGCCCCCTCGGAAGCAAAAGGCCATCCCTCATACTGCGGATGGCCGGTAAAGAACCTTGTTTGTATTACACTGCTTACTCTGCGGATGCAGCTCTTTCCACTTGTGCCCAAACGACGTATTCGTCGTCGCGCAGAGCCAATTGAATATCAGGCCGACGACATAGACTGGCTCGACGACTGGCCGCTAAACATGGTCAGCAAAATCCAACCAACCGCCCCCGCTAACACCGAAGCCACCAGGATACCGATCTTGGCCGTCGCCAGCAGCTCAGGGTCAGGGAACGCCGAACCGGCAATAAACAACGACATCGTAAAGCCGATACCCGCCAGCCAGCTCGCCGCAAACAACTGCCGCCATCGGACATTAGTGGGCAGTTGGGCCAATCCCAACCGCACCGCCAGCCACGACATCAGCGTAATTCCCAGCGGCTTTCCGATCACCAACCCCAGGATAATCCCAATGCTGGTCGGATTGATCAGGCTCATTGAAGCGTTACCCAGGCTAACACCCGCATTTGCCAGGGCAAAAATCGGCAAAATCAGATAGGTTGTCCAGGGATGCAGGTTCCGCTCTAAACGCTGAGCCGGTGAAAGCAGCCGCTCCGTGATCGCCTCCAACGTACTGACCGCCGCCTGCCTGCGGCTTTCCACCACCGGGATCAAATCCGGTGATAGGGTCGGCGAATCATCCAGGATGTTCGCACACTGGGCAACCATCGCCCCGGTATTAGCCGGGCTGCGCGTCGGGATCGTCATCGCCAGCAGCACCCCTGCAATCGTAGGATGTATCCCCGATTCCAGGAATGCCAGCCACAATCCGATTCCCAGCAGCGAATAAGGCAGCGGCGAGTAGACCCGCATCCGATTTAAGGCAATCAACCCGACAAAAATCACCGCCCCAACCGCCAGTGCCACCCAGTGAATCTCCGAAGTGTAGAACAGCGCGATCACCATCACCGCACCGAGGTCATCGGCAATCGCCAGGGCCGTGAAAAACACCTTCAACCCAAACGGGACACGCCGTCCCAACACTGCCAGGATGCCCAGCGTAAAGGCGATGTCGGTAGCCATCGGCACACCCCAGCCTGCCTGACCAGGGCCGCCCACATTGAACAGGGCATAGATCGCCGCCGGGAAGACCATCCCGCCAATCGCACCCGCAATCGGCAGCGCCGCCCGTTTCGGGTCGGCGAGTTCGCCAGCCGTCACCTCCCGCTTGATCTCCAGCCCCACAACGAAGAAAAAGATCACCATCAGGCCATCATTGACCCATTCAAGCAGGTGCTCAGACAGCGTAAAGTCGCCAAAGTTGAAGGACAACGCCGTCTCCCATAGGTGGAAGTACGTCTCGGCTAATCCTGTGTTGGCGATGATTAACGCCGCGATGGTCATGATCAGCAGGACAATACCGCCGGATGCCTCTATCCGCGCAAATTCCTGCCCCAACAGCCTGATCTTTACGCCGAGTGGCTGCTCCATTGCTTCGAGCAGGGATTCAGTATCCCAGGGGCCATCATAACGCAGTCCGTTGATAAAGAACGTTGGTGTGCCATTGACACCGCTCCGTACCCCACTCAGAAAATCTTCACGCACCCGCTCGGCATAAACACCATCGGCTAAATCCTGCTTGAACCGCTCCACGTCCAGGCCGATCTCACTTGCATAATCAACCAGTTCGTCGTGGTCAGGTAGGCTTTCATGCTCGAACAGATAGTCGTGCATCTCCCAGAATTTACCCTGTGCCCCGGCAGCCTCTGCCGCTTCAGCAGACAACTGGGCATTGGGATGAGTGCTGGTCAAAGGAAAATGCCGGAAGACATAGGTCAGGCGGTTACCCAGGCGCTCCTGTAAACCCCGGATGATCGGGTGGACCTGGCGACAATGTGGACATTCGTAATCCCCGTATTCAACCAGTGTTACCGGGCCGGATAGTCGCCCCTGGATGTGATCACGCTCATCAACCGGCAGCGTTAGTTTAGGGGTGGCTTCTCCAGTCATGATAATATCCTTATGAATTTATCGTCTCTAGCGCATTAAGAATGCCATTTGCACCGGGATTGATGTTTGATGGGGAGACATGATTCCACCGCACGATTCCCTCTTTGTCAAGCACAAACAGTGCCCGGCGGCTGACACCCTTCTCTTCATCATATACACCAAAAGCCCGTGCGACCGCCCCCTTCGGCTCGAAGTCCGATACGATAGGAAAGTTCAGATTGCGGTTTTCGGCAAAAGCCCGGTGACTCCACTTTCCATCAACCGAGATGCCGATCAACTGGGCGTT
Organism: Anaerolineae bacterium; assembly: GCA_050288085.1. GTDB lineage: Bacteria > Chloroflexota > Anaerolineae > Aggregatilineales > UBA3940 > JBNKDD01. Next base: position 8,827 of record JBNKDD010000009.1, read on the forward strand.
GTGATCCTCAAATAAGGGCAGCACCTCGTTGTACAGAACCATCTGATCACCGCATACCGGGCTCCAGTCCGCCGGATAAAAAGCCAGGATTACCGGGTTACCGCGTAAATTCCGCAGCGAAACCGGATCGCCGCTTGAGCTTTCCAGCGTAAAATCAGGAGCCGGACTGCCAGCCGGGAGCGCTTCGGAGCGGGCTGCATCCAGGACTTCGGTGTCGCTTTTTTTGTTGAATAGTTTGATCATAACCCTCTCCAATATAATCATAATGTTACGATAAAGTTGGGTCAAACAAATATCTGGCCCAACATAATATACCAGACTGGTTTCTTCTATTCACCCAATATGGGTGGTTCTTATAGACTTTTTACCCTTTTGGGTGAACTATCGCGGAAGTATAAAACCGTGTACACTGCCTTCCAGAAATAGTTTTGTAAGGGGAGGGAAAGGTGTCAAAACAAGGCGGGGTGACGCTGAATGATATCGAACGCCTGGTAGAACAAAACCGGCGGTTAACAGACGAAGTTAAAAAACGCCTTGATCAATTAGCGGCGATCAACTCAGTAGCAACATTGGTCAGCCAATCACTCGACCTGGAGCTGGCATTGGAAGCCTCGCTAGCAGCCGTGATGGACGTGATTAATGTCGAGGCAACCGGCATCAGCATGATCGACGAACAGGGTCGGGAACTCGTCCTGGTGGCCCAGCGGGGTTGGAAGCGCGACTTTGTCGAAATGGGCATGCGGATGCCAATGGGACACGGGTTAGCCTGGCACGCCATTGAGCATGACGAACTGGTTGTGACCGGTGACGTTTCAAACGATGAGCGGATCAAATATCCGGCTTTTCAGGAGGAAGGGATCAAAGCACAGGCCCTTGCTCCGATGCATGCTCGCGGGCGGATCATCGGTATTCTGAGCGCAATGAGCTATTCCCCCTACGAATTTAGCAAAGATGAATTGGACGTCTTGAGCGCCATCGCCAGCCAGATCGGGATCGCGCTTGATAATGCCCGGCTGATGAGTGATGCAATCAACAATCGGAACCGGCTTCAATCCATCCTGGACAGCACCGCCGATGCGATCCTGAGCGTTGATGAGAATTATTGTCTCTCGTCGATTAACGATGCTGCCGAGGCGATGTTCAGCCTGATAGAAGCACAGCACTTGAACAGAACACTGGCCGAATTAGGACTGCCGGAAGAGATCGAACGCGGACTGCGTGAGGCGGCCCAACGTAAAACCTACAGCCCGCTGGTATTTGACATGGCCTACGAGCGGAAAGAGAAGCTGGTACTGTCGTGTGCTATCTCACCGGTTCTCAACGAGCGCCGCAAACCGGATGGTTGGGTGGTGGTGATGCGGGATGTCACCTATAAACGTGAGGTTGAGTCAATCAAGGACCAGGTGATCAGGACAGCAGCCCACGATTTACGCGATCCGCTGTCTTTGATATCCGGGGCGTTGGATATGCTGCAAGCTGTCACCGAGTCACCAACAGAACGGCAAGAAAGCCTGCTTGAACTGGCCCTCAAGGGGGTGGATCGTATGGCCCGGCTGGTCGAGGATTTGCTGAATATCGAGCGGATCGAGATGGGCTTCAAGGTAAAAGATAAGGTTAATATGGGGTCGCTGCTTACCCAGGTCGTTGATGAGTACCGGTCAGCCGCCGAGGAGAAATCCCTGTCATTGATCACACACGTCCCGACGGAGCTCCCCGTATTGAGCGGCAGTAAGCTCTGGTTGGAGCGGGCTGTCGCCAATTATCTGAGCAACGCGATCAAATATTCCCCAGAAGGGGGAACCATCCAGGCACGCCTGCGGGTAGAAGACAAAGAGATGTTTCTCGAAGTCGAGGATGAAGGGCCAGGAATCCCGCTCGAAGCCCAGCGCCAGTTGTTTGAACGTTTTTACCGGGTCAAGCGCCGGGGGCACGAAGGCGGTAACGGAACCGGTTTGGGACTGGCGATTGCCAAACGCGTTGTCGAACAGCACGGTGGGCGGGTCTATGTGCGCTCTCAGCCGAATAAAGGCAGCCTGTTTGGATTTGTGCTGCCCATGAAAAAATCCAAAAAGAAATAGCCCGACAACTATTTGCCGGGCAGGAAGATCAGATATCGATCAGGGTCGCTGCATTTCTTTCAAGCAGCGACCCTGATTTGTTATTGGTGTCAGGCATCGAACCGTTCGGTAAGCCAGGCTTTGATCTGGTCACGGACGCGGCGGAAGACCTCCAGCTTCTCCTCTTCGGAGCCCTCGGCCTCTGCCGGGTCGTAAAAAGAGTGATGCAGCTTTTCACCTCCACCAGGGAACACAGGACATGCTTCCCGCGCGGAATCACAGACGGTGATCACCACATCAAATGGCTGGTTGAAAAATTCGGACATCGACTTGGATCGTCCGCTGCCAATATCGATTCCATCTTCGGACATCACCTTAACGGCGAGTGGGTGGATATAGCCACTTGGCTGGCTGCCTGCGCTGAAGGCTTTAATGCGATCATTAAACAAGGTGTTTAGATAGCCCTCTGCCATCTGGCTGCGACAGGAATTACCCGTGCAAAGTACCAGGATACGTTGTTTGTCGGACATGACAATTCCCTTCTATATTTCTGATAGTACAATGCGACGAGAGTTTCCCTGGGTGGCCACTTACCAGGGAGTGATGCGAGGACTGGACTTCTTCTGGCGTCTACCTGAATGATTATATCGTTAGCTGCAAGCTGTACAAGTTAGAGGTTATTTGCCCCAGCGCCACAGTTTGATCGTCCGGTCGCTGGAACCGGTGGCAACCAGTGCATCATGTGGCGCAAAAGCCACGTCATGAATCCAGCCACCGTGACCGATCTTCTCCTCCAGGCGATTACCGGTTCTCACATCCCAGATTTTAATGGTACGGTAGGCTGTTGCGATGACGAGAGAACCATCCGGGGAGAATGTCACCGCGTGGACGCCCTCGTTGTAATCAGTGAGAGTAGCACGCAGTCTGCCACCCGGCATTTCCCACAGCCGGACGTTGGTATCTTCCGAACCGGAGACCAGCAGGGAACCATCTAAGGAAAAGGCGATGTCATGCACATAACCTTTATGCCCGCGCATAACGGCCAGTTTACGGCCCCCCATTGCATCCCATAACTTGATGCTGCCCCCGCTCGATGCTGAGGCAAGAATCCCGCCGTCCGGGGAAAAAGCGACGGCGTTAGCGGCGTGCTCATGGCCTTCGAGGGTTTTGAGCAGACGGCCTTCTGGCGACCTCCACAACTTGATCGTCCCGGTCCCGGAAGCAGAAGCCAGCAAACGGCCATCCGGGGAAAAGGCCACCGAATTAACCGAACCCCAATGTTCAGCCAGGGTGATGATCGCCCCCCATCCGGCATGGCCCACAGCTTGATCGTATCGTCATAGGATGCGGAAGCCAGCAGCGCCCCATCAGGCGAAAAGGCGACCGAAAACACAAAACCGCGATGCCCCGTCAGCGTGTGTAACAGCGTGCCATCAGGAATCTGCCACAACCGGATATTCCCATCGCCGGATGAGGACGCCAAAACCGAGCCATCCGGCGAGAAGGCGACCGAATAGATTGCTTTGGTATGGCCTTCGAGGGTGGCGAGTTCATGCAGCCGTTCACTCACAATGCTCTGGCTCCTAGGGGGACAATACGTGCCGTGCAGATGTCAAGGATAGGGTAGCATAATCTCAGGAGGCAAGCAACAGAAAAGAAGAAAAGAAAACTTTGTCCGTTTTCTGCCCGCTTTTTGACCGATAAGCCCTTCAATCGCATTGAGACTTCCCGGAAACTGAGAGTGGATATCACTTAGTTCGAGGAAGAAAGATCAATGCTTAATCCTGGAAGTGGTGCGGGCGGCGGTGGGCCAATCTAGGGCCGTCCGAACACACAAAAAGGTGCCCAATAGTAAGGTGCCAACCCGCTGCGCTGTGCTTCTCGCTGGGCCTGTGCCAGTGCCGTTATAGGATCGGAGACTTGCCGGAGATGCCGGTAGAGGATCGCCATAAAATCGGCGGTTTGTTGATCGGCGGCCAGCCATAAACTGGCGATTACGGTTTGTACCCCTGCTCCAAGAAAAGCCTGGGATAAGCCCGCTAACTCATCTCCATAATACCAGCGACCTAAACCGGTCTGGCAGGCTGACAACGTAACCAGCCGGGCGTTTAACTGCCAGCGATGAATATCGTCGAGCTTCAGCACGTCTGAACCTAGAACCAACCCGGCAAAAGTTCCGGTAGCCGGTTCGACGTAGGAATGTGTCGCAATGTGCAGCCAGTCATACCGGGACAGATCACCTGCCAGAGCCGCCTGTGAGAGGGCGGCCTGGTTCATGTTGGCCGAGGGCCAGATTTCCACCGTCTCACCAGCAATTTCCCGGATGGTATTTGCTTCTAATCGGACATGTGGGAGAGGCTGGTACCCCGGCAAGGTGAATTCGGGTTGAGCCAATATCAAACCCTGCCCATCGGGAGGGGGGCCTGCTGGCCGGTTGGACGAGGCAGCTAACAATCCCAGGGATTGGGCATAGAGCAGCCGGGTTTGTTCAATCAATGGGACATCACCATCGAGCAAGGCTTGAAATGCAAGTCCATGCAATTGGTGTGTCGGGACAACGATCAGGGTGTGTTCCGGTTGAAGCCGCGACCGGATGCCATCCGGTAAAAGCAGCCGGTAAAGTTGTTGAAGATTGCGGCGGGAGATGTCGACAGCATTAGGTTGGATTTGTGAATGCCCCAGATAGGTGAAGCGCCGGAAAGTGTTATCAGGACTGCTGCAAGCCTTTAAGGCCAGCCACATTGAGCTATCGAGGTTAATCGGATAAGAAGCTAAACCATCGGGGGTAAGGGCAAAGAGCCTGATACTATCTTGAAACCAGGCATACCGGAGAATCGTCCATTCCCGGTTAAACTCAGCGGTGAGGGCTGCGATACTCTCAGATAACCAGTCCTGGTCTGTGAGCGTGCTCTCTATCCCCAGGCGAATATTGAGTAACTGTGTGCCGCTTAATTCGACAATTGATAGTGCCGCTGCCGGATCATCTTGTTCAAGTGCCAGACCTAATGCATCCTCATAGGCAGGCTGGAGCATCAGATTAAACTGGGCAACCTGTTCCTCCTGCAAGAGTGTTCGCCGGGCAGCCTGGATCGTCCGCAGCGCCTCAAGATAAATTTCCTGGGCGTTATCATACTCTTCCTGAGCCTGAGCGATCTTTGCACGGATGATATGATAATGCCATTGTGCATTGGCTGAGAGCTTCTTTTGATCCAGCCGGTTAAGTTCTTCCCAGGCGGCATTGATGCGCCCCAGGGCAACCAGCAGTTCGGCAATGGATAGGGTTGTTTCCCTGACAGCCTCATATTGTTGGAGCGAAGCTAACTGCTCCTGGCTGTCCTGGTATGCCTGGAGAGCATCCGATGTTTTCCCCTGAGCGACCATTAGCTCGGCCTGGGTGCGTAAGCATAGGGCTGAGTCCAGTGATTGTTCAGCAGCGAGCCGTTCAGCCTGATCGAGCAGGGCTGCGGCCTGATCAAACAGTCCGCGCTGGATCATGATGTGGGCCAGGTCAATAGATGGTCGGACCGCTGCTGCTTCGAGACCTGCCTCTTGCAAAAGCGCTATATTGTTTTGGTAGTGTTCAATAGCCGGTTCGAAATAACCAAAAGCAGCATAGGTCTTGCCCAGGTTGTATTGAGCATTGGCCTGGTGTTCGAGTGCGCGGCTGCCTTGAAAGATCGCTAATGCCTGGTTTATCTCGTTGAGTGACCGGGTGAAATCTCCCTGACGGCGGGCGACAACGCCTAAGTTCATCCGGGCAATGGCGGCAAACGTCTCGTTACCAAGTTCGGTAAACAAGCTCTCAGCCTGTCGATATCCCTCAACGGCAGCAGAATAGTCCCCCTGGCGGAGTTTCAGATTGGCTATTGATATCTGACAATCGGCATCGAGGTGAATCAATTTCTGCTTCTCGGAGAGGTCGGCGGCCTTCAAGTAGATTTCCAGGCTGGCCGGAATATCGCCCTTTTCATAATAGAGGCGTGCCCGTTCCAATAATATCAGGGCCAGATAATATTCATGCTTCAACGCCTCTGCCTGACGCTGCGCCTTTTGAAACCACGAGTCCGCCTCTTCAAATTCCCGGCGATGGTAGAAATACAGGCCCCGGTACATCCAGGCATAAGCTAACATGGCGGGCATATCTTGTTCGACAAAAATAGCTTCAGCCCGTTCAAGCGTATCCAGCCCGGCAGCTAAATCACCCTGATTGAAAAGCTCAAAAGTCCTTAAGATCAGCCCGATCCCCAGGTCGCCGGGTAGATTGTTGGTTTCAAAATAATGGATGATCTCCCTTAAACGGTCATTATCAGCCTGGGACAAATAGAGCGTGGAGATCGCGTCAAGGCGGCAGCGCATTGCAGCATGTGAGTCGCCCTTATTTTCCAGAGTGTCGGCAACATCAAGCAGCTGGTCGAAACAGTCATCTACACGGCGAAGCCGCCGCTCACAGATAATCCTGTACCAGCACCTATACAAATCCAGGGCATCCGGCTGATCAACTCTTTCAAGAAAGGCTAAGGCTTCGGTGTAATATCCCCACCAGGCCAGGGCAATACCAAGCGCTACCGGCCCAACGGGAGATTCCAATGCCTGAAGCGCAAAAGCCGTCCCCTGAACCGGGTGTCGGCGAGCAGTGTCTAACAGTTCTTTGAGAAACTGTTCGGGGGAAATATCTGCCGGAAGTGGCTTCAATTGGGCAAGCTCTGCATCAACCGATGCAAGGCGGGCGCGAATCGCGGCTATGTCAGGAAACATTGAAGATCAATGAGACGCAGTTGTCAGAGGTTCCAATATAATCATAATGTGTTTAACGCCCTCACTAAACGATACATCCTCAAATACTACCTTTCCATCGTGTGCCTCTGCTTCATAGGTTTCAGCCCCGATTTGAGCGGTGACAACCAGAACAGGGGGCAGTTCTTCTGCAGCAAGCTCTCCGACGATGACATATTGCCCGGCGTTTGAACAGCAGTGGAGGGTAAGCATAATCTGAACGTGCTGGGTACCCATTGGGACTGTGTCATAAAACAACAAGCGGCCACCGGGTTGGATGGCATCGAGACTGCGCGTCGGTTGTGGGGCAAAACGCGCAGAGAGTGATTCTCCGAATAAACCATCAGCAAGGGGGAGTGCTATTCGCAAACTGAAGGAGCTATCTGTACTACCGGGACGCGCCATGTGTTTTGCAAGCTGGGGCTGTTTGACAAACAGCAGGTCATCGGCGGCGACGGTGCTGTAGGATTCGTCACCGGCCTCAGATACAGTGAGCATATCTTCCAGTATTGTCTGACAGGCCCGACAGTGTTTCAAATGCCGGGCGACGTGGGGGTACATGGCGGCGGCATCTCCACCTGTTTGAAGAATATGCGCATAGCGATCCAGTAGCTCGCTTACTTGCTGATGGTCTTCCATAGAAAAGGGCCTATTGCTTATCAAACTTCAACAAAGGTCCGCAGCTTATTTACCGCCCGCTGCCTGAGTTTGTAGACGGCGTCGGCAGTACAATCCATATCTTCCGCAATATCAGATGTGGTCTGCCCTGCTAGCTGACGCGTAACCAATTCACGCTGCTCAGGGCTGAGATTATCAAATCCGGCACTGATGGTCAGTAAACGATCGACCCTTAAAAACTGCTGGGAAGCCTGCTCATCCGGCAGTAGATCACCGATGGTTGTGGTATCGGGATGAAGGCTGTCATGAATCGGTTGTTCAAAAGAGATGTTCTTCTGCCGGTGTCTAAATCCCGCCGAGCTGCAAATATTTCGAACTTCTTTTGCCACAACACCAGATACCCAGGCATCAAGCGGGTTGTCATAGGAAAACTTATCCAGCTTCAACCATATCAGGAAACTACAACTCTGGATGGTTTCAGCCGCCAGAGCACCTAAATCGATGGCCTTGACGTAATAGCGACGGAGGTTGGTGTAGACCCGCTTCCTTATCAGACCCAGCAGGTTTTCCCAGGTAGCAATATCTCCTGCTTTCAATGCAGTAATACGCGGGCTTTCTTTCAGATAGTAGTGAATCATGTCGTCAATGTAGTCGTCAGGTATATTGGTTTGGGAATCAGATGGCAAATTGGGCAGCCGATCTTTATTGTGTTCAACCAACTCGGCAATTTTGGCTGCCAGTTCATTGTGATTTCTCTCAATGGTGGACGGATAATTATCTATACGTGCTAAACACTGGCGTTTTAACGCCTTACCAAAATCATACATTGTTGTGCTCAATCCTTTTTCTGCTACCTCGTCCCATTGTATCATACTTTTTTCGCGCTGGTTGTATTGGTGGTAATACAAGAAGAATCGATAGATACAAATTTATTGCATTACCCCACGGCTATTTACAGGGGCCTATCGATTCGATACATTTAATGTATGTGCTCAGGGCGAATAAAGAAAATCTTTGTCAGCATAATGTGCTTTCCACTTGCGGGGTGGAGTTTTTTGCTGCTATGTGAAAAAAGATAATGGTTACCGAAACCTTATCAGGCCCGGCTCATAGACTTTTCTTACTGTATTCTAAGATTAGGTACGGTAAACTCTCTAGAGAATGGTATTTTTTTGAGGTGTAACGTGAACAATCAGCAAGGCAATCCATCCAACAATCCGGCTAACCTGACCCGCGTCTTTTTGATCGTAGGGGTAATTATTATTGCGATCATAGGCGTTCAGTACGCAACCAGCCATCTTGCCAACAACAGCCAGGAAACATCACTGGCGAGTCTGGCAGAGTATGTCCGCGATGGGCAGGTTGAGCGTATCGAGGTTCAGGGGGATGAACTGACCGTTGAATTACTGAGCGGTGAGAAGTTCACTACTCGCAAGGAACCGGACAGCAGCCTGTATGAAACGCTGGCTTTACTGGGAGTCAGTGAAGCCGCTTTGAATAAGGTCGATGTCGTGTTTGTTGGCCCGGCTCCTCTTGCACTGGTCGGCAATTTGCTCTTTACGCTGATCCCCCTGGTGGTGATCGGCTGGTTTGCTTTTATGATCATGCGCTCGATGCGGAGTGGTCAGGATCAGGCCATGGGCTTTGCACGCAGCCGCGCAAAGCTGGCAAACATCGACCGGCCAGCCGTTACCTTTGATGATGTGGCCGGTGTTGAAGAATCAAAAGTAGAACTGCAAGAAGTCGTCGAATTCCTGCGCGAGCCGGAAAAATTCATCCGGCTTGGGGCGCGGGTTCCAAAGGGCGTGTTGATGATCGGACCTCCCGGTACAGGTAAAACATTGTTGGCCCGTGCAGTTGCCGGGGAAGCGGGCGCACCGTTCATGAGCATTTCCGGCTCGGAGTTTGTCGAGATGTTTGTCGGTGTAGGAGCCAGCCGGGTGCGTGACCTGTTCGACAAAGCCAAACAGGTTGCCCCGTGCATCATCTTCATCGACGAAATTGACGCGGTAGGCCGGATGCGCGGTGCCGGACTCGGCGGCGGTCACGATGAGCGTGAACAGACACTCAACCAGATTCTGGTCGAGATGGACGGCTTCGATAACGACACCAACATCATCGTCATTGCAGCAACTAATCGCGCTGACGTGCTCGACCCGGCCCTGCTCCGTCCGGGGCGTTTCGACCGGAAGGTCTTCATCGACCGGCCTGATGTGAAGGGCCGCGAAGAGATTCTCCGGGTCCATGCACGGGGTAAGCCCCTGTCTAACGATGTTGACCTGGAAACTATCGCCAAGATCACGCCCGGTTTCTCCGGCGCGGATATCGAGAATCTCGTCAATGAGGCGGCTATCCTGGCCGCCCGGCGTAATCTCTCCGGGATTAGCATGAGCGAATTCCAGGAAGCGATGGAAAAGATGGTTGCCGGGCCGGAGCGCCGCTCGAAGGTTGTCACCCCGGAGGAAAAAGAGGTGGTAGCTTTCCATGAGGCGGGCCACGCGGTGGTGATGCATCACCTGGAACACAGCGACCCGGTACATAAGATCACCATTATCCCACGTGGGCGGGCCGGTGGTTTTACCATGTCCCTGCCAGAAAGTATGGACAGCGGCCTGATCAGCCGTGAGCAGCTTGAGGATATGATCGTCGGGCTGCTGGGCGGTCGGGCGGCTGAGGAGATCACCTTCAACCGGATCACAACCGGGGCCAGCAATGACCTTGAGCGGGCGACATCGATTGCCCGGTCGATGGTCACCCGCTACGGTATGAGTGAAGTATTAGGGCTGCGGGTGTTCGACGAGGATAACAACTCGGTTTTCCTGGGCCGTACCCTGGCCGAACCTCGCACCTATGGAGAAGAGACCGCCCGTACCATTGACCGAGAGGTAGACGGCATACTGTCCAGTGCTTACGAGCGCGCCAAGTCAATCCTGCTGAATCACCGGGACAAGGTGGTTTCGCTGGCAAATGCCTTGCTGGATATTGAGACAATTGACCGCCAGCAGTTTGAAGCGTTGATGGCTACCTGACCTGATAATCTTTACACCTTGAATTCGACAAGCCGTGGCAATTCCTGTCACGGCTTGTTTTGGTACTGAGGAGGGAAGGCACGAGTCAGACGACGGTTGTATAATGGGCACATCATCTAAGATTGTGGCAAGAGGTTAACTACGTGGCCCAAATTGCAGATCCGCCGTCCTCACCTGATACGGACAGCCCTTCACCGTTGAGACGTTTTTTTAATCCTGATAATTACCTGCTGTGGATGGCAACTGCTGCAATGCTGATTGCGGTAGTGCTGTGGGTATCCTTTACTCCTGGAGGGCTGCTGGGGCGGGCTGATGCCGTCGGTTATGCCGTCTGCCACCGAATTAGCGCCCGATCCTTTGTTTTCCCAAATGGCCGTGTCCTGCCAATGTGCGCCCGGTGTTCGGGGACTTTTCTGGGGGTGCTGGTGGGCCTGCTGGTACCGGGCCTGATCTTCAGACAGCGCCGCGCCGGATTATTCCCGCCGATGGGTATTATGATGGTGATGCTCGGCATGAGTGCCTTCTGGGCCTTTGATGGGGCTAATTCCTTTTCCCACCTACTCCCTTCAGATAATCTACCTCGCCTGTACCAACCGTCTAATTTTCTCCGCCTGTTCACCGGGATGTTTCACGGGATTACATTGGGGAGTCTGCTGCTTCCCATCGCCAATGCTACTCTGTGGGTTGATGCAACCCATGAGCACACCATCAAAAATTTCTGGCAGCTCCTTGCATTATGGGGCATTGGCGGGATATTGATCGCCATGGTGCTGAGTGGGTGGGGGATCTTTCTCTATCCGCTGGCGGTGCTCAGTTCCGTAGGGGTTGTCTCGGTGCTGTCGGTGATTAACACTGTTATGGTAGCCACCCTACTCAGGCAAGAGAATGTCGCCGCGTCACTGCGCGACGCGCTGCCGGTGATTTTCTTCGGGATTGCCGTTACCTTTATGATGATCGGGGTGATAGATGCCGGTCGCTTTGCCCTGTTCGGAACATGGGATGGTTTCGTCTTCCCAAACCCCTGACCAGAAAACTTCGACTGTTTTTTAGCAAGTTGATATTATCAATGAAATTTGTGAAGTTTATTGTTTTGAAATAATTCTGAATACCGAATATGTCATCAGACGGATAGGCTTTGTCTAGAACATATTCAATCATTGGTGAGGACTTCTATACACGTTAGCTATTTCGGCAAATCAATCATGGCTTACCGAATCTAGATGAAGGACTGCCTTTCTCAAAAATTATGTGGGGGAAACATGGCTGCAACTCTTGACTTAGAAATTCAACACATACATACCGGTTCATCTGCATTATCCTTTTCACAAGAGCGATTGTGGTTTCTTGATGAACTAGAAGTCGGGCATACACCTTTCAACGTTTATGCGGCATTCCGGCTTCTGGGGCCTCTGGACGTATCCACGCTTATCTTCAGTCTGAGAGAAATTCTCAATCGCCACCATATCTTACGGACGGCCTTTTCTAGAGAGGACGAAATCACAAAGCCGGTGTTGTTACCTGAAGACACCGAATTTATCCAGGTGGAGCGGGTAAGCCATCTGGACAAGGAAGAACAAAAAGCACTGGCATTCCTGTTTACTGTTGAAGAGACACACCACGCCTTCGACCTGGAAAAAGGCCCGCTCTTTTATGCCAAGCTGCTGCGCCGGGCAAAAGACGATCACATATTGGTGCTCAATGCCCACCAGACAGTGATGGATTATCCCTCCCTCAATATATTCTTCAAGGAATTTCAGGCTTTATATTCTGCCTTGATCGATCTGGGAGAATCACCGCTCGAAGACTTACCGGCTCAGTATGAAGAATTCGCTGCCTGGCAGCGCGAATATCTACAAGGCAACGTACTGGCCGAACACCTGGCCTATTGGAAAGAACAATTAGAAGGGGCGTCTTTCGTCCTGGAGCTTCCGGCTGATCACCCCCGCCCGGCGGTTCAATCCCTGCGGGGTGGTGTTCATCGCGTCCAATTTGCCGGTGATTGGGTGGACTCGCTCAGGATGCTGGCGAAGCAGCACAACACCTCATTGGATATGGTACTGCTGGCGGCTTTCAATACATTAATTCACCGGTATACCGGGCAAACCGATTTCCTGACCGGGCTGGCCGTCAAGAACCGCTGCCGGCCCGAAACACAGCAGATGATCGGCCCGCTGATCAATACCCTGGTGCATCGATCCCAACTCTCAGATACTGAGCCCTTCACCGATCTGCTTAAACGCACGGCAGAGAAAAATGATACGGTCTGCGAGCACCAGGAATTCCCCTATGAAATCCTGGTGCATGAATTCCAGATAGAGCGTGACTTGAGCCGGAATGCGCTGGTTCAGGTGATGTTCGAATTTGACAACCCGCCCCCGGTCAAGCTGGAACTATCCGGGCTGAAGACGGAGCGGGTCGATCTAAAGGAGACATCAACGCACTTTGATCTGAGCCTGTGCATGTACGAAGACGGTAATAACCTGTATGGTGGGTTCCAATACAGCGCTGACCTGTTCGATGCGGTCACGATTGAACGGATGGCGTCCAACTTTGAAACGCTGCTGCGGAGCATCGCTGATAACCCGGCGCAAAAATTGTTCGAACTGCCGATTATGACCGAAGCGGAGCGGTATCAGATCGTCGTTGGGTGGAACCAATCGGATAAGGAAGTTCCGGTTGAGAAACGCGTCCACGAACTGTTTGAAGAACACGCCGCCCGCCGACCTGACCGGATCGCGGCGGCTTTCCAGGATCAGGAAGTCAGCTATGGGGAACTCAATAAGCGGGCTAACAAGCTGGCCCATCAACTGCTGGAGCGCGGGATTAAGGCCGAAACCGTTATCGGTATCCTGGCGGATCGCAGCATCGACTTCTTGATTTGCATCCTGGGGATTTTCAAGGCCGGTGGGGCTTACGTTCCGATCGACCCGGCCTACCCGCCGCAGCGTGTCCAGCATATGATGACTCAGAGCCGGGCCGCCATGATTCTTGGTGAGCGGCAGTATCTCCCATTGGCAGAAGAGGCGCTTGAAGATCAACCCAAAGCCAAGTGGCCGCAGTTGATCGCCTTTGAGGATATCCTGAATCTCGACGCTGATGACGGCAACCCCGGCATTGAAGTGGGGCCGGAACAACTGGCCTACGTGATCTTTACCTCCGGTTCAACCGGGCGGCCAAAAGGCGCGATGGTCGAGCACCGGGGGATGCTCAATCACATCTACGCTAAGATGTACGATCTCGACCTGACCGAAGACGATGTGATCGCACAGAACGCTTCGCAGTGTTTCGATATCTCCGTCTGGCAGTTTCTCGAAGCGCTGGTGTTCGGTGGGAAGACTCAGATTTACGAAGATGAGATCGCGCATGCCCCGAAATATCTACTCGAAAAGGTTGAGGAACACGGCGTCACGATCCTGGAAACTGTGCCGTCCATCATGCGGACGATGGTTGAGGCGATTGCCGATGAGCCGGATCGCCCGCGGTTACAGTCTTTGCGGTGGATGATCCCGACCGGGGAAGCACTGCCCCCGTCATTGGCCCGCGAGTGGTTGAAGAGTTATCCCAGGATTCCGCTGCTCAATGCCTATGGCCCAACCGAGTGTTCCGACGACGTGACCCACTATGCAATCTATGAGCCGCCTCCGCTCGAAGTCGTCAATATGCCGATTGGCCGCCCGATTGCCAATATGCACCTTTACGTGCTGGATACGCATTTACAACCCGTGCCGATTGGCGTAATGGGGGAGATTTACGTTGGTGGTATCGGTGTAGGGCAGGGTTACATCTACGACCAGGAACGGACAGACAAGGCGTTTATGGGCGACCCCTTTCTGGATGATCCGGCGGCCCGGTTCTACAAAACCGGCGACGTGGGACGTTGGCTGCCCAACGGCAATATCGAGTATCTGGGCCGGGTTGACTTCCAGGTCAAGGTACGCGGCCTTCGGATTGAATTGAGCGAGATCGATGTGGCGATTGAAAAGCACCCCAACGTGCGGGAAGTCGTCACAACTGTCTATAAAACACCGGCAGGCCATCAATACCTGGTTTCCTACCTGGTGGCAACTATCAGCCCGCCGCCAGGGGTCGAAGAACTGCGCAGCTTTTTGATGGAGAGACTGCCGGAATATATGGTTCCTCCGATCTACGTGTTCCTGGATGAGATGCCGCTTACGTCAAACGGCAAGATCAATCGCAAGGCGCTGCCTGCGCCAGAAGTCGCCCGGCTCAGCGAGGACGCTTACATCGCGCCCCGCAATGCAGTAGAAACCCAGATGACGGCGATCTGGTCGGCGGCTTTGGGCATCGAGAAGATCGGTGTGCGTGATAACTTCTTTGACCTGGGCGGGCACTCGCTGCTGGCGGTGCGGCTCTTCGCCCGGATCGAAAAGGAATTCGGCAAACGGCTTCCGCTGGCAACCCTTTATCAGGCCCCGACCATTGAGGCACTGGCCGCGTTGGTTGCGCAAGATAAAGTCTCACAAGAAGTGTGGTCGCCGATTGTCAAGATTAACCCACGCGGATCGCGAAATCCGTTCTTCTGTGTCGGCGGCAATGTTATTGAGGTGCGGAATGTTTCCGGGCATCTTGGCGAGGATCAACCTTTCTATATGCTGCACTGGCAGGGGCTTAACGCTGACCAGGTTATGACCGCCGGGGTTCAGGATGTTGCGGCAGCCTTCATTGAGGAAGTCCGCAAGATTCAGCCACACGGCCCCTATTCGCTGGGAGGAGTGTTTGCCAGCGGTGTGGTGGCAATTGAGATGGCTCGACAGTTCCATGAGGCCGGTGAGGGAGTCGAAACCCTGGTGATCTTCAACACCCTGCCGAGCATTCAGAAATCCCAGTCGACGGGGGAACGCACCAAATCCAGAATTCGGAATGCGCTGCGCGGCGGCCCTAAGAAAATCTGGAAGTTCGTCTCCTGGCGACTACAAAACCTGGACGACATCAAACCGGTTTTACAAAAGATGTTGTGGAAAGTCAGTATGAAGTTCTTCACGGCTATTGACCGCCCGCTGCCCTTCTTCCTGCGTACCGGTCTGTATGAAGAATTCCTGGTAGAGCGGGCAACCAACACTTACAAGCCGCCTACCCGTTATCCCGGCAATATATCGGTCTTCACAACGGCGGATTTGTACCAGGTTCTCGTGAAGTACCCGAAGGGTGGATGGAGTGACGCGATATCCGGCGAGGTTGAGATCAACGAGATACCCGGCGATGCCTGCACCTTCTTGTTGGAGCCGAATGTATCCGAACTGAGCGAGAAACTTAAGCGGCGGATGGTCAGCATGAAGCACCTGGCGGCTGAGAACTAAGCCTCCCATCCTCGTGAACAAGGATCATGAACAAGATATAAGGCCCCTCCTGTTTGCGTAAGAGGGGCCTTTTGTTTCTAATCCCTTGAATTATTTCTGCTTGCTATCAGATTGGCGAGGATGGGAGCGCCGCCGGGAGGATCGCCTGCCGCCTCGACGCCGGGATTTGCTGCTGGTTTTCTGTTTTGGCTCGGTCTGCTCAGGCGGTGTTTTTTCTTCTTCCTTAGCACCGCCCGACCGCACCCGTGCGCCACATTCACATACACCGCCTGCCCCTTCCTTGGAACAAGCCTGTGCGGCTTTCTTTTGCAGTGCACGTAATTCTTCCAGGGGAACAATATCATCCCGCCCGATCTCTTGCCGGGTGTCATTGACAATCACCGTGACCGTTCCACGCAGCGAGTTCACATCGATCACCTTGCCCTCGCCATAGGATGTTCCGATCCACTTGCCGACTCTCGGCAGGGTTTTATTGGCTTCGACATACTGCTCATACTCATAGATCAGGCAGCAGCGCAGCCGACCACACATCCCGGTGATCTCTGACGGATTGAGCGAGATGCCCTGGGCCTTTGCCATCTTGATCGAAATGGGGCTGAATTCGCTCAGGAAGGTAGAGCAGCAGCGCGGCCCGCCACATGCGCCATATTCACCCAGTACTTTGGCGGCATCGCGGGTTCCAATCCGGCGTAATTCGATCCGGGTGTGGTATTTGTCCTCAAGGCGCTGGCGAAGTTTGGTGGTGTTGATCATTGTTTCTTCGGAGGTATAACTGATCGCCAGCATGCTGCCATCATAGTTATAGTCCGCCTGGATGAACTTCACCCCCTCGAAAGTATCCAGTTTTGCGGCCAGCTCACGGCAGGTGATCAGCGCCTCGATATTCTTGGCCTCCCAGAGTTTATTCATCATCAAATCACGGGCGGTGGCGGGCGCTTTAACGTGCTTGATATGCTTTGAATGGGCATTCTCCGGCGAGACAAAGCCTACAATCTGCCCTAATTGACGGCCTCGTGCCGTCTCAACAATGACAAAATGGCCTGTCTCCAGTTCGGCGAATCGCTCCACGTCAAAGTGGTAAAGTTTGCCGATCTTGTTAAATCGTACGGCAACGATGGTGGATGTCATGGTTGCATCCATGTAAAAACCTCTCACTCATACAACGCGTCTGGCGCGTCCATTATCGGTATCTGGCTCCGCCTTTTCAGGGCGGTTCACGAACCGCCCCTACAATCACGATTATTATTATCGGAGGTTCCAGTAGGCGGGCAGCCGTATCGTTAAGTTTAGAAGACGGACAATTATACCGCAACTACCAGGCACTAAACTGAATCTAAAAAGCAGACTCGACGAGCGAGTCTGCCTAAACTTGCATGAAAAAATAGATCAGCCAATGGTCGTAATCGGGATCACGTTGTCATCCTGGTTGAAATTGAGGATGCTGATCCGGGCTGCAACTTCTTGAGCAAATTGTGCGAAAGCCGCCGCCGCAGGCGAATCGGGATAATCTATTACGACCGGCTTACCCGCATCACCGCCCGCCCGCACATTGGGATCGAGGGGGATGCTCCCCAGGAAGGGGACGTTCCGAGCTTCGGCCAGGTTTTTACCCCCGCCTTCACCGAAGAATTCGCCGCTCATGTTTTCGACCACACCGACAATCGGCACGTCAACTTTCTCAAACATCATCAGGCCGCGCAGGGCATCGCTGACGGCAACGTCTTGGGGCTGGGTGACGATGATCGCGCCGGTCAGGGGGACTGACTGGGCCAGGGTGAGCTGTGCATCGCCTGTGCCGGGGGGCAGGTCGATCACCATGTAGTCGAGTGATCCCCAGGCCACATCCGTGAAGAACTGCCGGATGGCGCTGTGAACCATTGGGCCACGCCAGATCATCGGTTGATCGGGGTTGACGAGGAAACCCATACTCATGACCTTCACGCCGAAGGCTTCCGCCGGGATTAATTTTTCATCGGTGGCGGCGGGCATCGAGTCGATCCCCAGCATCATGGGGAGGTTTGGCCCCAGGATGTCGGCGTCCATCAGGCCGACGGTTGCGCCACTCTTCTGGAGTGAGATCGCCAGATTAACGGCGACGGTGCTTTTGCCCACTCCGCCTTTACCACTGCTGACGGCGACCAGATTCTTGATATCCAGGTTCATCCGTCCCCGGACGCGCCCATCCGTCGATACGCTGGAGTCGAGCTTGATGTTAACTTCCTCAATCCCCGGAACCCGCAAAACTGCGTCCCTGGCCGACTGCTCAATCTGGCCTTTTAACGGGCAGGCCGGGGTCGTCAGCATGATCGTAAAGCTGGCGGTGTTCCCCTCGACCTTCAGATCGTGGATCATTTTTAACGTCACCAGATCACGGTGCAGTTCCGGTTCCATGACCGTTCCAAGTTCTGACATGATCTGAGTTTCTAAATCAGACATTATTTATATCTTTCTTCCAACTCTTCCCAAAGTTACAATTCAGGCGGAAGCTGCTCACTTAGCGGAACCTCGCCTGATATATGCCAATGTTCCATATCCTTTTTGGCCTGTTCAAAGGCCGCCAATAGTTCCTCGTCACTGCCCTTGTAGCGGGTAACGGTTTGCTGGGCACACAAGGTACAACCACGCAGCGCCCGGTAACTATCGGCATGACAGGTCAAACACCCGTCAAGACGGATCATCATCAAGGTAAATGCCTGTCGATCAACACTATCGTCGGGTTGGGCCATCACCCGGTCGATAAGCTGCTGCCATTCCTGCCCTCTCAGGTTGCGAAGATGCGGGATCACACGGGCAGGGAATAACATTTCTGCATCATTTTGATACACAGCTATTGCCCTACCTTCCTAGCTGCTTTTGTTTTTTAGCCTTGAAAAAAGGCCGCTCGCCAGATGAGCGGCCTTTTGTGTTTACCTGGTACAACTAACCAAACTACTCTTTCTTCCGGCTTTTTCTGGCAGCTTTTTCAGCTTCCTTGGCTTCACGTACCAGCCGTTCGGCCTCGGCCCGTGAAGGCGCTATGGTCTGCCAGTAACTCAGCGGTTTGGAGAGTTTAGCCTTGTCGTGGATGTGTGCCGTCGTGCGGTCGTAGCTAGAGAGCTCGTAATCGTGATCCATCTTGATCGCATCGAAGGGGCAGAACTCGGCGCAGTAGCCGCAGTTCATGCAGATGTCGATATCGATATAGAACTGCTCCGGTTCCGGCACGGGGCGGCCCGTTTCTGGATCGGTTGTCCGCACAATCCAGATGCACTGCGGAGGACAAACCTTTGCACAAATCCCGCAGCTGGTGCACCAGTGCGCCCCCGGTGCTTCCGGATGATCCGCATCATTGACCACCAGGAAGGGGACAAAGCGGAAACGCTCCGGGACAGCCATCTTTACTTCGGGATATTGGATGGTGATAATCCCGCGAGTCTCCGGACTCTGGCTGTGTTCAAACCCTTCATCAGTGGTATAGCGTTCAAGACCCCACTTGAAATCGTCAATATAGGTGTCAACCAGATGCTTGAGCGTGACACCAAGACCTTTAAATATACCCGATCCGTACATAGCAACTGCTCCTCAGACTGCCTTAACGATCCACTTCGCCCAGAACGATGTCGATACTGCCCAGAATCACGATCACGTCGGCGATCTTCAACCCCCGGCACATTTCTTCAAGAGCTGTCAGGTTGATAAAACTTGGTGCCCGAATATGATAGCGATACGGATTGGCCGACCCGTCTGAAACCAGATAGAAGCCAAGTTCGCCCTTCGGGTTTTCAGCGCGTCCGTAATGTTCGCCCTTCGGAACGCGGACGTTATAGGCACGCTTGCCGCCCCAATACTCCTGGCCTTCGGTTTCTTCCAGGCGCGGGATGAGCTGTTCCAGGATGCGGAGGCTCTGCCGGATTTCTTCCAGACGGATGTAGTAACGGTCATACAGGTCGCCGTTGTAGCGCACCGCGACATCGAAATCCAGTTCATCGTAGATGCTGTAGGGGTCGGCGCGGCGAAGATCATAAGGGATGCCGCTTGCACGCAGCACCGGGCCGGTCACTCCAGCGGATATTGCCACATCCGGCGGCAGGATACCGATCCCCTTGCAGCGCGACACCAGGATTTCGTTATCGGAGAGATAACTGTCCATCTGGTCAGTGGTGCGCGGCAGCCGGTCAAGGATCAGGTCTTTGAGATACTTCATCGTATCAATGTTACGTGACTTATCACCGGGCTTGACTGCCGGGCCGCCGACAATAGGAGGCAGATCATAGGCAACACCACCAAAGCGGTAGTAATTGCACATCATGCGCGAGCCGGAAGCGGCCTCGAACAGGTCAAGGATGATCTCACGCTCGGTGATGGCATAGACCATCGGCGTCAGGAAAGCGCCCAGGTCGTTCAGCAAAAAGCCGAACAGAACCAGGTGGTTCAGGATGCGGGACAGTTCGGCCATCAAAACACGGATGACCTCTGCCCGGTAGGGAACCTCTTCGCCCAGCATTTTCTCGACGGAAATCGCATAGGCAAAGTTGTTTGACATACTGTTCAAGTAATCGAGCCGGTCGGTGTAGGGCATGTTCATCAGCCAGGTGTTGCGCTCACCGATCTTTTCGTGGTTACGATGCAGGTAGCCCATCACCGGCTCAAGCTTGGTCACCGTCTCGCCGTCCAGCGTGACGGCCATCCGGAACACGCCGTGTGTGCTGGGATGCTGCGGCCCCATATTGACCACCAACTGGTCGGTTTTAATCTGGTGGTAACCTACCCCACTGGATGTCTCAGGAACACCCATCCCGGCGTAGATGGCGCTGTCGACTTCAGGCAGCCAGCCATCAACCGAGAAGTCCGGCGGGTATTGGACGTTCATCCCATAGGGATTATCCATCTCTGACCGGCGAACATGGCCTTCGGGCCAGCGGCTCTTGAAGGGTTTTTGATCCTCTTCGTAATACGGTTCATGCCAATCCTTACGCATGGGGTGCCCTTCGAAGCCTTCCCAGAGCAGGATGCGCTTGAGATTGGGATGCCCGCTGAAACGGATACCCATCAAGTCCCAGGCTTCACGCTCCTGGAAGCTGGCACTGCGCCATACATTGGTCAAAGAAGGCAGGGTGGCAACATCGCGAGGGGTGCGTGCTTTGAAGTTCAGCCCAGGGCCACCAACATTGGTGTTGTAAACGTTATAGACCACCTCAAAGAAACCATCATCGAGGTAGTCTACGTAGTTCAGGCTGGAGAGCAGATCATAGCCCAGGTCATCGCGGAGCGTGGTGGCAACTTCGGCCAACTTCTCGCTGTCAACTACGATCCCCTCATAGCCATCACGGTCATCCATTTGAATGGCTTCCGGGTACTTTGCCTGGAGAAGCTCGACGGCATCGGTAGTCGTATCTTGGGTTTGTTCAGACATAATTGTACCTCTTTGATTATTCCGCCGAGCTGCCTTTGGCCTGGGCTTCGATCAAACCGGCCTGGCGGGGGTCGAATAAATCAGGGCCGAGCTGCGGGATCGGAACCGGCACGCCATCTCCCGATTGATACCAGGGAACGGTGCGGAGGCTCTGCTTTTCGATCTTAGCGTGGAGAGTCAAAAAGCCGTGAAGCAGCGCTTGCGGGGTTGGCGGGCAACCGGGCACATAAACGTCAACCGGAACAAATTTATCGATTCCGTCAACGACGTTGTAGCCTTCCTTGAACGGCCCGCCACCTGACGCGCAGGCTCCCATTGCCAGCACGTAGCGCGGTTCAGGCATTTGATTGTGCAAGCGGACGATCTGGGGCACCATCTTCTTGGTGACAGTGCCGGAGACGATCATCAGATCGCATTGGCGCGGACTGGGCCGAACCACCTCCATCCCAAAACGAGCCTGGTCAAAGCGAGCGGCGGCGCATGAGATCATCTCAATTGCACAGCAAGCCAGGCCGAAAGTCAGCGGCCAGACCGACTTAGCACGACCCCAGTTGTAGATTCGATCCAGGGTCGTGATCGCAATATTTGACTTTAACTCATCTGGGACAGAATAATCGGGGTTGTTCAGCGTATCGAAGTCTTCGGTCATGGGTTGATCTCCCAAATACTGAGATTACCGGTGCTTATTAAATCGTTGGGTTGGTCCAACTTAATCTCAATTAGACATGAATTTACCTATGGATAAACCAAATAGATGTAGAGACACTGTCCCTACGAAATCTAAAAAGTTTTTCCATCAGTATCTATCCATAAAATGAGTGGACAGATATGTATCAAACCTATCATAAGCAAATGAATTTATGGATAGGTCCCTTTGAGGTTGGCGAAACGTGTTACATCGTCGTGAGTAATGGTACATCGCACAACCAGAAAAATCAATCACAACCCATTATAAGTGAAAGCTGCGAGTGATAATATACTATACCCGATAGGACTTACGCAGAACCAATCGAATTTGCGCCTGGGCAAGGAGCTTAAGCTCCTTGTCTGCCCGTTCAGCTACGTAAGCCCTGCCCGATCCGTGCGAAGTCTGGTATCACCCCTGATCACAATGTATACTTTCCTTCATGGTCAAGTCAGCCTTAACACAAAATCGTCCTCAAGATCACACAGGGGCAAGACACACCTTAAACGGGATAAGCGCTAAGATTATCCCGATTCTTCTTGCTTCGCTCCTGACGGCATGTGGCATCCTCGGATCACCCGGTGGGAGCGCCGCCCAGGCCCAGATTGCATCCGGTATAACCGAAGTGGACGGGATGGCCCGCATCAACAGTGCTGCCGGGGCAATCGACTTCCAGGTGAGTTCGGGATTATCAGGGGAGCGGCTGCCCGGCGTCAAACTCAGCGTGGCTGTGTTTGGCGATACGCGCATGTTATATGTCAGCGATCCGACCGGATATCACCTACCGTTTGCTGTACCCCTATCCGGGTCATCGACGGTGCGGCGGATCAATATGCCGCCGAAAACCAGCCAGGGTTATAACATCGGCACGGCGGATGGAACGCTCAATATGGACGACATGACTCCGCTGGGCGTTCTGAACGAAGCCGAACTCCGCGCCCAACTGGCCGGAGGCCCGGACGAAGCCGTGTTGATTTACCTGTACAACGCCGAGCGTCCGCTGGCATTGACCGGAGCCTCGCTCCAGGTATTCGAGACACCTTATGATAATGTCTATGTGCTGCGAGCTGCCGGAGAACCGGAAGATGCCGTCCTCTCCCTGTTGATCGTCGGATTGAATGATACGGCCTACCCCGATTGGGAACACCGGATCGTGGATCGCTACCTGGCCGGGCGGATCGGACTGGCTGCTGATGTTGATCTGCGAGCTGACCTGGATTTTATGTGGTCGTATCCGGTATACGAAATCTATCCCCCGGAGCCAACCCTAAACGTCGGTACGGAAGAAACAGCCGTTTTCCGAGTCAGTTGGCGCTCGGAGAATCCCGATCCGCCGCCGCCCTGGAGTTTCGTCATTACGGCAGAAACCGAAGCGGTGGTGGCCGCGCCGGGTACTTTTGCGATGGGGCCGGATACACCTGCCCAGGAGATCGTCCTGACGATCAACCGAGCGGGGCTTCCGATTGGTGATCATACCGTCCGGGTGTTTATCCAGCCCTACAGTGAGGCGTTTGGTTTGATCGAACAAACGATTGAGCGTGAGGTCGCATTTACGGTCACGGAGGCGCTGCCCAGCCCCACGCCGGGGCCATCGACATTGATCGATCTTAACCCGACCGAGCCGCGTGAAGGTGATCTGCTGATCATATCAGCACCGGGATTCACACCGGACGAGCCGGTGGTGATCGAGTTTGTCGGGCCGGAACATAATTTCCGGGATGCCCTACCAATTGCCGATGATACAGGAACTTTCACCTATGAGATCAACCTGGATACTGTGCCCGCCGGGACGTATTTACTACGGCTTACCGGAGCAGTCAGCAGCATTGTTGCCGAGCAGGAAGTGATCGTCTCACCGGGGATTGCTGACGCGGTTGTCAACACCAATGAACTCAATCTGCGCACCGGCCCTGATTACAATTACCCGGTGCTGGAACTCCTGGTGCTGGGCGATGAACTAACCGTTGTGGGCACTAATAATGACGATACCTGGATCGAGGTTGTCACCACCACCGGTATTCAGGGGTGGGTGGTCACCGACCTGGTCGATCTGCGGATTGACCTGTCAGCCGTACCCTGGAATCCAAACGTACCACCACCTCCGTAAGGTGTAGTTGAGCAAGGTCCAACATTGTGGAATATCAATTCGTGCAAATGCTTCTAACAGATGTCGGGCAGTGGGTCGCCAACGGTCGAAGACGCTGCGATCTCTATACCGATGAGCTGCTGGATCAGGCTAAGGAGTTCGTCCGCCTCAATGAAGTTTCCAGGGATGTATGGGATTTCGTCGAGGCCGGGATTGTTTTCCAGACGGAACAGCGAATAGCCAGCAGTATAACCTCCATCATCCGGCACGATATGCGCGGTGTACTGGATACGATTATCGGGTTCTCAAGGATTATCCTCAAAGGAATCCACGGGCCGTTGGCTCCCGATCATGCCCAGGATGTGACAGCCATCCACCAGGGGGGCCGCCGCCTGCAAGATTTCCTGGATATCATGATCGAGAATTCCAAACTTGAGAACGGCGAAATTAAACTCCAGTCAGAACCTATCAACCTGATTGAACTGGTCGATCAGTTGATGGAAAAGGTCAAGCATGAGCGGGCACAGCGATCACTGCGAACCGGGGTCATTGTAGCGGCTCAATCCGATCTAGCCGATGTCATGGGAGATCGATATTACACCCGGTTAGCGCTCCAATGCCTGCTTGTAGTGATGGCGGCGCAGGATCAATCTGTCCCGATGATTGACGTGATTCAGGATGACGACGGGATACAAATAAGCTGTTCCAATTGTATGTTTCGCGAGGGTGAAATCGACGAGATACAGGGGGCGGGTTACAAGATATTCCCGCATCCGCTCCAATTAACCCGACGATTAATGCAAATGCAAGGCTGGGATTTCTCGATCCAACCGGAAGGGGACGACAGTTACGAAATCAGACTGGATCACCCTATCTCTATATAAATGATGCGGCCAGTGCCAGTGCCAGCGTTCCCGATCAATTATCCTCGGGGAGCGCGGCAGCGCGTTTGTTCATTTTGATAACGGCCATGAGGATATCTGAGGTTGTTACGATGCCGATCAGAGTTTCACTACGCATGACCGGCAGGCAGCTAATGTGATTCATCAGCATCAGGCGGGCAGCTTCATCAATCGAAGCGCTCGGCTCAATAACAATCGGGGCAGGGGTCATCAGCACACGGACCGGCATGCGCGTGGTAACCTTCTCATCTTCCCAGTATTCCCGTAAAATAGCCGGTTTGTTGAGCGCTTTGCGGCAATCACGATCACTGAGGATGCCGACCAGATGCCCATAGGAATCTGTCACGGGTAGGTGGTGGCAGCCCACCTCATCCATTTTTTTTAGTGCGTCATGCAACGCGCTATCTTGATGGACCGTGACCGGTTTGTCGGTCATGATATCCAATACATTCATAGCCCCTCCAGGCAGCCCAAAAGCTCTCCAGGTTAACCATCCGCCATATAGCAGAAAGGTCCCCGATGAACTGTGTCATTGATGGTTGAGTGTTTTTCTTGTGGTCTTTCACACAAATGAGCACAATGTTGAGCGACACCATCCTCACCGATGGGTGCGCTCTGGGTATTATCTGTTCTACAGTTCAGTTCTCAGACACTTAGGTATACCTTACGGCATTATAGCCAGATGTAGGTATTGTGGATCAGTGATAAATGTCATCGATCCGGGGGTCAACTTACAGAGTGGGGATCGTAATGGTCAGGTGGGTTCCTTCACCTGGGGAGGTGCTGATATGAACATAGCCGTTATACAGGCGGGCACGCTGCTGGATATTGCGGAGGCCCAACCCCTTGTTAGGCACCATGTTCATATTGAAGCCTTTGCCATTGTCGGTGATAGAACATTGGAATAACTCGTCATCGTAGGAAACCGCAATGGTGATTTTGGACGCATCGGCGTGACGTACCGCGTTGCTGATCGCCTCGTTGGCGATCTGGCAAATGGCCTCGAAGGTGGCGGCGGTAAAGGGCGGCTTGTGATGCGGGGCGTCGATTTCGATCTGCATGGATTCGGGGACGTTCAGCCCATTGACCAGGGATTTAAAGCTCTCATGGATGGTTTGCCGCTTATTGCCGTTGGTGTTGAGCTTCATGATGTAGCGGCGGATGTCTTCGATGATCTGGTTTAGCTGGTCGATGGTATGCTGAATATCTTCCGGTTCGAGGTTCTGATTTTTGGTGCGGGTTACTTCCAACTGCATGCCCAACCCGTACAGCGATTGGATTACCCCGTCGTGCAGTTCCATGCCGATCCGCTCGCGTTCTTCCAGCAGGTTCAGGCGGTTTTGCTGCTGGTTTAGCTGTGCTCCGGCAATCGCCAGGGCAGCATAGCTTGCCATCGTTTCGATCAGCCATTGATCCTGCTCGGTAAAGGGGAGTCCATCAATCCGGTCACACAGGTAGATCAGTCCAAATAACTGCTGCCCAACCTGGATGGGAACACCCAGCAGGCTGGTCATTTCAGGGTGGCCTTCGATAAACCCGGCGGCCCGGTGATCATCAGCCATGTTTTCTAACCGGAGCGGTTGGCGCTCCCGCATGATGACACCCAGCAGCCCTTTACCCTCTGGGAGGTGGTCCATCTTTGCGATCTCCTCCGGAGTCAAGCCGACAACTTTGAAGGTCTTCAAACCACCATCTGGATCGGGGACTCCGAGCGCCGCGTAGCGTGCGTTGACCATCTCCGCAGAGATCTGTGCAATACGCTCTAACACCTGGTCGAGGTCTTTGCCTTCAACAGCAAAGGCGACGGCAGAAGCAATTTTCTGAAGCTCACTTAGTATAGATATCGTTTCATTGTTATAGGTGTTAGGCATCAAAAGTCTCCACTTTTGGACTTCTTGCTCGTGTATTGTTCCTGAGGTTTGAGCAACTAGATTATACCGTGTTCGCCTGTTTGAAGAGAGAATTGATATATTTCTCTTATAAGCAGACCAGATGATAGGTATAAAAACTTGAGAAAAGGCAGGGGACATCCACTACACCCACGCCAGGGAGATTAGTCGAAAGCAGCCACCATGAATGAACTTCGCAGTATGAAACCGCGAATATTCATTATGATCTCTGATCGTTCGTAACTCCGGGGTAGTGATAGCCTGGATGAAATGTTGATGTTACAATTCAATCACCCCAAAATACTCAACCTTCGTCCATATTATAATAAATTTCAATGAGGGGTCACAATGTCACTACCATCCCGTGAAGAGTCAGAACAATTATTACAAAAGTACATCAAGAATGAGGCCCTGCTGCATCACTGCCACATGGTGGCTGTGGCTATGCAAGCCTATGCCGAGCAGCTTGGAGAGGATCAAGAACTGTGGTATCAGGCTGGGTTGTTACATGACCTGGATTGGGAAGCATATCCTGATGAGCATCCCCACCGGGCCGTCAATGAATTCCTGGTTGATTACCCGGAAGCGCTGCTTAATGCGGTTCTGGCTCACGGGCCTGAACTGACCGGTAAGGAACCGGAAGAGCCGATAGAACGCTACCTGTATGCCTGTGATGAAATATCCGGGTTCCTTCATGCTTATGCATTGATGCGGCCTGAGGGATTTGAGGGGATGAAAGCCAGCAAGGTGCGGAAAAGACTCAAGGATAAATCCTTCGCGGCCAACGTCAACCGTGATGATATCCAGAAGGGGTTTGATCTGATCCAAAAGGAACCGGCAGAACATATCCAATTCTTGATAGAGGTTTTCAACAACTGGGACGAAAATTAACGTTATCCCCACGCGCAAGCGCAGCGGGGGATTAAGATCAGATTTTGACCGCTCCCGCGAATAAACTTCGCGGTTCCCGTTCAAAATCTTTACCTTAGCCGCGATGTTCAATCGTAGAGTTGCTACCGTAGGCAACAGACTGTTAGAACGCCGTAGTGTAATCGTCTGGGAAAACCACCCCAGAGACGGTATACTGCCACCGCCATGAATAAATTTGATTTATCAAGTATGGATCGCCGCCAGTTAACCACCGTGATCGTTGGTGTGGTGGTTGCGCTGTCAGCCATTGTTGGGTTGATTATCGTCCTGACGCAGGGCGGTGATTCGCCTGGGCGGGCGGAAGCAACAGCCGATGTGCTGCCCAGCACCACGCCTACACCATCACCCAGTGCGACTGCGGGGCCACCAACGGACACGCCCACACCCGCAGCCACGCCAACGTTGGAACCGTATCAGCACGCTGTCCAGGCTGAAGAGACCTTGCTGTACATTATCCAACAGTATGGCTATCTCGATCTGGCGATCGTGCCGGAGATACTGGTCTTAAACGGCATGGCAAATGAAAACGATCTGCAAGTCGGGCAGACGTTGTTGATCCCCCGCCAGACGCCCACCCCCGGCGCAGCGCCGACTTCATCCGGGGAAGAGGGCACGGAGGGTGAAGCCGTTGCCTCAAGCGGTGGGGGTGGTGGGGCCATCGAATACACGGACTGCACGACAGAAAATCGCTGCATCTCGCCGGATGGACAGTACTGGATTCATATCGTCCAGGAAGGGGATACGCCAT
Organism: Anaerolineae bacterium; assembly: GCA_050288085.1. Lineage (GTDB taxonomy): Bacteria > Chloroflexota > Anaerolineae > Aggregatilineales > UBA3940 > JBNKDD01. The sequence continues at coordinate 37,254 of JBNKDD010000009.1, forward strand.
CAGGAATTGCTCATGCCTATAACTCCCGCGTTCCGGCGGTGTTAGAGGCAAATGGCCTGAATGAAAATTCACTACTTTCGTTGGGACAGCAAATCTACGTCCCGATCCTGGTCACCCTGACACCGACACTCACCCCAACCGGCGGCCCCGGTTCAACTGCGACTCCCACCCCAACTCTCAGCCCACCGATGCTGTTAGCTCCGGCTAACGAATCGGAGATAGCACGCGGAGAGCCGGTCGTCTTGCAATGGGTTCCTACCCGTTCCCTGGAGGGCAATCAGCATTACCTGGTGGTGGTGCGCAACCTGGATACCGGTGAGGAATTCCGCGCCACAACGCGCAGCAATGCCTATCATCTGCCGGAAGATTTACAGCCGGGAGTAGGCCAATCAACAAATTACGAGTGGCAGATCGTGGTCATTGATGGCAAGTCGCCCGACTCGCCGGTGGTTGGCGGTCAAGGCGGTATCTGGACATTCAGTTGGGGGGGATAATCCCCCCTTCCCCTGACAGTACCAAACAAGATGGTCGTCTACAGACTGCTTCCATGCTGCAATGCTTTGTTATCCACAGCGTATAGCATCATGAAAGTTGAACCTTCTCTCTCCTGCAAATAAGGCAATCTATGAGGCGAATAGCACCGGGCCTGATGTTGTTCTTTCTCGCTCCCATACTTGGTGAACTGGTATCTGGAACCCTCTCACCCCTGGAATTTTTCAACCCGCTGATCTTCCTGATCACGATAGTACCCTATGGCTGTGCGGCGCTGATCACGCACGAGGTGATGACCCGCCGTATGAAGGGGCTGGTTAGCCTACTACTATTGGGGCTGGCCTATGGCCTGTTCTTTGAGGGGATCATTACCCGTGTGATCTTCAACCCAAATTGGGAGGGCCTGGGTGCACTGGCCGAGTATGGACATGTCTACGGGGTGAACTGGACATTGGCTATTGGCCTGGTGCACTTCCACTGCGTGATCAGTATTCTGGCCGCCATCCTGTTAACCGAGATGATGTATCCATCGCGCCGCCACGAAAGCTGGATCAGCAAGCCACTGTTGATCGGCTGCGTGATTGCCCTGCCTGCGTGGACAATTGTGTTGGCGCTGTTGTCTCCTTATATGCCTCCGCTGCCTGGGGCGATCCTGGTGGTGCTGCTGACCGCAGCCCTGGTCTTTGCAGCGCTGCGGATTCCAGAGCAGCCGTTCACACCACATGGCTGCCCCACTCCACCCCCGATCGTGTTTGGTCTGTTGGGGGTGGTCAACATGTCACTGGTCATGGTTGGCGTATTCATCCTGCCTGAAATAGATATCCGCCCGCCGCTGGTAGTCACAATGCTGGCGCTGCTGGTGCTGGATATGGTGTCGTTTGCCCTGTTGATGCGCTGGTCAGATAGCGGTGCCGCCTGGGATGACCGGCACCGCTTTGCGTTGATTGTGGGTTTGCTCTCGTTTTTTATCCTGTTTGGGTTTGTACAGGATATCGGAGAGAGCTTCACAGGGAGCAGCATCGTTAGTGTGGTGACCGTAGTTTTGTTATGGCGGTTAGGGCGGCGGGTCACTACTGACTCATCAGCTTCCCTACTGCACGGTAAAGGTGGCCTTCAGTAAATCCTCAGCCCGTGACGAACTGCCGACCATCACCTCGAACTCGCCCGGTTCGACGACGATCTCCAGGGCTTGATTGACCAGCGCCAGTTGATCATAGGCGACGGTCAGGGTGACGGTTTGTTTCTCGCCGGGGTTCAACTCGACTCGTTGGAATGCCTTGAGTTCCTTGATGGGTGTGGTCACCGAGCTGTAAACATCGTTGATGTAAAGCTGTACGATCTCCGTCCCGGTACGTTGTCCGGTATTCTCCACGTCGATTTTGACCTGTAAAGTTTCGCTTTCCCCTAATTCCTTTGCCCCAAGCGATAAATTGCTGTAAGCAAAAGTCGTGTAGCTCAGGCCATAACCGAAAGCATACAGCGAATCGGATGGCATATCGACGTAGCTGGACGCGTGCCAGCCGGGTATCTGGTTGTAATAAACCGGCTGTTGGCCCACGTGATATGGGAAGGAAATAGACAGTTTGCCGCCGGGGTTGACATCGCCAAATAGAATGCTGGCTACGGCACTGCCGCCTTCTGAGCCGGGGTTCCAGGCTTCCAACACGGCGGGGATATTCTCGGCGATCCAGGGGATGGACAGCGGTTTGCCGTTGATCAGCACCACGACAACCGGTGTGCCGGTAGCATATACCGCTTCCACCAACTGCTGCTGCCCGCCGCTCAAATCGAGGTTAGCCCGGTCGCGTACTTCACCGTTCTGGGCGAGAGTATCGCCCACCACGACGATGGCAACTTCGGCCTGCCGGGCCAGTTCTACCGCTTCACCAATGCCGGACGGATCGGGGTCGTACATGTCGCAGCCACGAGCATAATCTACCCGGCAGTCTGCACCCACCCGGTTACGAATACCGGCCAGCACGGTGACGGTATCCGCATGGGTGGTCGATTGGATATATTTCTCGCCGTTCATAGCCGCTTCCAACGTATCGATGCTGCTCCAATCACCAAGCTGGGACACGATATCATCGGCATTGGGGCCAATAACGGCAATCCGCCGGATGGTGTCATTGAGCGGTAACAGATCGCCCTCGTTTTTCAACAATACGATTGATTGAACGGCGGCTTCAAGAGACGCGGCGCGGTGTTCGGCACAGTTGATGATAACCGGCCCCTTATCCAGATCGGGGTAGCGATTGTCATCAAACAGGCCCAATTCAAATTTGAGCCGGAGGATTCGGCGGCAGGCTTCGTCGATGGCGGCTGTATCGAGTTTACCCTCGTCGATAAGCTGTAAGGCCGCGTCGTAAAACTCAGGTGTGCTCATCATCATGTCGTTGCCCGCGTCTACCGCCAGTTGGGACGCTTCTTTGATGGTGGCACAAACCATCTGCTCGGTGTGCATCCGGCCAATGTTATTCCAGTCGGTCACGACAAAGCCATCAAATCCCCAGGTTTCTTTGAGCACCTCGGTCAGCAGCCAATGATTGGCGGTGCAGGGCAGTCCATCGATGGTCTGGTAGCCGGTCATGATGGTGGCACAACCTGCCTTGACGGCTTCTTGAAATGGCTTCAGATACAGCGATAACAGGCTGCGGCAGGTTAACTCGGCTTCGTAAGAATCGCGCCCGCCCTGGCTGCCGGGATATCCGGCGTAATGCTTGGGACAGGCCAGGATCGTATCGGAGTCGGATAAGCTCTGGCCCTGGTAGCCCTTGATGAGCGCGCTGCCCAGCACACCGATCAGATAGGGGTCTTCGCCGAATGTCTCATCGATCCGCCCCCACCGGAGATCACGGGCTGTACCCAGCACCGGCGAGAAAGTCCAGTGCATGCCGGTAGCGGCGGCTTCCCTGGCGGTGATCTGCCCTACTTCTTCGATCAGGCTGGGATTCCATGAGCATGACAAAGCGAGTTGGGTGGGGAATACGGTGGCATCAGGCCAGAAAGCATGGCCGTGAATCGCATCAATGCCAAAGATGAGTGGGATACCCAGCCGGGTCTGAGCGGCTGCCTTCTGCAATTCGACCGTCTCTTCTCCGACAATGTGCAGGAACGACCCGATATGCTTCTCGTTCAACAGCTTCACCGGATCGAACCGGCCATCCACCTGGCACATCTGCCCGATCTTTTCTTCGATGGTCATCCGGCCCAGCAAATCTTCGACACGGTCTTCGGTGGGATATTGGGAGCCCTGATAAATGGTTGGCATACTTAACCTCCTGTGATTCGCATGACAATGATGAAATGGGTGTTACTGCGGAAAAAGTGAAGGTGATCAGTTACACCTTATGATTGCTTCGTTTGAAGAATTTCCTTAAGCGCCTGGCCTAACGGCGATTCATCTACAAGGTTAACCGGTAATGCCCCTGATGCATCTGGGATATCAACTCTTGCTCCCCTAAACAACAAGAGACGGGATACCGCTTTAGCATATCTTCCCATGTGTTCAGCAACTTCATGTAATGGAGTACGTCCGTTCAGAGTAATCGCATTAACATCGGCTCCTGCGTCAATCAATGTTCGGATGAGCCGCTTGTAAAGTATGAATCTTCGAGCAGCTACGTGCAGCGGGGTTGATCCATCCTGTGATTGACTATTTGGGTTGGCACCACGGGACAAAAGTAATTCAACAGTAGATAGAGAGCTTCTATAGACTGCCTGGTGTAATGCTGTCCATCCAACAGGATAGACTTGAATGGTCCTAGAAGTACGAATAGTAACATTTGGGTCAACATTGTGATCCAATAACCAAATAATACAGGCATCATCCCAGGTAGAATGCAGTGGGTGCTGACCCAGGTAATCCCAAATATCAATCACTGCACCGGTGTCAATAAGAGCATTCGCCTTATCGAGGTCTTTAGAATATTGGATGGCATGATGAATCGGTGTTGTACCTGAATTGGAAACAGCATTAGCATCATCTCCCGCCTTCAATCTTTTGACAACATCATCCAAAGTGCCTTCGAAAATAGCATAGAACAGCTCAAAAGATTTTGGGAACTTAGGTCTCATAAAGGCCCTGTGTTTTGCTGTATTCGTTCTCATTTGTTCCCTACTTCACACTGCCTCGACATTTTACCTTAACAAGTTGATGATTATAAGCCCCTGCGGCTTATTTTGGGTGGCTTCCCACATTTTGATCGGAATGCCTATTTTTGTGGAAAGTAAGTTGCATTGAAGATATGATCTATTTGTACAGGTTTTGTACAGATATTCAGAATAATTTTTGGGAAGTAAGGAAGGAACAGTATGCGGATCATTATCACCGGGGGAACCGGCCTGATCGGGCGGGCGCTGGTAGAAAGTCTGGCTGCCGACGGGCATGAGGTCATTGTATTGAGTCGTTCGCCGGAAAAAACAGAGGGGTTTCCGAGCAGCGTGCAGGTCGTCGGGTGGGATGCCCGGACGGCTGAGGGCTGGGGAGAACTGGTCAATGGGGCGGACGTGGTCGTCAATCTGGCAGGGGAGAGCATCGCCGGGAAAAATCCCCTTGCCGGTCGCTGGACCCCTGATCGTAAGCGCCGCATCCGCGAAAGCCGGGTACAGGCCGGTCAGGCCATCGTCCAGGCGATAGAAGCCGCTGCTAATAAACCCGGCGTGCTGATCCAGGCGTCGGCGGTGGGTTATTACGGCCCCAGCGGTTACGAGGTGATCACGGAGCAATCAGCAGCAGGAGATGATTTCCTGGCAAGTGTCTGTCAGGATTGGGAAGCGGCTACAGCCCCGGTCGAGTCGATGGGGGTGAGGCGGGTAGTGCTGCGAACCGGTGTGGTGCTCAGTATGGAGGGCGGCGCTTTACCGTTGATGATGCTGCCTTTCCGTTTTGTGATAGCCGGTGGCCCGATGGGTGATGGGAAGCAGTGGGTTTCCTGGATTCACCTTCAGGATGAGATACGGGCGATCCGGTTCTTGCTAGAAAACGAATCCGCCCAGGGTGTTTATAACTTGAGTGCGCCTAATCCCCTTCAGAATGCTGACTTCAACCGGGCAATTGGGCGGGTCATGAAGCGGCCTGCGGTCATGCCTGCGCCGGGGTTTGCGCTCAAGGCAGTATTGGGGGAAATGGCAACGACCGTTCTGGATGGTCAGCGGGTGGTTCCGACAAGGCTTCAAGAAGCGGGGTTCGAGTTTGAGTATACGGACGCCGAATCGGCGCTGCGGGACCTGTTGAAATAATCACATGAAAACGGCGATCTGGTGGGTGCGGCGCGATCTACGACTGGCAGATAATCAGGCACTCGATGCGGCGTTGGAGCAGGCTGACAAAGTAATCCCGGTGTTTATTGTCGATCCGGGACTGACCGGTTCGGCTTACTTCAGCGATAAACGATGGGCGTTTCTGGTGGAAGGGCTGCGCCAGCTTGATTCCGATCTGCGTGAGCGTGGCAGCCGACTGATCGTGCGGCGGGGTGATCCGGTCGAGGAGCCGGGTAAGCTGCTAACCGAAAGCGGCGCGGAAGCTATCTTCGCTGAAGAGGACTTTTCGCCCTATGCCCGCCGCCGGGATCAGAAGGTCGCCAGCCGGTTTAGGCTGCATCTGCTGCCTGGTGGGTTGGTCGTTCAGCCGCCGGGGGTTGTCCTGAAAAAGGATGGGACACCCTACACGGTATTCACACCATTCAGCAAGGTGTGGAAACAAAGATCATTGCCCTCCACGAGCGATATTCTCCCCTCGCCTGACAGCATCCGCACACCATCAGGGATTGGCAGCGAAGTTTTACCGGATGAACTGGCATCGTTATTCTCCCCCGGTGAAGGAGAAGCTCAACGCCGTCTCAGTGCCTTTGTGGATGGCGATCATCCGCCGGTCTATGCCTATGCCGATCAGCGTGACCGGATGGATTTAGCGGGGACTTCGACGCTATCTCCCTACATACGGTTTGGGATGGTATCGGCGCGGCAGGTGGTTGTCGCAGCACAGGCGGCGATAGATCATGCACCGACGGCAGTTGCCCAACAAGGTGCAAAAATCTGGCTCAATGAACTGATCTGGCGGGAGTTTTACATCAACATCCTTTACCACTTCCCGCACGTCCGGGGGCGCAGTTTCCGCGAGCGATATGACTCGATTCCCTGGCGGAATGATGAGGACGAGTTCGCGGCCTGGTGTGAGGGTCGAACCGGCTACCCGGTGGTCGATGCAGCCATGAGGCAGTTGGTTCAAACCGGGTGGATGCACAACCGCGCGCGGATGATAACGGCGTCGTTCCTGGTCAAAGACCTGTTGATCGATTGGCGGTGGGGTGAGCGGTTCTTTATGCAGCATCTTATTGATGGCGATCCGGCGGCGAATAATGGCGGCTGGCAGTGGACTGCCGGGACGGGAACCGACGCTGCGCCCTACTTCCGCGTGTTTAACCCGGTCAGCCAGGGGCAGAAATTTGATCCCGATGGGGCGTATGTGCGGCGCTGGGTGGCCGAGCTAGCGGATGATCTGGAGTATCCAGATCCGATTGTTGATCACAGCATGGCCCGTGAACGGGCTTTAGAGGCATATAAACAAAGTAGGGATACGGAGCCCTCACCCTAAATCCCTCTCCGATCTGCTTTGCAGATTTGGGAGAGGGACTTAAAATCTGTTTTGGCAAAGGTGTAATCGATACTATTTAATCACCACGCTGTTTGTAGTGCACCTCGGACATATCACGCAGGCGCTCGGCGGCTTGCTCGGCGGTAATATCGCGTTGGGCTTCGGCTAACATCTCGTAGCCCACCAGGAACTTCTTCACGGTAGCGGATCGCAGCAGCGGGGGATAGAAGTGGGCGTGTAACTGCCAGTGAGTGTTATCCTGATCATCGAAGGGCGCGCCGTGCCAACCCATCGAATAGGGAAATGGGACTTCGAATATGTTGTCGTATCTGGTGAGCAGGCGCTTGAGAATATCGGCCAGAGCGTCGCGTTCTGGGCTGGTCAGGTCGGGTAGGCGCAAAACGTGGCGGCGCGGCATGAGCAGCGTTTCAAACGGCCAGACCGCCCAGTAGGGCACAACGACCACCCAGTGATCATTCTCAACAACAATCCGCTCTTGCTGTGCCAGCTCGACTTCGAGGTAATCGATCAGCATAGGATGGTCCGTTTTGGCAAGATACGAGCACATCTGAACATCTTCTTTGGCCGGTTCGTTCGGCAGCCAGTCACCTGCCCAGACCTGCCCGTGCGGATGCGGGTTTGAACTGCCCATCACGGCCCCTTTATTCTGGAAAATCTGGGGCCAGCGATACTGCTTGCCGAGGTCTATGGCCTGATCCGCCCAGACATCAACTACCTGGCGGATATCGGGCAGCGACATTTCGGGTAGGGTCAGATCATGGCGGGGTAAAAAGCAGATCACACGGCTGGTTCCGACCACACTCTTTGCCTGGATCAACGCGTGCTCATCCTGTTTAAAAGATGGCGTGTCAGGCAGCAGGGATGCGAAATCGTTGGTAAACACAAAAGTGTTCTGGTAGTCAGGATTGTGTTCGCCGTTGGCCCGTTCATTGCCGGGGCATAGATAACATTTCGGATCATATTCGGGCAGGTGTTCAGGTGGTGTTTTTTCAACCTGGCCCTGCCAGGGGCGTTTGGTGCGATGGGGCGAGATCAGCACCCACTCGCCGGTAAGTGAGTTGAGACGCCGGTGGGGATATTCACTCAACAATGTCATTCAGTATATCCTTATTCATGCAAATCCATTTGAAGGAATTTAAGTTCCCCGATATCTTAGCACAGGTTCAATACGAACTAAAGGGTGGTTTGCATTTCGGCTGGCATTCGCCGCTATGTCAGGTATAGTTGAAGCAGAATATGACCACGAGACAACTATGAGGATTCTCATGAAACGACTCTGGACTCCCTGGCGTATGTCGTATATCAAAAAAGGACTCTCCGAGCCCAAGCCTGATAAGGATGAATGTCTTTTTTGTAAGAAAATTCATTCCAGCGATGACGCTGCCGAGCATATGCTCTATCGTGGCAAGCGGAGTTTTATTACACTTAACCTCTACCCCTACAATAATGGGCATCTGCTGATCGTTCCGCACCAACACACCGGTTCATTAGAAGACCTGGATCAAGTAACCCTGGCCGAACTGATGCGGCTGGCCCAACAATCCGTGACTTTATTGCGGACAGCCTTCCAGCCGGATGGGTTCAACATGGGGATCAACCAGGGACAACCCGCCGGGGCCGGGATTGCCGATCACCTCCACATGCATGTGGTTCCTCGCTGGAATGGGGATACCAACTATATGACGGTACTTGGAGAAACCCGGTTGATACCGGAGTGGGTCGACGATACTTATGCTCAACTGCGCGGCATATGGGTCGATTTGTTCGAAGCAGGAGCTGAAGGAGAGTCATAATGGAAAGCAACCACCGGGACCCGATTGTTGACCCCGTTATTTTGAGTGCTGTCCGCACCCCAATCGGGCGGCTGATGGGCGTACTCTCATCGCTCAGTGCACCGCAGTTGGGAGCAGTGGCGGTTCGGGAGGCAGTCCAACGGGCCGGGATTGACCCGGCCTCCATCGACGAGGTGTTGATGGGTCAGGTGGTTCAGGCGGGATCAGGGCAGGCTCCGGCCCGGCAGGCATCCATCCATGGTGGTGTGCCCGCCAACGTTGGCGCAGTGACCATCAACAAGGTGTGTGGCTCCGGGTTGAAAACGGTGATGATCGCGGCCAATGCGATCCGTGCCGGGGATGGCGAGCTGTTTCTGACCGGTGGCATGGAAAGCATGAGTAACGCGCCATTCCTGGTACGTGATGTACGGGGTGGCCGCAAATACGGTCATGCCCAACTGCTCGACTCAAACATCACTGATGGGTTGTGGTGCAGTTTTGAGAACTGGATGATGGGCGAGGCGGGCGAATCGATTGCGGAAGAGTTCGAAGTCAGCCGCGCCGAAATGGACGAGTTCGCATTGGAGAGTCATCGAAAGGCTATCGAGGCAATGGACGATGGCCGCTTCAAGGAAGAAATAACCCCGGTCGAAATAAAGCAGCGAAAACAAACGACGCTGATCGATACCGATGAGTCCCCCCGCCGCGATACCTCGTTAGAAGCATTGAGCAAACTCCCCCCAGTGTTCCGGTCGAATGGGCGGATCACGGCGGGCAATGCTCCCGGCCTCAATGATGGGGCGGCTGCCCTGGTCGTTGCCAGCCGCGCAAAAGCCGAGGCGTTGGGCATCGAACCGTTGGCGCGGATTGTGGCCTACGGGCAGGCGGCGGTCGAACCGAGTCGTATCTTCACGGCCCCGGCCAAAGCCATGCCAATCGTGTTGGAGCGGTCGGGCTGGAGCTTAGACGATGTTGACCTGATTGAGATCAACGAGGCATTCGCCGCTCAGGTGATCGCTAATGGGCGGGATATGGCTCAACAGGGCCACCACTGGGATTGGGGAAAAGTCAATGTGAATGGCGGGGCGGTCGCCCTGGGGCATCCGATTGGGTGCAGCGGCGCTCGTGTGCTGGTAACTTTGATCCATGCATTAAAGTCGAGAGGATTGAAGCGCGGGCTGACCTCGTTATGTCTGGGCGGTGGGGAAGCCGTCGCTATGACGGTTGAATTGGAGTAGTGATCCGGGACACGGCATGCCGTGTCCCGACAGGTTCATTTCTTGGATTAGGGGCCAACTTCGACGACCAGCGGCTCATAGCGTGAGATACATCCACCGGGGCGCGAACAGCCCTCTGGGGGCAATACAGGGATATCTTCTGAGTCTTTGGGATAGGTTCCTTGAAGCCAGCGACAAACCGGGCAGGCATCAGCCGGAACGACAATATAC
>JBNKDD010000010.1:0-46299 GCA_050288085.1 Anaerolineae bacterium
GTCTTCGCTGCGGGGCAGGCTTTGCAGTGGGGCGAATTCCGGCTCGAACACCATCAACCCTTCGGCCAGGGCAGGCAGTGCCGCCGCCAGTTTCTCGATGGGCGTATCACGCCGCAGCAGCCCGCGCACACCCGCCCCCCAGACCGCCGTAACCGCTTCCTCATCTTCGATCAGGATCAGGGTCGCAAAGCCCTCTAGATCGGAAAGCTGCTCTAATTGCTGCTGCGATTGCTCCGACTCGCCGAAATCCCAACCCATATCCCAGACGATCACGTCCGGTTGGTAAACCGATATGTCCGCCGGTAGGTCTATCACCGCTTCTCGCCCAAGCTGCGCGACCACGTTGACCTGTGGCTGATCGGCCAGCAAAGCGGCTAATCCGGCCCTCGCTAGAGGATCATCGGCAATAATCAGAATACGCAGATCAGTGTTGTCCATATGACTGTTCCGATTGGGTACATGAGAAATAGCTGGATAGCACCCCGCAATTCTCGCTCGCCTTATCAGGCGTCCCGCTCGAATTTTGCCCCCCTTGCAAGGGGGGTGGATGATGCGAACACCGAAGGTGGAGCATCATGGGGGGTAACTAACTGGTTGTCGCCACCAAAGTGAAACGCACCCGTCTCTCCCCGACCAATTGGCTAGCCACCGAGACGGTGGTACACTCAACGTGGGCTGAATTCCCCTGAGTATGGGAGCAGGTAGCCTGGTTGAACGGAAAGATGGTGTAAACAGGAACAGGGTACGATTCACTCTTTTGATGAAATGCTGTATTATGGACAGACCAGGCTTCTGGATGGAGGTTTCCAATGGCACAACCGTTGATTCTGATTGTTGAAGATGACTCAATCATGGCGGATACACTGGCTAGTATGGTGCAGTTGTTGGGTTACCAGACCAATATTGCACACAACTCGCGGGGGGCACTGGCAGCGGCCATGCGCAATCCCCCCGATTTAATCTTGCTTGATCTGAATCTGCCGGATGTTGATGGTATTGAAGTCTGCCGGTATTTCAGACGTGAGCCCAGCCTGATAACCACCCCGATTATTATTGTTTCGGTAGAGGGCAGCCCAGATACCATTGAACGGGCCAAGAATGTTGGGGCAAATCTCTACCTAATTAAGCCGGTCGGCCTGGATGATCTTGAAGCGGCGATTGCCGAGACGCTCCGCTAGGCACCCGATTAGCTGTCTTCACTCAAAAACAGGATAGCTTCTTCAACGGTCTCATAGACGGGAAACATCGTATCGTACCCGGCCAGCCTGATCAGCTCCATCACGTTGGGGGTTGCCCCCGCCAGGTGAAGTTCCCCACCCACATTCTTGAGCGATTTAGCGCTGATCAATAACATGCGTAGTCCATAGCTTGACATATAGTCAACCCCTGCCAGGTCAATAATCACCCGGCTGGCGACACCGACCAGACTCTTCTGAAAGTCATCTTCTATCGTTATCGTGCCGGGTGCGTCTAATGTTCCTTTCAGGGAAAATTTGTATAGACCGTTTTCCAGTTCTTCCTCGGTAAATGTCACTCGCATTTGAAACTCCATACTGTAATACTGTTACACTCCAAGTATATACTGACTAATCTACAGCACAACCCCGTATCCTGGCAGGTCGGAAGGATTGAAATGGTGTTGTAAGGTAGAATATCTTGATTAACAGGGTAAAATCATCATAGTGTTGGCGCAGGACGGGAACACTGCGTGAAACCAATGAATCATCGTCAAGCCATACAGGATCATGCCATGCGAATCATGTTGATGTTAAGCAGCATCGCTCTGAGCGGTGCTGAGCGGAATGTCGTAAACGTGCTGCCCTATATGAAGAAACACGGGGCCGAGCCGGTTCTCTGTACTTTGAATCATCGCCGTGACAGCCCACTCGCTCAAGTCTTCGCCGAGACGGGCCTCCCTCGCTACGACCTGGGAGCCAAACGGCTGACCGACCCCGCCGCTCTCAAGCGCCTGTACAGTCTGATCCGTGATCACAAAATCGACCTGATCCACTCACAAGATCAGGACGCCAACATATACGGCGCATTGGCAAAACTCCGCACCGGCATTCCCTTCATCATGACCCGTCACGTCTTATTTGAGCCAACCGACACCTGGAAAGAAAAAGTCCGCGCCCAGATGGTGCTGCTCCTGGCCCGTTATTTCGCCGACCGGATCGTGGTCGTCTCGAAGGCCGTTAAGCCGGTTTTTGCTACCCAGACCGGCATCCCCCAGGCCAAAATCCAGCCGATCTACAATGGCATCGACCTGGAACATTTCGCCACCCGTGACCGTTGTGAAGCCAAACGCGCCGAGATGGGCTGGCTACCGGGGACACCGGTCGTGATTTTTGTCGGGGTGCTGCGACGTGGCAAGGGCCATGACTTGCTCCTGGATGCGCTCCCTCAGATCAAGCAGGCTGCCCCGAACGTCAAGATCGTCCTGGTGGGGGAGGGCGAATTAGAGGACAGGCTCCGGCAGGATTTCGCACCCTTTGCCGGTACGGTCGAATTTCTCGGCCAGCGCACCGATGTAGCGGATCTGCTTGGTGCCAGCGACCTGCTGATCCTCCCCTCGTGGGCGGAAGCCCTACCCACTGTTCTGATCGAAGCCGGAGCCGCTTCGCTGCCCGTCGTTGCGACCGATGTTGGCGGTGCGGCTGAGATCATCGTGGAGGGTGAAACCGGTTACCTGGTTGAAAAAGGCGACGTGAACGCCTTCGCTGCCCGCCTGATCGAAGTCATCCAGGACCCCAAATTGGCTCGCCAGATGGGTGAGGCCGGTTACGACCGGGTGACCAACATCTTCTCGCTCGATAACCAGGCTAAAAACACGCTCGATTTTTACCAGCAAATATTGGGGCGATCATGAGAATTTTATACAGCCTTCCGCATCCAGCCGATAAACTGGGCTCGGAGGCCGCCGGGCATACCGTCCGGGCTGCCGCCTTGCTCGGTGCGATTGAGAAGCTCGGCCACGAGGTGATCCGCCTTGAGGCCGCCGCATCAGGTGAGGGCAGCGGATCGCAGGTGGCGGTCAAAGCCTATCGCAACGTGGTCAAGAAAGTCATCCCGCGTCCGGTTGCCATGCGGATGCGTGACGCGGGCCGGATCGCTTACGGGGAGCAGTATGCCCAGCGCCTGATCAACAAGGTCGCTGAGGTGCAGCCTGATGTGATCTTAGAGACCCATATCGCTTTCAGCCGGGCCGGTCGGATCGCGTCGGCGGAAACCGGCATCCCCCTGGTGATGGATGACGTATCGCCTGCCTGGGAAGAGGAGCAGCAGTACGGCGTTGGCCTGAAACAGCAGGCGCTCGATATTCACAAAGAGGTGACCGGTCAGGCGAAATTATTAGTGGCCGTCAACCGCACCATCCGCCGCTATCTGATCGATGAGGGCCAGCCGGAGGATAAGGTGGTCGTTGTCGAGAACGGCATCAACTCGCAGTATTTTCACCTGGGCGTCGATGGCAGTCCGCGCCGCGCCGCCTTCGGCTTGAAGGGCGATACGGTCGTGATCGTCTTTGTCGGGTCGTTCCAGCCCTACCACCGCGTCGATCTGCTGATCGAGGCTTTCGCCCGGATGCAGACCGCCCGCCCCGCCCACCTCTTATTGGTCGGCGAGGGCCGCGAAACTCCCGCCGCCAGGGCGATGGCCGAAAAGCTTAACGTGATGGATCGGGTCACCTTTGCCGGTCGAGCCGTCTACGAGGATGTCGCCTCTTATGTTGCCGCCGGGGATATCGCCATCATGCCAGCTACCAACGAGTACGGCAACCCGATGAAGGTCTACGAGTACATGGCGCTTGGCAAGGCCGTGATGGCCCCCGACCAGCCGACGATCACCGAGATTGTCACGCACGGCCAGAACGCTTACCTGTTCGAGAAGGAAAACATCGATTCGATGGCCGCTGCCCTGACCACTGTGATTGAGGATAACGCCCTGCGGACGCGCCTGGGTGAGCAGGCGGGTAAGGACGCTGTCCTGCACACCTGGCATAATCGCGCCGAAACCCTTCAAGATGCCATGATCCGCGTGGGGATTGGTTGAGCTCAGTCTTCCAGCGATACTCCCAGTTGATCCAACCGTGCGAGCACCCGAGCAAGTAGTTCCTCCGGATCAACAATCCATATTTGCACGATGTTATCATCATCGATGGCCACCACCCGTTTGCCATCCGGGCTGAATTTGGCATTTTTGACCCAGGCTTGACGTCCCACCAGTACCGCCAGTTCCAGGCCAGTCTCTGCATCCCAGATCTGCGTGGAATTATCCCCGCCAAAAGTGAGCACCCATGTACCATCCGGGTTGAATCCACCGGTTTGGGTCCAGCCTGTGTGCCTTTCCAACACGACCAGTTCCTCACCGGTTTCAATATCCCATATCCGAGCGGTGGTGCCATGTTTGCTACTGACGATTCGTGAACCATCCGGGCTGAGATATGAGTTGAAAAATGCCTTTTCATAGTCATTAAGCTGAGAGATCTGCTTGCCGGTTTCAGCATCCCACGCCACCAACAGGACTGGACCATTCCCAATAGTGAAGATCTTCGTCCCATCCGGGCTGAAGCGGGCTAAATCTATCCAGCAATCATTGCTTTTCAGCCGGAGCAGCTCCTTGCCAGTCTGTGCGTCCCATACTCGCGCCGTCCCATCGCCCGCCGTGACAATTTTTGTCCCATCAGCGTTATAGGCCGCCGAGCGAGTCCATCTTTCATTGCTTTTCAGCCGGAGCAGTACTTCTCCGGTTTCCGCGTCACACACCAGTGTCACATTGTCTTTACCATCGGTGACAAACTGTTCTCCGTCCGGGCTGAAGGCTACATAATGGTAAAAATGGTAAGAAGTCGGATATAAAGGGCCTTCGATCTGGAACAACTGCTCACCGGTCTCCGCATCCCACATCCGCAGCGCGTCATCACTCACGGAGGCAATCCGCGTTCCGTCCGGGCTGAATTGAATATCATCAACCCAGTGTGTATGCCCCACCAACTGAACCAGTTCCTCCCCGGTGTTCACATCCCACACCTGTTGGATAATGCCATGTGCGTTGATGACTATTCGGGTGCTATCCGGTGACCAGACCACATGCTTGGACGTACCTTCGTACCCTTCCTGGACAACCGGTTCAATGAGAGCGGCTACATCCCACAGCCGGGTCGTACCATCTATTCGGCTGGATGTGGTGATCCATTTTCCATCCGGGCTAAAGGAGGCGCTTGTGACAGTTCCCTGCTGCCCATTCAATCGAAACAGTTCCCTGCCCGTAATCGAATTCCAAACGCAAGCTCCTCCACCCGCAGCCGTAATGATAAGCCGTCCATCCGGGCTGTAAGCAGCATCATAAAACTGATCATATGGGTCATTTACATCAAAGGCATTTAGATGAAGAATATCTTCGCCGGTCTCGGCATTCCAGATGCGTACCGTCCCGTCCTCACCAGCCGTCAATATTCGAGCCCCGGTGGGATTGTAAGTGGCCATAGTAACAAAATGGTCATCAGGCTCCTCGAATTGGAACAACGCTTCACCGGTTTCGGCATCCCACACCCATATTTTGTTAGGGTGGCATTTTGTGAGCAGCTGCTTGCCATCCGGGCTGAACTGGATAGCTAAGGCTTTGATATCCGGTAGCTGGAATATCTCCGCCCCGGTTTCAGCGTCCCAGACTTGAATCCTGCCTTCGGAGTCTGACGAAATTATCTTTGTTCCGTCAGGGCTGAATAGGACAGAGCGAATCCGTTCGTCGTCTATCTCGTTTCGTATAATGTCATCCCCGGTCGCCAGGTCCCATACTTGAATCGTTCCTGAAATACCGCCTGTGACAACTCTATCCCCATCTGGGCTGAACGCTGCTTTACGCATCCCCACCAGTTGGTACAGCTCATCACCGCTTTCCACATCCCACACCCGCACCGTATCATCCCAACTGGCCGTTAACAGCAGCCTGCCGTCCGGGCTGAAATCGGCCTGATAGACGCGATCCTGGTGGCCTTCTAACTGCGCCAGTATCTTGCCGGTCATCACATCCCAGATTTGCACGACATTGGTTTTTTCGCCGCCAACAGTGACCACCTTCGTCCCGTCTGGGCTAAAGTTTGCATCCCCAGCATCATCGGCCAGCACTCTGATGGGCAGCGGCATGGTCGATGCGGTGAACAGAAGTTGTTCAGCTTCCGGGGTTGGCGCAAATTGGTAGGCTTTTACAGCCAACTTTAACATTTCAATCGGGTCGCCATCTTGCAGGAGTAACAAATTGGCAGTGGCTGCCAGTTCTCTTGAACGGGCTACGTTGACGGCCTGCTCTGCTTCGCTGGCCCCGGTCAATGCTGGCGAAGTTGACGCCACTTCATTATTGAGATTGGCCTCCATCGTGGCTCTCGTCAGGAGGATCGCCAATGTGATGCTCACCACGGCCAATCCAATGATCAGGAAGAGAGTCCAGCGATTTACACCCGGCTTGTTTTGATCGCTCGGCGCCATATTTTTTGCTCCCAGTTGAGAAGAGTTGATTCGGTTACATTGTACGGCAGATTCCCGTTCTTGTTAAGCAGATTTTGCATGTATCTCCTGTCATGCTATTATGATAACGGTCTTTGGGAAGGGCATAACGGAGGTAAAAATTGAACTATACTGTCGAACGTTTGGCCGGTGAACCGATTGTTATTTTTACGCTGGGTGCAGGTTATAATTTTGAGGTTGAAACTACCGAGGCTCAACACGACTTAGCCGCCGCGATGGATGAGATCGGCGGGGATATCTACCTCATCACCGATTACAGCGCCGTAGAAATGGAATTCCAACATCTGCTAACAGAATTGCAGTTCGAGACGCAGGGAATGCCCGGTACCTTTACCGACCCCCGCGTCCGCCGCAATCTGCTGGTCGGTGATGATGAGATCGTTGGACTGGCCGCCGAAAGCCTTTACCAGACCCAGTATGGCAAGGTGAAGGCGATCCAGGTTGAGAACCTGGATCAGGCGGTCCAATATGCGCGGTCGCTGATCCGCGGCCTGGGAGAATAACCTGGGCAAGAAGCATGAGTTGCTCACCATGTATAACTCATGCTTCTTGCGACTCAGTCCCAGCTAATACCGATCTGTGATACGGTTATGCCAGATCAGACAAAAAGTTCAAGACAATCCGATTAAACTCCCTCGGTTGTTCCATATTTGGTATATGTGCGGCATTCTGGATGGTCGCATGCTGCGCATTCTGAAGACCGTCCACCATGACCGCTGCCGCCCGTTGGTTTTCCGGATGGTCGAGTGTGCTGTCGATAATCAGCGCCGGGCAGCTGATTTCGCCCAGACGAGATACCGCCGGGGGATCGAGGGGCTCTAGCGGCTGATAGTCCGCCACCATCATGGTCCGGTTCTGGACAGGAATTCGATTCATTTCCGCGGCCCGTTGACGCAGCTTACTGTTGACCTCGTTGGGTTCACGGTGAATACCATCAATCCAGATGCGGAGCTGAAGCTCCGAAACCCGATCCAGATCATCTCCTTGCCAGGTTTCAAACATTTCCATCAGATAGCGCGGCGGTTCTCCCTGCATCTCAAAGCCATTTGGTGCAGCATTAACCGTCACCAGCGAGTCGACCATCTCCGGGTGTTCGAGTGCAAAATCAATAAACACCGCTCCGCTCAGCGAACTGCCCACAAAATGTGCGCGCTCGACTCCAAGCTGCTCTAACAAAGTTAATAATTCACGCCTTCGTGATACGGGGCCGCTGGCCGGACTCGACTGCCCATAACCTTGCATATCATATCGAATAACGCGGTAGCCCTGCGCAAACGTGTTCCACTGGTCATCCCACATCCGGCTGTCGAGAAAACCGGCGTGACCCAGAATCACCGTTGGGCCCTCCCCCGCGATTTCATAGTAAAGTTGACCTTCATTCATGTCTATAATTGGCATAATGGATTCCTTTGTAAGTTTGTCTTATCGTTAACTCTATGATAGAACAACTTGGGTGACACGTATTGTCACTCAAAAAAAGAAAGGAGGGAATGAATATGCGTGCAGATCGACTGCTGAGCCTCATGCTGCTGCTGGAAGCACGCGGCAAAATGACAGCTCAAGACCTGGCGGAGGAATTGGAGGTATCACGCCGGACAATCTTGCGCGATATTGATGCCCTCTCTTTTGCAGGCATACCGATTTATGCGGAGGGCGGGCATGGAGGCGGTATCGCTCTCGATGAGAATTACCGTGTGAAACTTAATGGCCTGAAGGAACCCGAAGTTCAAGCACTGATTCTTTCTAATAACGCGGCGCTGCTGGCGGATATTGGCCTTGAGCAGGCAGCGGAAAGATCGCTGCTCAAGCTGTTAACAGCGCTGCCCTCGCTGCATGAGCAAACCGCCAGACATATTCAGAACCGCATATACATTGATCCCATCTGGTGGTGGCGTGGCGACTATCGCCCCACACCCCTGAAAGAGTTACAGCAAGCTGTGTATGAGGATCGCCTGATTGAGATCGTCTATCAGAAACATAATGGAGATGTGATTCAACGCGTCGTAGAGCCCTACGGAATGATCGCAAAGGCCGGTGTCTGGTACCTGGTTGCCGCTCATGGTGATGGATATCGAAGCTATCGTGTTTCGCGAATAAAACGTGTATCCATTTTGGAGGACTATTTCTCTCGCGATCCCACTTTTGATCTGGCGACCTACTGGCAGGCCAGTGTGGCTGAATTCATCACCCACCGATCGCTTTTTACGTTCACGTTGAAGGTAGCCAATAACATGATGAACTTTGTGAAGTGGTACACACCAGGTTCATACGAGCTGATTGAGACAGCAAGTGAAGACTGGTTTACCGCACGTTTCGAGGTCGAGTCCCTTGAGGTTGCGGTGATGTTTGTTTTTGGCCTCGGCGTGAACGCCAGAATATTAGAACCACGCGAGTTACAGGAAGCTGTCCTGCAAAGAAGCCGGTTGATCTCACAATCCGCTAACCTGGATGTCAACAACCCTGATTAGCGGATTGTCTATACCCACAACTGTTACTCCTTGCGGGCCAATACCACCCGGAAGCCCATATAATCACTGCGATAGCTCGGATCATTTCTGGCCCGGTAGGTCATCCGACATTTGACACGCGGCGAGGTGTTCCATGATCCGCCGCGCAGCACGCGCCGTGCTTCACCGGCCAGGCCGGTATTCTGTGGGGTGTCGATTTCGTTGAGGCACCATTCCCAGATATTGCCGCACATATCCATCACCCCAAACGGTGATGCCCCCGCCGGGAACATCCCGACCGCCGTTGTCCGGCCCAGGTTGGCAGCAGTGGTATTAGCAGGGCCATCCCCAAAATCAGGCCCCCAGGGATATGCCCGTGATAGATCACCGCCGGTCGCCGCGAACTGCCATTCCCATTCGGTAGGCAGGCGGATGTCCCAATCTTTGCCCAGGTTGATCCCGTTTGGTAGGGGCGAGATATCCAAACCTTTGGTTTGCCTCGCCCCACCATCACCATCGCGAACATTTGCCGTCAACCATCGGCAGAAGGCCACCGCATCAAACCAATTGACCCTGGTGCCGGGGTGGTTGTCAAACATGAACTTCGGGTTTCCGGGATTGGCCGGGTGTTTTGCCAACCCTTTCCACCAGGCCGGGTTGTAGTAACCGTCTTTTGCCTCGACAAAAGCACTGAACTGCCGGTAGGTCACCGGGTACTGCGAGATGTAGAACGGCTCAAACACAAACGTGCCATCTACATCCTCTAATATGATCTCGCCCCCTTCGACCGGAAGCCATGCGATATCCGGGAGGCCGTCGGGATAAACACCAACACCGGGACGCGGATCGCCGATGGCGTTCAGCCGGTCACCGATCACTGCCCGCCGGAATGCATCGGCTTCTGGCTGCTCCAGTTCATCGAGCAGACGTTCAAACTCCGGGCTGGTGAAGTTTCGTTCCAGGGGAGTCAGGGCCGGTTGTAAGCGATTCAGCATGGCGTATACCGGTTGGAGCCGTTCCTCAGGCCACAGATAAGCCTCGTCCTGATCGTGATCCACCCAGACCTGAACTGCCTGCCGGACCTGTCGCAGCAGGATCAGATCGTCCTGGGCGGCAGCGATCCAATCCGCTAACCGGGGCCAGCTTCGGAACAGGGCCTCGTGCGCTACCTCAACGACCGGCGAATCCCCCGCACCATGTGACTGTACCAGCAGCCGGGCATCTGTCAGGGCGGCGATCAACCGCGCCGAGATCTCATCCCTGGCTGCCGAGTCAAAGCTGGCGCGTTTACGGGTCGCCGTGCCGCGTTCATCCACCTCGATCAACTCGTGAAATACCTCCGGCAGTGCGGCCTGCGCCTCAGCATCTAACTGCTCAAACGCTGCCTGCGCCTGTGCCCCGATTGCTCCCTGTACCCCGCCGAAACCGTCATAGGCTTCTTGAGTCAATTCCCCGTCGATGGTGCGGGCCAGCCATAATTGTTCCAGTGCGTAGGCCATCAATGCTAATGCGCCCGGTTCGTCGCCGGTATCCGCCAGGATTTGCCGGGCTAATCCCGGCTCGAAGCGCAGCCCGGCGACCTTAGCCGGTTCGGTGATCATGGTGTGCAGGTCGAGTGCTTCGGGGGCACTGAGCGGGAAGGTTCCGTTTCGGGCCACCTTGAGCAGCTTCGACAGGGCGGGGAGTTCGGCGCAGCGATGGAAGAAGTCGGCCCGCAGCGTCGCGACGATCTTGACCCGGTCAGATTGGGCGGCTTCGACCAGGGTCGAGACAAACGATTCGCGCCGATCAACATCGTGCACCCGCGTGAACAGCTCCTCGAATTGATCGACGAATACCACCACCTGCGCCCAGTCGGGATAATGGATCAGCGCATCCTGGCAGACATAACGGAAAGCTGCCGGATCGTGCCGCAGCAGGTCGGCCAGGTCGCGATCTTCGACTTGCAAAGGATCGTCGATCAACGAGGCTGCCAGCGCATCAAAGGGATTGCTCGTGCTCTGCCCATCCGGTGTCAGGCGGAGCACCGGCCAATCAGCACTGCCGGGGATCGCGCCATCGGCCAGCCGGGGGATCAACCCGGCTCCGACCAGCGACGATTTACCCGACCCTGATGCCCCGACTACCGCCAAAAACCGGCAGCCCGGATCGGATAGGCGGCTGACCAGTGCGTCGGTTTCCCCGCCCCGCCCGAAGAAAATTGGGGCATCCTCCGGCCCGAATGCCCGCAAGCCGGGGAAGGGAGACCGGTCAGCAGGCCAGTCAATGCGATCTTCTTCTGCTGTGATGATCGGCTGGGCAGGTTTCCTGGTTGATTGTCCCTCTTCAATCAACCGTGCCACCAGTTTACGCAGGTGTAGTTCAAACAGGTCTTCAAATTCCGAGGGTGTTTGATAGAAATTACACCCCTGCCGGATCGACCCGTCTGGATTGGCGAACGCCTCAAAGAAAGCATCGACCCGCCGCAGTTGATCGAGCCTGGCCTCAAAATCAGCCTCGCGTGGATTGAGCAGCATCTCCTCGGTGCGCCGGTAAACGATCACCAGGGGTTTACCGGTTTCTTGTGCGGCGGCCCTCGCATCCTCAAATTCCCATTCGGTGCCGGATAGATACTGGCTCCCGTCCGTTTTCTGATAGGTATCCACCGGGAGCGGTGTGCCCATCCGTGACCACAGGATCACCACCACGATGTCACACTCTGACGGGCGGGCCAACCCCTGATTGATCGCCTCCTGCGGCGTCATCGAGGCCAGCATCGGGGTGCTGTCATCCGGTTTATCCCAGGCGACGACTTCGAGAGTCACCCGCTCCTTATAGATCGGGTCGTTTTGCAGCCTGCGGATCGCCTTCATTGCTAACCGGCGCTCGTCGGATACGTCACCGGGTGAGGATAGAAACACCCGGATATGTCCCGCACCCCGAAAAGAATCCTGTGCCTGACGGTCGAGCGCGTCGGCCAGGTCAACCAGCCGGTTAATCACCGAGATTGGCAGCCCGGCCTGCTTGACGGCGATCCGGATATTGCTGCCGATAGCGACCGCCGTCGAGCCGGTGATGTCACCAACGGAGATGTCCGGCAGTCGTTCAATGGCGGTTTGATCGCCGTCCGTCAGATCGGTTAAGGCGGATTCTAATTGCTGAATGGCCTGCTCATCGGTCATGGGTTTTGCTCCCTGATGGCTAATGGTTGATCATGTCACCTGTATTCTATTCGAGTCCGGGGAGATTTAAAACTCGCTGCTTGCATTTGACCTCACTCCCTATGACCACATTCGCGTTCTGTGCTACACTGGAGATGAATTGTTCCAGAAGACTTTACAGGGAGCCTGCAGATGATCCGGGTTGTGACCGATTCACTTGCCAACCTCCCCCAGGTGGAAGCAGATCGGTTGGGCATTGCCGTAATTCCGGCTTATGTTACCTTTGGCGATGAAACCCTGCGGGATGGTTTGGACCTTACCCAGGCCGAGTTTTACCACCGGCTTGAACAGTCATCAGATTTGCCAACGACCAGCCAGCCATCGGTCAACGATTTTTCCATGCTTTACCAGACCCTGCTGTCCGATTCGCCGGGCTGCACGATCCTGTCTTTGCATGTTTCTTCCGCCCTGAGCGGGACGGTCGAATCGGCACGGCAGGCCGCCAGGCAGATGCCGGAGGCCGATATCCGCGTGATTGATACCCTCTCACTGACATTGGGGCAGGGCCTGATCGTGCGGGAAGCTGCGCAGATGGTACAGTCTGGCCGAAACGAGTTCGAGATCCTGGAGCGCATCGGGAAGATGCGTGACACCATGCACATTTACTTCACGACGAATACCTTGAAGTACCTGGCTGAAGGGGGCCGGATCGGGCGGGCTGCCCGGCTGATGGGCACACTGCTGGATCAGAAGCCGATCTTGAACATCAACAAAGGGGCGGTGGAATCTCATTCCCGTGCTACCAGCCGCGAGGGGGCTATCGCTGCCCTGCGTGACCTGGCCCTGACGCATGGCCGGGGCAGGCAAAATTTACAGGTTGGGGTGATGCACGCTGTTTGCGAAGCTGATGCTCGCTACCTGGCCGAACAGCTCCGGGCGACCCTCTCCCCCGATGTGATTCTATTGAGCGAGATCGGCCCGGCCATCGGTGTCCATACCGGGCCTGGGGCTTTAGGGGTGTGTTGGTGCACACCTTGAGGGTTGGAGGAGGGGATTGTTGTTGAGCCGTAAAAGCCTGTTTATCGTTCTTATCTGCCTGATTGTGTTGACCGGCTGCGTGGCCGGGCCAACATCACGATTTACAACCGGTGACCCGGCGGGTTTTGCTGCCGGATTGTGGCATGGTTTGCTGACACCCGTCACGCTGATCATCAGCTTTCTGAACGAGAATATCCGCATGTACGAGGTTAACAACGTTGGGCCGGAATATGACCTCGGCTACTTGATGGGACTCTTTATCCTGTTGTCGCTGCCGACCAGCATCCGGTTGGCGAAGAAAGGCAAGTTATTCAGGAAATGGTGATCCGCTACACAGGAACCTCTCACCCTCCCGGAGTTGTCAATTCATGAGCAATCTGATGCAGATTTTGGATTTCACCGAAGCGGATCTGGCGGCTAATCAGGCCGGGCATTTATCACCACGGCAGCGGAAGCGACTCTATCGGCGGGTGCTTTTCAACGATATCGGGTCATTTGTTTTTGGCCTGATCCTCTCCTGGCTGGTTGGGATCGTGTTGTATTTCATTTTGCCCTCAGGCACAGTAGGGCTTCTGATTGTAATCCTGCTCGCCTTAGCCATCATTACCGCGCTGTTTGGCGGTGTGGTGATCGTCTATCTGATCCGCCTGAAGCGAGACATTGACGAAAATCGGGCGCTGTTATTGGCTGGGCCTATCCAATTAACCGCCCAGAGATATTCATATTGGGTTGAATGCCAACAGCAGCAGTTATGGGCCAGTCGGCGGATCTTTGCCGGGTTCAGGGATGGTGAAGCCTATCATATCTATTATCTGCCGCAGTCTAAACTCATCCTGTCCGCCAGTGAGGATGAGCCCTCACGATAAGGGTAGTTGAGGAGCGTAATCCGTCATGGATAAGTCACAAATCATAACCCTCTATGACCAGGATCAGAGAAGAGATGTTGAATATCCCAACATGCGGCGAGAAGTCACCCCGAACGTGGTGCGATATGTCGATACCACCGGCTTTGGGGGAGGGACGCTTATTTACAGCCAGCTCAATGAAACCAATGTCGACGCCGCTATCCGTGAGCAGGTGAGCTACTTCGAAAGCATTGGGCAGGTCTTCGAGTGGAAAGTCTACGACTATGATCAGCCGCCCGACCTGAAAGAAAGATTAAAAGCATATGGCTTTGAAATCGAAGAGGCTGAAGCAATCATGGTGCTTGACCTCGAAGCAGCCCCGGATATCCTATGGCAGCCAGTTTCCCATCAGGTGCAGCGGATCACGACTCTAGACAAAGTGTCGGATGTCCTGACCGTAGAACAACAGGTTTGGAACGAAGACTTTCCCTGGCTGGATCGCTACCTGAGAGAAGCTCTCAGCAATTACCCCAAACAGATGAGCATCTATGTGGCATATATCGATGGACAACCGGTCAGCGCTGCCTGGACATTCTTCCCGGAACGCAGCCGGTTTGCCAGCCTGTGGGGCGGATCAACGGTAGATGATTTTCGCAAGCGGGGATTATATACCGCTCTCCTGGCAGTCCGGGTGCAGGAAGCCAAAACCCGCCAGGTGGGCTATCTTACCGTCGATGCCAGCCCTATGAGCCGCCCCATTTTGGAGAAGTTTGGCTTTGAAACGATAGCCTATTCTTATCCCTGTAAATGGAACCGGTCTGCCCGCGATTGATCCGCGGCGGCCTGTTTTTGATCAATTTGCTCGTGCTCTTGTATTACCCTCTCAAAATATAGCTCCATAGTCAGGTTGCGAGAATATCACAATTGTATTAAAAATCCGCTCCCGTTGACCCAAATCGTGTATTATGGGGTTACCCAGAGTATATGCATTGTCTGTCCTTTGAAAGGAAACAGATAATTTTCAAAAATATTTATCTGTTTCCCGAATCGTTTTCTATAAATGATGGAGCGCAAAGTTTATGGTGAATGACCCAGATATACCACTCTTACTATCCGATCCCCAGGACTTGCCGGTCGATGATCTGATCGATGCCCTGGGCGATCCGGGAACCAGGGAGCAGGCGGCCCAACAACTCATCTCCGGCGGTGGAGATGTGGTATCCGCTTTGCTCAAAGCCATGCATGACAAAGATCAGAACTGGTGTGTCCGCCGTGAGGCCGCCCTCGTGCTGCTTAAAATCGACGATGCCAGCGCCCCGATTGAAGTTATGAAAGGCCCTTGTCCACTGGCCTGGCTGGAAGCTGCCTCACGCATCCGTGAAATCTACGACTCAACCTGGGTGCCGACCCTGCTGGATGTTTTGCCGGAAGTCCACCAGTTAGCCAGGGGTGATGTCGCCTTGCTGCTCGGCAAGATTGGCGATGAACGGGCTGTCCCGGCCTTGATCAAGATGTTGATCGATCCGGAAGAAGACTGCCGCACCCGGTTATTTGTTGCCAGGGCGCTGGGTGAAATTAAGGATGAACGCGCCGTCCCTGCCCTGATCCAGGCTATGAACGACGAGTCGATTGCCCGGTGCGCCGATATCGATCTGAGCGAGGCCAACAACGATTTCGTCAAGGCCCTCGAAAACATTAACACGCCGCAGTCCCAGGCGGCGGTCGAGGCATGGCGGAAATCACAGCAAGACTGATTGCCAGTCCATCGTCGTCAATATTGAAACAGGGGCAGTTAAGTTGGCTGCCCCTTGTTCTATTCCGTTTACATGTAAATTTTCAAAGACGATTTGGGTATTTTCCGGCCCACAGCAGAATAAATTTTGCTGCTACAAATGATAGGTCTGATCAATCAGACCCGGAGCAATCTTAAGGACGTTCTGCTTTGCGTCGAAGCTCCTCGGCAAAAGAGACACTGTCCTGAATGTCATCTCGATCTGCCCATAATCCCACCAGACCGGAAGCAAGAATCTCTGCTCCGGTGATCCCTCGTATCGCTGCCGGGTCTTCCGATGGAACTACCACAATCACCTCACAACAAACTCTATCAACAGTGTAGTACAGAACCGAACTTTGCATCCAATTGTTTGATCTTGGCAGGGGCAGTAGCTTGTTGTTTTAATCTAATGAAAGTAAAATCAATAATACTTTCATTAAATGTGTTCTTGCACTGTTTAAGGAAAATGATGGACGACTCTGCTTTTCTTAATAGTCCAACCGGCTATCTGGTTGAGCAAAAGAGCTTGCGAACCGGTGAATCCTACCGGGCCTATGTCCCATATTCTCTGCCACGATCTCTAAGCCCTTTACAACTGGATGATACAGCAATGTATTGGACATCGCAGGCAGAACAGGCTTTGGGGCGGCTGGATGGTACATTGGCTATCTTACCCCGCTTGTTTGACAATCAAAATCTGCTGATGATGCAGATCATCTATCGACGGGAAGCTGTTGCCAGCACACAGATTGAGGGCACACAGATCACCGATCTGGAAGCCCAGCGTTATGAAGTCCTTGGCCCGGCTAAAGGGGCCGAAATTGATTACCGGGAAGTCACCAATTACATTGATGCCTTAAAAGCCGGTCAAGGGTTGCTTGATACACTTCCGATTTCAACAAGATATCTCTGTCGGCTGCATGAAATTCTGCTGTCAGGATTACCCAGGGGGCGATCTGAAGGGCCTCATGGCCGCCTACGCGACAAACCGGTCATCATCGGCGCATCGTCCAGAATCGCTGATGCGCGTTTTATTCCACCTCCTGCTCAAGATATACCTGATCTGATCCAGGACTGGGCAGAGTATGCCAATGCACGGCAGCAATTGCCGGTCACGGTTCAAGCCGCCTTGCTGCATTACCAGTTTGAGACGATCCATCCGTTTATGGATGGGAATGGCCGACTTGGGCGGTTGCTTATCACGTTGTTCTTTTACAGCCGTGACGTACTGCGGCAGCCCTTTCTCTATTTGAGTGGCTATCTGCTCAAGAATCGGATGGCCTATTATGATGCTATGTTGAGGGTGAGTCAGACCGGGGTATGGAGCGAATGGGTATCCTTCTTTGCACGTGGCATTACCGAGCAGTCTAACCAAACCGCCTGGCTAGCACAGGAACTTGTCAAACTCTATAAGACCTATATCCAGATTCTGGATGAGGCTAATGTGCCTGAAACGGTGCACAGTCTGGTGGATGTACTCTTTGAACACCAGACCATTACGACTAACCTGGTCATTCAGCGGCTGAATGTTACCGCTCCAACCGCCCGTAAAGCGATCTCGACTCTGGTTGAGTTGGGCATTCTGACTGAACAAACCGGCAGGCAGCGCTATAAGGAGTATGTACCCGAAGCAATAGTGAATTTATTTGATTAGAACAGCTCGATTTTTTTACGTGCTTCTAACACATCTGTGGTATTGTTGATGGTTGGAGGGAAGCACTATGGCACAAGCATTTCAAGCAGAGATTAAACAACTACTCAACATCCTGATCCACTCACTGTATCAGGACCGGGAGATCTTCCTGCGGGAATTGATCTCCAATGCCTCGGACGCCCTGAACCGGGTCAAGTTCGAGATGCTGACCAACCCGGACGTACTCGACCCTGACGCCGAGCTGCTGATCCACCTGACGGTCGATGAGGAAAACCACACCATCCGCATCACCGATACCGGGATCGGCATGACGGCAGAGGAAATGGTCGATGCGCTGGGGGTGATCGCCCGGAGCGGGGCGCGGGACTTCCTGGCCCAGGTCGAGGGCGATTCGAGTTTTGCCGACGACCTGATCGGGCAGTTTGGGGTTGGCTTCTACAGCGTCTTTATGGTCGCAGAACGGGTCGAAGTCACCTCGCGATCCTATCTGCCTGATGCGGAAGCCGCTACCTGGATTTCGACCGGCGAGGAAGGCTACGAGATCGTCGCGGCAGATAAGGTAGATCGCGGCACGGAGGTGCTGATCTTCCTGCGGGAAGATGCCCAGGAATTCGCCTCAGAGTGGAAGCTCAAAGACATCATTAAGCGGCACTCTGATTTCGTCACCTTCCCGATTTATGTTGGGGAGCCGGAAGAACCCGAAGAGGGCGAAGAACCCGCCCCGTTCGAGCCGGTCAACCAGCGGGTGGCGATCTGGCGGCGCTCATCGAGCGAGGTCGAAGACGAGGAATACGACAATTTCTACCGCAACCTGACTCTCGATTTCGAGCCGCCTGCCCTGCGCATCCACGTTCAGAGTGACGCGCCGTTCCAGTTCTACGCGCTGCTGTATATCCCGGCCACTTCCGAGCGGAATATGTTCAGCCTCCGCAAAGAACCCGGCCTGAAGCTCTATGCCCGCAAGGTGCTGATCCAGGAATACACCACCGCCCTGCTGCCCGAATACCTGTGGTTTGTCCAGGGTGTGGTTGATAGCGAGGACCTGCCTCTCAACGTCAGCCGCGAGACGATCCAGGCCAACCCCATGATTAACAAGCTCAAGCAGGTGATCACCCGCCGGGTGCTGGCCGAATTGGGCCGGGTGGCTGAAGATGACCCGGAACAGTACGCGGCGATCTGGTCGGCCTGGAGTGCGCTGCTCAAGCAGGGCGTGATCACCGAGTTTGGTGACCGTGACCGGCTGCTGCCCTTGCTGCGTTTTTATTCCAGCAAGAGCGAAAACGAACTGGTATCGCTGGCCGATTATGTCGCAAACATGGCCGAAGGGCAGGCGCAGATTTACACCATCAGCGCCAATGACGTGGCCGCTGCTTCACGCAGCCCGCACCTTGACGCCTTCCGCTCCCGTGATATCGAGGTGCTCTACCTGACCGAGCCGGTTGACGGCTTCCTGATGACCGCCCTGCACGATTACGAGGGGCACGAACTGGTCGGAGTCGATCAGGCTGATCTCAACCTGGACGGGGTCGGAGAAGCACCGGAGGTAGACGAATCCGAACCGGTGCCGCAAGGTGAACTGGACGACCTGCTCAACTACATGAAGGACTACCTGGGTGATCAGGTCGAATCGGTGCGGGTCAGCAAGGTGCTGTCGTCGGGCAGCCCGGCCCGGTTGGTCACACCGGAGGGCGGACTGGATCGGCATACCGAGCGCGTCTACCAGATGCTCGAACGCGATTATCAGGCCGTCGCCCGCATATTGGAGATCAACCCGCGCCACCCGATCATCCGCAACCTGACGGCCCGGTTGGAACGCGGCCAGGATGATGCGGCCCTGGCAAACAGCGTGAACCTGCTCTATCAAAATGCGCTGTTGGCCGATGGACTGCATCCCAACCCGGCGGAGATGGCGGCAGCCATCCAGGAGATGCTGGAAGCCGCCACGCGGGTCGATGAGGATTAACCGCCTTTTGAGTAGAATTTAAATATCTATCTTGCCTGTAGGGGCGACTGGAACCAACCGAAGGTTTGCATCGCCCCTACAACGGTTATTTTTGAAAATAGATGTAAGGGAGAACACCACCCTCAATCAAGCAACAACGGAGAGAACAACGTGCGTATCGCAATCATGGGGACCGGCGGGGTAGGCGGATATTTTGGGGGCCTGTTAGCTAAAGCAGGTGAGGATGTCACCTTTATCGCCAGGGGTGAGCATCTGAAGGCCATTCAGGAAAACGGCCTGCGGGTGAAAAGCGTTCACGGCGATTTCCACATCCAACCTGCCAAAGCGACAGACGATCCCGGCACGGTCGGTTCGGTTGACCTGATCCTGTTCGCTACCAAGACTCACCAGCTTGAGCAGGCAGCACAAACCATCCACCCGCTGATCGGCCCGGACACCGTCATCCTGCCGCTTCAAAACGGCGTCAGTTCATCTGAGCGCCTGACCGAAATCCTGGAATTGGCGGAGCCGGTGCTGGGCGGGACGACGCGTATCGTCAGCCTGATTGCTGCCCCCGGTCTGATCGAGCACAGCAGCCAGATCCGCCAGATCATTCTGGGCGAATTAGACGGTACTATCTCAGGGCGGGCACAAAAGATCGGTGATGTCCTGGCCCGGTCAGGGGCACAGGTCGAAGTAACGGATAACATCAACAAAGCCCGCTGGACGAAGTTCTTGTTCATCGCGTCGTTCAGTGCGATGGGTGCGGCGACGCGAGTCCCGATAGGCGAAATGATGGCCTGTGAGCCAACCCGCCAGACCTTCGCGGCCTCCATGAGAGAGATCAAGGCCGTCGCCAAAGCCCAGGGAGTCGCGTTGGATGATGATATCGTCGAGTCGACGATCGCCTATTGTGATGGGCTCGAACCCGGCATCACCTCATCCATGCAGCGAGATATCATGGCCGGTTATCCCTCGGAGCTAGAAGCGCAGGTTGGCTATATTGTTCACAAGGGGGCCGAATTGGGCGTTCCGGTGCCGGTGAATACATTCCTGTATAGCATATTGCTGCCGCAGGAAATCCGGGCGCGCCGTTCGTAGAGGCCAGACAGCCTCATTGAAGGGAGTACTGATGACATCCCAAAATTTCGCCGATGAGCACGAGTTGATCAAGGTATTAGAGTCCGTCCCCGATTCTTATATCGAGGCGACCTTACCCTGCCCCACCGATGACCGGATACAGAAGGTTGTTTCCTGGGCAATGGACGCCACGCCAGATCAACGCCGGGCGCTTCACCACGCCATGACAGCCGGAACAAACGGTACCCTGGAGGTATTTGCCGAACGGATGGCGATGTTGAGCGTCCGCAAGCAGTCCCCCGACTTGCTGCTGTCCGGGCTGGTTGCCATGACGATGACCAACAGCGACCGGCTTGATGATCCTCGCCTGGTGAATATTCGCCTGAGCCTGCTTCACCACAGCGCTAAAAGGCTGGGTCTGGATGTCGAGGCGTTTTTTGATCAGGCTGCACAGTACATGCGTGGAATCTCGATGATGGCCGGTACAACCCTGTCTTTCCTGGATCGCACCCCAAAGAATAAACGCATCGAAGCGATGGGCTACCAGGAAGTCGAAGGCCCCAGTGGGCTGATCTATGGGGGTGGAAGTCTGACAGGCATCCCTGCCGGGTTATTGTTTGAGGATGAACCCCTGATTCCGGATGATGTCGAAGCCTTTTTTACCGGCCTGGGTGATCCGCTGGATACTACCGCAAAGCTGGCGCTGTATTTCGACATCAAACAGCACAGCGATTCGGTTCACCAATTTGAAGTTAAACTTCTCGATTTGCTTAACCGCGGCTCACACGATCATCGCGTGGTGCTGGCTCTGGGGGGGCTGGGGACAAAGGCTGCCGTTGATAAGCTGAAGGAACATCTGTCGGCGGATACCGGCGGCTTCTTGAAGTATTTCCGGCTCAATGTAGCGGTCGTTCTCTGGTGGATCGATCCGTTCCCACCGGCCTTGCAATATCTGATCGACAGCTTACAGCCGGAGGCCGATTGGAGCTTAAAGACTCGTGCAGCGATTGCCCTCCGGTATTTTCAATGTGCTGAGGCGGTGAGGGCTTTGCGGCTGGGGGTGGAGAGCGACCGGTTTGACGAGCGGTACTATGCCTTGATGTCGCTGATCACATTAGGTGGCGGCTCCGATGAGATCGATGAGCAGATGTTATTCGCTAAGATGAGAACACCGGATGCTGAGGCCCAACAGGCATTTTTCGCCGAAGTCGATCAGATGATCGCTCAGATGGATTTTCCTGAGTGCCTGAAGAATTGACCCTCTACAGTAACCCATAGGCATAAAAATAGTACATCAGTCAGTTGGCCTGAATAGGCGATAACTTGATAAAATATATTTATAGTTATCATTGTTATCATCAATTAAAACGACGCTCATTTATTTGACCGGCCAAAAGGACAACTGACGATGACCATTGCTTTTGATGAGCTACAAAAAAGGCTGGTGCCAATGTGGGAATTGATCGGTGACTCGTCGCCGGGTGGGGCGATCAAAGATCACAATTCCTCAGTTGTTATTCCATCATTATCGGTCGATATTGAATTCCCAAGCACTGCCCAGCAAGCCTACGAAGAACGGATGTTGTTCCTGCTTTTTCTGCTGCGTCAGCCCAACCTTTGCCTGATCTATGTGACCTCGCAGCCGATCCAGCCGGACATCATTGATTATTATCTTGACCTGATCCCCGGCGTGGTTGCCAGTAATGCCCGTAAACGCTTGATCCTGGTTTCGCCGCAGGATGGCTCCCCGCGTCCGCTGACGGAAAAACTATTGGAACGTCCAGCCCTGATCGAACATATCCGCTCTTTGATCCCCAACCTTGAACGGGCTCACATGATCCCCTTCAATACCACCGATATGGAACGTGAATTGGCTGTCAGGCTCGGTATTCCAATGTATGCTGCCGATCCGCGTTACTTTGCCTTCGGAACCAAGAGCGGCTGCCGCCGGGTGTTCGCTGAGGAGAGCATCAACCACCCACTTGGCTATGAAGACCTCAACAGCATCGAGGCAGTGCAGGAGGCGATAGCCAGTATCCGGGCACAAAGGCCAACCGTCGAGCAGGTGATCCTCAAATTGAATGAAGGGGTCAGCGGCCTCGGTAATGCGGTGATCGATCTGTCTGATCTGCCTGTGCCGGGCGATCCATCAGAACCAGACGCGCTGTTTAACCGCCTGCAATCCATGAAGCTTGAAGGGGACGGCGTGACCTACGATAGCTACATAGACGAGTTGATCTCGTGTGGGGCTGTTGTCGAAGAGTACATCAAGGGAGAGGAAATTCGCAGCCCCAGCGCCCAACTGCGCATCACCCCTCGTGGCGAAGTGGATATGCTGTCTACCCACGACCAGATGTTGGGTGGCCCCAGTGGACAGAGCTACCTGGGGGCGATATTCCCCGCTCACCCGGCTTACAGTTGGACGATCATGCGGGATGCCGCCAGGATTGGTGAGCGCTTCGCATGTGAAGGTATTGTCGGGCGGTTTGCCCTCGACTTTGTGGTGGTGCGCAAGGAAAACGGCGATTGGGAATCTTACGCGATAGAGGTCAATCTGCGAAAAGGCGGAACGACCGCGCCTTACCTGATCTTACAATATCTGACCGACGGCCAATATGATGCCGAATCAGGCATATTCAAAACAGCCCAGGGCCATGAGAAGTTCTACGTGGCAAGTGATCACGTCGAATCCAATGCTTACCACGTCTTCACCCCAACCCAGTTGTTTGATATTGTCAGTCGCTACCGCCTGCACTTTGATCATGCCAGCCAGACCGGGGTGGTCATGCAGTTGATCACCGGGGTGGCAGAGTTGGGCCGGGTTGGGATCACCGCCATCCACAATTCGCCGGAGGAAGCCGAAGAACTCTATACGCGATTTGTCAGTGTGCTCGATCAGGAGGCAGGGCTTTCTTCATAAGGCTCACACACTCACGACCCTCTCTCAAGGACAAGCTGCACATCGGAACCGCTGTCTGTCGCTTCAATTTGGACGTTCAGAAATTCGCCGCCCTGCGCATAGACCAGCAGGGTGACCTTATCCTGCGTGTGAGGCAGTGAGTAGCGCTTCCAGCCCGCAGCCGGTAAGGCTTCCACGTAGAAATCGAGCACTGCTTCGCTGCTGCTGGGGGTGGAGTAAGTTGTAACCCCAAACAGGCTGGTCAACTCGGCTGCATCATCCATCAAGGGTAAATCGATGCTGCAATCGCCGGGGGCGGAAAGCGCCTCACCTGGACTGGTGCTCGTGATTTCAAAGTGCCAGCTTAACTCGCCCACCTGACCCGGCGCAAAGCGGCTGTCGGTCGTGCTGCCGGTGAAGTCATAACGCAGCACGTAACCGCCCTCATCTGCCAGCACGAGTGTCCCCGATACCCCGGTGAAGTCACCCAATGATTCCGCCTCAAAGGTGTAACCCATCCCCGGCTGACCGGCGACCGTCTCAGGCCCATCCGGTTCGAGGGTGATATCCGCCAGGTCTGGCAGGAAATCATCCGGTGTGAGGAATGAATTCTCCAGATCATAGCTTTCAGGGAAGATCAAACAGCTTGCATCACCGATACCTTCACCGGTCATGTACTGAGTCTCGCCGATCTGGATCAGCGTGATATCGCCTGGGTCTTGTTCCGGGCCTACCCCCTCGATCCGTAGATCACGGCGCAGGGCTGTCGGTGAGGATAGGATGTCAACCGTATAGTCCCAGCTTGCTGCCGGATCATCTTCAGCGGTGAAGCTGACCTCGAAGGCAGCGGCATACCCTTCTAATGCATCCAGGCCGAGTCCTTGATAGGTGACGGCGGTTTCGCTTACCGGTGTTTCCTCAGACCCGGTATTTTCTTCTACGGCTTCGTCGGGCTCATCTTCCGCCCGGTTGGGCAGCAGGCCACAGGCCAGGGTGCTGAGGGCCAGGAATAGGAGAGGCAGTATCAGCCGGTGGGGGGATTTAGATCGCATGGTGGGTTTTCCTCGCAGCACTTAACAAATCTGTAACGTTACAAGGGTACCATTTTTGGTTGTAATTACATTATACTATAATAGAAATAGATCATCTGTATTTTTATTGAGGCATTACGATGAAGAAGTTTAAAATCATTATACTTCTTGGAGTGCTGCTCCTGTCACTCTCCCTGACCGGGGTGGTTTCCGCCCAGGATGAACTCCCAGAAGAAGAACCACTCCCGACCGGCACTTATACCCATCCTATTGTTGAACTCCTAGCGACCTACTTCAGCCAGACCGAAGACACCGGTACAGAACCGGATGCTGATCCAGATCAGGATGCCGATCCCGGTGATGACATCGATTTGGGTGAAGACGCCCAGGCTGCTTTAGAAGCAGAGATTCAAAACTATTTTGAGGAAGGTCTGGGTTTTGGTGTGCTCGTCAAGCTGTATGCTATTGCTGACGAATCGGAACAGGCTTGTGCAGCGGAAGCAGAGGAGGCTGGCACCGAGACCCCGGATGAAACCTGCGGCGTGACCGTTGAGGAACTGGTCGAACTATTCGAAGGGGGGACCGGCATGGGGCAGATTTTCCAGATATATGGTAGGCCGTCCATGCTGGGAGTAGGGCATGTGCGCCAGGTGATGGGAACCAGCCAGGATACGACTCAGGCCACCTCCGGCGAGGATGGTGGTGGTAGTGGTCAGCAGGGTATCTGTAACGCGCGTTCTCATGGCGGCAAAGCTAACGCAAACGGACAGAACGTCAACTGCGATTGATTTTTCGGCTGCTGCGCCTGAAATCTAAGCGGTAAGTTGAAAGCCGTCCTGTTGATCAGGGCGGCTTTTTTGTAACCATTATTGCTCAAATACAAAAGGTGGACTTCCGCAGCAAGGTCCAGGAAGGTGATTTTTCTTACCCCACCGCGAAGTTTACTCGCGGCTTGGACCCTAAGCGATGTGAGAAACCCATAGATAGAGTACACTATCATCATTTGGGCCAGGAAGTAAGGTTCATGACTTTTGCCCCAGGTGCGGCTGTGATACTGGAAGGATAAAAGAAGCTATCATGCATGATTTTCCCGCATTTATGAAGAATCCTATCAACCGCGTCGATCCGTCTTTGCAACATACCCCCGGCATTGAAGGGTACTTATATGATGGGGCAGACGGTAGCCAAATGGCTTTCTGGACCTATCATGAAACCGCTACATCAGCCGAGCATGTACATGACTACGATGAATATTTTGTTGTCGTGGCAGGGTGTTATACCCTGATCATCAAAGGGCAGGCCATTATCCTGAAGCCAGGTGAGGAATATCTCATCCCCAAGGGAGTCGTTCACGGAGGTGAAGCGATTGCTGGAACCAGAACCATCCATGCTTTCGGTGGCACACGGGCGAAACGGGGCTGACCCGAAGGTAAGATACCTATAACGACTTATCGTGTACCCAAAAGCAAAAGGTGGACTCTCGCCGAGTCCACCTTTTGTTTAGATAAAGGGCCAGGGGTTGTTGGTAGGGGTTACTTGGCCTGAACTTTGATGACCTTGGGCTTGACTTCTTCGGCCTTGGGCAGTGTTAATATCAGGATGCCGTTCTCGAAGCTCGCTTCAATCTGATCCAGTTCAATCGGGACATTCAGTTGCAGTGTCCGGCTGAAGGGGCCGTGGAAGCGCTCGCTGAAAATGTGGTTTGAATCGTCATCGATCTCCATTTTCGGTATCTCGCCCCGGATGGTCAGCGTGTCGCCGCCTTCAATCGTAATTTCGACGTCGTCCGGGTTGACACCGGGAACCGAGGCCAGCACGACGATCTCGTTGTCGGTGTTGTAAGCATCAATCGCCAGGCGGGCACCGCGTGCGACCGTGTCATGGTCGTCCTGTGACATTGACCCCCACATGGCACCTTCTTCAAAGAAACGCTCCATCAAGTCACGCAGGGTTTGCACTTCATTGGTTGGGTTACGACGAGTAAGTGTCATGATTCGATACCTCCTATAGCTTGCTTTCCAATAAGGTTTTTCTTATTTGTCTACAGTATAGGAGGGCTATATAAGAGCGAGTTAGGAAAAATATCAGACTTGTATAAGAATCTGGGGGAAATAAAAAAGGGGGTACGAATACCCCCAACTACACAGGCAGCAGCATCAATTTGAATAGTAGCCCATCGCGCTGAGGACGAGCACGCATAGCACCAACAGCACAATTGACAGAGCACATCCGGCCAGATAAACACCGATGGGGGCTTTCCAAAGGTCTTCGTCGTTTAGTTCGGCGGGCATCATGCCGCCGTAACCCCGCTCCTGGAGAAGGGAAGCGATATTTTTGGCGACCGTGCGGGTGGACTGCCGACTTCCCCAACCAACGGTGCGTATTTGCACCCACCGCTGGCCCATTTCTGCCATCGACTGGCCCAATTCGATCACCGGGATTTTTATCCACCGGGACATCAGCGCGGCGATCAGATAGCCATAAATAGCAGCCAGTTGGGTAACGTCGGAGATCTGCTCGATCTTGAAAGAATCGACGTTTTCAGGCCGGAAGACCATTGTCCACCTCTTGGACAGCGCACCAATAGACTCCAGCTTGACGGCTCCTTCTATCCGGTCGATGGTCAGCCAGGCGGCCCGGCGGCTGACCTTCTTCCCTTTTTCGTTTTCTCGTTCGACCATCACACGAGTTCGATCTGCCATGCTCAATTCTCCCTGTATCACTGTATCATTAGAATAAGACAAAGTTATCAGCCATTGTAGCAGAATTTTTGTAGGGCGCGATTCGGGGAAAATCAAAACGGAGTACAGCCTGGGCTATTTTTGGCAGATCCTATAGTTGGCCCCACAGGCTCATGTTTCCTTGCTATCGCTGATGTACTTCATTACCTCGGCTTCCATATCACCTCGCAGCATCTGCCCAAACATAAGCAGATTGCATAAACCGGCTAAAAGTGGATATTCGAATGTTGCGGGGCGATTCTTTTCGATAAAGAAATGACCGTACCAGGCAAAGCCGTATGATGAAACAATGGCAAACAGGACCAATTTCCAATCTCGCCGAATAAAGGCTATAAATAACCAGATAAATAAATTTATATTCCCAATGAAATGAAGTTGTCGTGTATTGGCGTTGGAATGTTCGCGCACATAATAAGGCCAGAACTCATCGAGTGTTCTGAATTTTTGAGTTGCCATTGGTAGGTTCCTTTCAGACATTGGTCCTGACAATGATAGTAGTAAGTGTTTCAATCTTTATCATCTGTTTTGCAAACTTGTTATATTATTCGATCATTCTACCACTTCCATCGCCATCTCCACTAAAGCCACAATTGATCGATGATATTATTGGTAACATGCTGTTTGCTACAGCGTGGATGTTATCTGTATTGCGTCTGCCGTTTACAATTACCCCATACCTGCTTAAATTATCGTTGTCCCTTATCTTCCTTAATAGATTTCAAATTCTCTGGGGTAACCGGTGGGTACAAGCCCTCCGGTTAATTGGAGATTTTTTTAATCTGATCCTTACCTCTTCCGTTCTTATTGCCTTGAGTAACTCGCAAATAAAAAGCCCAATTGCATGCGTGCTTATCTATCTTTTCTCCAGCGCAGAACTTATACGCTTATTGTCAGAAAAGGGGCAATCATTATTCAGTGCACTGTGGCAGCAGTTGCCGCACCAGACATTTGCGCAGTGGCTTGATGGAAAAAACATCCCGGCATCCCCGATCCTAAAATTTCTGAAACGCTATTCGAAATACTATATATTAACTGATGAGGAAAGGTGTCTTTTTCTGAGCAGGCTGTTGATACAAAAGAGCAGACGAGATCGTCAGACGGCATGCAAACTAGCGTATTTTAGTGGTTTCAAAATTGTTGCCAGGGATAGAGCTCTCCGACAAGGAGATGTTCGAGATATCGCATCAGGTCAAGTCTATATTCACCGGGGATGGACCAATGACCCCTGGCTATTAATGGGACTAGCTATGCGCCGCACACCGTGGATTTTTGATCCGCGTTTTCTGACGCGCCCATTTTACTATCGCTCCACCGCTAACCGCCTGATGACTCTATCAATACTGCGGCGTGCCCGGTACAGCCCTCCCTTTGCCTGGTATCAGTTCGGACATGAAATTAAAGTAGCGAGATATGCTCTATTTTTCATAGTTTGCCGAAAACTGGGGTTTGACCTGGAAGAGCCTGTCCGCGCAGACGGCACGTATAATTTTGACCCGCTGATCAAATGGCTCAAGTCAAAGCTGCGCCCGGTCGAGGAGAGAACAAATCAACATCCTTTATGGAGCGATGAGGAGTTAATTGTCCATCTTGCCAGTCAACCTCTGGTTGACCCTTATACAATTGCTTCACGTTATGCATACCCACTTAAGTATGTCGAAGATATCCTGATGCCCAGGCTCAACCAAGAGCATCCCGAATCTGATGTGCTACGAGATCAGGCACTTCCCAGTGAGGGTAGTGCCCTACATCAGGAAGCCTGATATCGAATGCATCCGGTCGATATTCGAGAATCTTATCTGCAACTTCTGGTGTGGCGACCGGATCTTCCAGACCCCAAATAAGCGTCAGAGAAGTTTGATGGCTGCGCAATGCGTCAAGCAACTCGAACTGGTGCTTCCAGCGTTCAACCATATAGTGCATCAGATGATGGAAGTTTTTCACCCCATCGTTGAAATTGACCAGTTCCCAGAACGCATCAATCTCCGCTCTTGTGAGAGGTTGAAAGAAGATCCGGTTGAAAAACGCGGCAAGCATCCATCGTTTCACCAAACGCAATCGACTAATTAGAGACCCAACAACCGGGTCTAACAATGCTTTTTGCATCACCCGCATGCGTATGTCTACAAAGGGAATGCTATACACGCTGCCGTTGAGAAGAACCATCCTATCGACATTGGATTGTCCACGACGTAACATCTCCAACGCCACCGAATCTCCGATATCGTGCGCGAGGATGTGTACACTATCCAATGTATGATGTGCCATTATTGCCTGAGCGATATCTGCATATCTCATTAGAGAATATGAATAATTAACAGGTTTGCTAGAGAAGCCAAAGCCAGGGTAATCAAACAAAATAAAGCGAAATTCACGGTCAAGTAGAGGTACTATTCTGGAAAAATCGTAGCTGGACGTCGGAAACGCGTGCAGGACTAAAACAGGAATGCCCTCACCTATGGCTAACGTGAAGATATTGACATCATTTACAGCCAGCCAGTCACCTTTTGCCAACCATTCTTTTGGCGTCAAACCATCTGAGTTCATCTTTTGTCTCTAGTATTTTATGTTGCATCAGGCTACATTGGGCTGTTGAAACGGCTATACAGGACCTTAGCATCTTTCTGATAAATGTACTGTATTCCTCATAGATTGGGAATCCAGATCACACTTTATCCGCCGCTGCTGCGCATCGTCTGCCCCCAACTCCGAATGCACCCATTGCCTGGCATTTGTCGATCAACACACACTCCGGCATAATCTTGATTCGTGGCCTTGCCGACTACCCAAACACAAGCAAGTGAGTAGAAAGTGAAGCAATTACGACCTTTCCTGGTATATGGTCCTTTCGCCGCAGTCTTGCTCTTGAGCGGCTGCGGGGGATCGGAAGCTAAACGTGACTATTGGCCGACAGAAGGCTGGCAGGAAGCTGCCCCCGAAGAAGTTGGAATGGACGCTGATCGCCTGTCAGAACTCGAACAACATATCGAAGAAAATATGCCCCAGGTGTTAAGCGTCCTGGTTGTGCGAGATGGGTATCTGGCTTATCAATATTATCAAGACCCAAGCAATGCAGACAGCCCTCGCATTATTCAATCAGCAACCAAGAGTTTCATTTCCGCTCTGATAGGGATCGCTCTCCGGGAAGGATATTTGACCAGTCTCGATCAGAAGATGATCGACTTTTTTCCCGAATATGATACGGCGGAGATCGACTCCCGGCTGAGAGAGGTCACTATCCGGCACCTGCTGACCATGACCGCCGGGTTTTCATCCCCGGATGCTACAGGAGCCTTACCGTCGAAAGAGATCAGGCTGCAACAAGAAGGCCTGGCAAGTGATCCAGGGCAGAGTTTTGCCTATGATAATGGATCGACCCAGCTTTTATCGGCCATACTGACCAAAGCGACCGGTATGACTGCATTGGAATTTGCCAACGAACATCTTTTTGGTCCCCTGGGAATCTCAAATGTGTGGTGGACTGAGGACGATCAGGGGGACAGTAATGGCGCTTTTGGCCTGATGATGATCCCCGGCGATATGGCTAAATTGGGATACCTCTATTTGAATCAGGGTGTCTGGGATGGTGAGCAGATTATCCCTCTCGATTATGTCCAGGAGTCAACCCGGTCACAAAGTGAAGGTGGCCCACCTGAGAACGCAGGCTACGGGTATCAGTGGTGGGTGACAACCGTTGAGGATTATCCTGCCTATTTTGCAGCAGGTTTTGGTGGGCAATATATCTATGTCATACCGGATTTGGATACAGTTGTTGTGATTACATCAAACAGCGACCGTCACTATGAAGAGAACATCGGCATTGTGGGGACATGGATCGTCCCTGCCATTTTGGATAAGGGTACATAATTCAGTTGGGCATGAGAGAGAGAACCTCATCAATTATCGTTCATTCTGGATTGTCTTAAACTCCGTTCGGTGTATTTCCGGTAATTGATATAGGATACGATAATCACAAAGGCCAGGCAGGCGATTGATCCAATCGTGACAATCCTATCGACAATCCTGCCGCGACTGTTCCCATAGATACCGGCAGTCAATGCCGCATAGAAGAGAAAGATCAAAGCCGGGATACCGTAGAATGCAACAATGCCGAGCAGCGGCGATAACCAGTCGATCTTCAGGAGCCTGGTCAAACCTGCGGTTATCAGATAGGCCAGCACCGTCGCCCCGATAACGGTGGGCAGCAGTGCCGCGACGTAGACCCGGTTGTAGCAAAGGTTGATGCTACCCCCACCGGCATTGAAATTACACTCTGAAAAACGTGTCGCGTAGCGCCCCAGATCATGCGGCTCAAAGAACGTGAAAAACACCGTCAGCGCCAACAGGATTAGCAGGCCGGGCAGGAACAGGTAGAGATTTGAGGTGATATAGCGTTTGACCTTTTCCATGACAGGCTTCACTCAATGATCCGCCAACCCCGCGCTTCGGCGATGGGGCGCAGGTCGGCATCCGGGTAAACGGCTGTCGGAGTCTGGCTGTGTTCGAGCATCGGCACATCGGCCAGGGTATCGCCATAGGCCGCGAGGAGCGTCTGCCCGTTCAGATAGGCGGTCAGGTTGGCGGCTTTTTGTGGCCCGGCGTTAGGTTTGTCATCGACCCGGCCCGTTAACCGCCCGTCGATCACCTCAAGCTGCGTGGCGAGCACCTGGTCGATCCCGGCCCGCTGCGCAAAAGCCCGGACAATCGGCGTGAAAACCCCGGAGGTGATCACCACCTGATGGCCTTGCGCGGCGTGCTCCTGCAATTCGGCGATCACGTCGGGTCGGTGCTTGGGCCACATTTCATGATCCACCACCCAGTCCGCCGCCTGATCGAACTGTTCGACCGGCTGCCCTTTGAAGAACCGGCGGACGATATCGGCCATCCAGTTATTCTTGAAGTGCTGAAGTTCAACCAGCTTGAGTTTGACCCCCAGGTAGTTGGGTATTTGAGAGGCATAAAACAGGCTGTAATCCAGCCTGTGACCTTCCTGCTTGAGATAGGCTTCCAGCCCTTTCCAGCTTGCCCCGGTCGTTAAGGTTCCTTCCAGGTCAGATGCGACGATCATCATTTCCCCCATATTTCAACTCAGTCGTTTTCAGTCAAAATGACGTTCGATATTCTCGATCTGCTCATTGAGCCACTTGATAGACATCTCCTCGAATAAGATACCATAGCGGATGGTCGCTTCCCAGAGAAGCACGTCCTTCTTTATCTCCGGCGAATTACCGGCTATTTGCTGAAGGGTGTTATGTGTGTCCTCCTGATAAACTGCCAGTCGATCCTGGTGAAGTTTGCGTTTCAAGCGGAGCTGGGTGAGCAGCGTATCTTTATCGATTTGCGCCGAGAAGAAGAACTTGAGCAGCAGGTGCTCTTTATGGGGCTGAAGCTCTGTTAGCGGTGTTTCGAGCCACTCGCGGAGCATTTGCTGCCCGCCCTCCGTGATCGTGTAGACCCGCCGGTCGGGGCGGTCTTCCTGTGGTTCAACCTCGGATTCGACCAGGCCCTGTACTTCCATTTTCTTGAGCGTCGTATAAATCTGGCTCAGCCTGGCGTGCCAGAAAAAGGCGGTCGAATCGTCCATGAACTGCTTAAGCTCGTAGCCGGTCATCGGACAGTAATTCAGGAAGCCCAGCAGTGCATATATCAACATGTAGACATTAATCCTTATATATAATTAATTATATATCATAGGAGCTATTCTAGGCTGACCGGCTGATCTTGTCAAGGAGAGCCTGGGGGGGGATGGTTTAGATATCCGCCACCAGCTTGAAATACACCCCTTCTCCTCAATGAAGTCAAGTACTGGAACCGTTGAGTTCACCTTCTCTCGTAAATGTTTTGATCCCATACCGCCACAGGATGAACACCACCACTGCAAAATACAGGCCAAATAATATCAAGGCAGCAGAATCTGAACCGAGGGTGGGGAAAACATGGTTTGACCAATTGAACATGGCATGGCCCAGCATCGCAGCAAAGACGCTGCCCTGTGTATTGGCGTAGAACCATGCCAGGATAATGCCGACCAATGTCGTGGTTAGCACGAGACCCCACACTGGCCGGTTATAGTAGAATTCCTCACGGGGTACAAAAAACAGGGGCAGGTGCCACAAGCCCCACATTAAGCCCGCGATGGTGGAAGCTATCAAGGCGTTGTATTTGCCGCGCAGGTTCTCAAAGACATAGCCGCGCCAGCCAAATTCCTCCTGCAAAGGTCCGCCGAGAAAGAAAATATAAATCAGCACAATCGGAAGTGTGATAGGTTGCGCCAGTGCAGGAAATTCAGGGAGGGGATTGCCGAGCACATTTG
Organism: Anaerolineae bacterium; assembly: GCA_050288085.1. Classification (GTDB taxonomy): domain Bacteria; phylum Chloroflexota; class Anaerolineae; order Aggregatilineales; family UBA3940; genus JBNKDD01. The sequence continues at coordinate 33,423 of JBNKDD010000010.1, forward strand.
CAAGTAACAATGAGCCGCCAATTAACACAGGGAATAAAAGGAGGATCACCCACCACCATTTTCCCAAACGAATCTTTAGCCCGCGCTTAAGCAGTTCTTTCACCCCCGTGAATCGTTGATACATGAACGTCACGGCAATCGCAGCAAATGAAGGCCCCCAGGGCCCCAGGTTGAATGGCCCCGCCAGAAAGTTCTTCAATCCTTCGGGAGCTTGCCATATGTCTTGTGCGATCAGTGCATCTGGAATCCAGAATAACCAGGAAAACCCAAAAGCCACGAACATAAAGACCCATACATTGCCGTTCTTTGACATATCAGTTTCCTTGTTTTATTTGACTCATCATCTGTTGTCGTTCGTGCTTAAGCCGGTAAATGGTTTTTCATCACCGTCATTATAGGGGGACTTTGGGCGATTGAGAAACTGGCGCAAAACTGAGCAAGCCAGATCTCGCTGCGGGAGAATTTCAGCCCCGCCGGGAAGCAAACGGCCTCTCGACGATCTGAGCCAGCAGCACGGACACCAGCACGCTCCCGACCACCACACCGATCATCAACCAGGGCTGTGATGGCATCCCGCCGCGTGACTGGAGGAAGTACGCCCGGATCAGAATGATCGGGGGATAGTGGATCAGGTATTGGGTATAGGACGATCCGGCCAGCGGCGCGGGCAGAGTCAGCACTTTTTTCACCTGATCGATCAGGGGGGAGTCAGATGGCGTGGCAGCGATCAGGAGGATCACCGCAAAGCAGAGCGCCCACAGCCAATCGCGCAGGATGTAGATATGCAACGGATCGTGAGTCAGCATCAGGGCCAGCATCACCGCCGCTGCTCCGATCAGCCACCAGACCGGGCGGCGCAGCCGGAACCCATCTGCTACGCGGTCGGCCAGCCATGCCCCTATAAAAAATATCCCCGTGCAGCCCACAAAATGCCACAGCCACCGGGGCGTTAACGGGGCAACATAGCCTGTCTGGTGGGTATAAAAGGCAAAGATCGCCGCGCCGATCAAGCTGGGCAGCAGCATCACAATCAGCGCCTTATGCGATCCAACCCGCCGGTAGATCGGCAGAAAGGCCAGCGCGTACAGCACGTAAAACCAGCCCTGGTAAGCCAGCGACCACAGGGGGCCATTTGTCCCGAAGAACGGCACGGCAAGCTGTTGGAGAAAGATCAGATTCCCGGCCAGGGTGACCCAATCGTGGGCAAACGGCGCGAGGGGCGGTTCGCGGAAGTAATACGCAGGCGCGACCACCTGCCCTATCGAATCCAGCAGGAATGTCCACAGCAGGGCAGCGATCAGCGCTGGATATAGACGCCGGGCACGCCGCCGGAAAAACGCCAGCCGATCAAATTCTGCCGGGGGATGCTGCACCTGCTTGAGATGGATCAGGAAGCCGCTCAGCAGGAAAAACAGCATCACCGCCTGGAAGCCATAGTTCGCTAGAAAGGAAAAGCCCTGGCGCAGCCCTGACCACACAGGCATATCACCGGCTGAGGTCTTCCATAACAGGCGGTTGGCATGATAAGCCAACACCTGCAAGGCGGCCCAGGCTCTCAGCCCATCAAGCGCAACGAGGCGATCCCGTGCTGGAATCGCCTCTGAGTTAGCGGTAGTGATGGTCTATTCCTCCCCGTCGTCCTCGCCCTCTTCTTCCTCTTCCTCTTTCTTCGCAGCGACCTGCGCTCTGCTGATGGCAATGATGATGGCCGCAATCACTCCCAGGATCGGGATCGCCCAGCAAATCGGTGGGATTGGGCAGCCACCAATCAGAGACCACCCTGACTCTTCAGGGCATTGATCCTGGTCGTCCGGTATGCCGTCGCCGTCCTGATCCATATCAACACCGGCAACGATGCCAGTTTGTTCAGTCGGGGGTGAGCAATCGTCCGGGCAGGTGTCGAAATCTTCGCCGTCATCCGGGCTACATACCCCATCGCCGCAGAGATCGTCGGGCTCTTCTGCCGGGGGCGGGCAATCTGCCGGGCAGGTGTCGGAGTCTTCCCCGTCATCCGGGTTACATACTCCATCGCCGCAAGGATCGGCGGGTGGTTCTTCTGCCGGGGGCGGGCAGTCTGCTGGACAGGTGTCGGAGTCCTCATCAGGTCCGCACACCCCATCGCCGCAGGGATCGTCGGGTTCTTCAACCGGGCAATCCGCCGGGCAGGTGTCGGAATCCTCGCCTAGCTCCGCATCACAGATTTCGTCGCCGCAGGCGCAATCTTCGGGGCAGGTTTCCGAATCTTCATCCGCCTCGCAGACGTCATCCCCGCAGACCGGCGGGGGTGGTACCACAATGATCGGGCAGTCCTCCAGGCAGGTGACGCTGTTCTCGCCCGATTCTGCGTCGCAAAACCCATCGCCGCAGGTGCAGTCATCCGCGCAGGTTTCGGTAGTCTCACCGTAATCCGGTTCGCAGATACCGTTTCCGCAGGTGGTGCAATCTTCGGGACAGTTATCGAAACTCTCCTCGGCGCTGCATATCCCATCCCCGCAGGTGACATCGACCGGGCAGTCGTCCGGGCAGGTATCGACCTCTTCCGCCTCGCAGACCAGGTCCCCGCAGTAGATCGGGCAGTCCACTGAACAGTTCCAACGCCCTTCGCCTATTTCACATTCGCCGTTGCCACAGGAGTATTCAGGGGGAGGAGGCTCGCCACCGCCGCCATCGTCAGGTTCTATGGCGCAGTCTTGCGGGCAGGTCGTGGCGTCTTCTTCGTATAGTGGGTCACAGATGCCATCTCCGCAATAAGGTGTGGTGATTTGGGCCTGTGCTGCATCAACGTGCTGGACATTTCCCGTAAATCCGAAGACCGGGAGAAGAATCGTCAGGATTATTACCAGTAGTAGAACTCGCCGTATAGTTTTCAAGGTGTCCATAGTCTTTGTCTTCCCTGCGTTGAGAAATAACAGATGATGAAATTGATAAGGCCATTATATAGTATTCTTCGAAATCGCACTGGTGTGCTGGTTGGAGGTTTGTTTGTGCGGCTGTCTGATGGGGGGACTTTGCCTGATTTTTTGTAGGGACACAGACCAAAGGTCTGTGTATGAACGTGTCCTTGTTGAATGCTGAGGGCTCGACAATTCTATGTGTAAGGTTTGTTTTTAATTCAACCTCACCCCTTCCGACCCGCTAGAGCGGCTCTCCCTCCCCCACTCCGATCTGCAAGCAGATGATCTTGCAGATTCAGGAGAGGGGAAAGTTCGAGCGCGCTGGAGCGCGTGAGAGCAGGGGTGAGGTCTAAACGCTCACGAGGGGTGTGATCGTTGCTATCAGGCGTCCATTGCCACGCGGAAGCCGATCAACTGGACGTAAGCGTGCGGCTCGACCGGTCGGCGCTGGGTGCTTTTGACCATCGGGCGGCGGCTGTCATAGGCCCCACCACGCAGCACTCGCGGCCCCTCAGCCTTGAGATTCTCCCGACCATCAGATGCCTTATAGGGATAATCCTTGTGGAGACTGCTGCACCACTCCCAGACATTGCCGCCCAGGTCGTGGATGCCCTCCGGCGTCCGGTCCTGTGGGAAGATACCAACCGCCGTCGTTTGACCCACCCCGGCATCGCGGGCGTTGGTCGTATCGTCGTGGGTGATATTCCCCCAGGGATATTTCCGCCCATCGAGTCCGGCGGCGGCGGCTTCCCATTCTGCTTCGGTCGGCAGGCGATAGGGCTTCTGAGTCGTTACCCGCAACCAGTTGACGTAGGCGACCGCCTCGTGCCAGGTGACGTTCGTCACAGGCCGGTTAGCGATCCCCCAGGCCGGGTCTTGAAGCGACCCCTGCTTGTTGGCCGCCCGGCTGCGCCAGTCCAACCCGGCAGTCGTCCAGAAACGATCCTGGTGATAGCCCTTCTGGACAAACAGCGCGAACTGATAATTGGTCACCGGGTAGCGGGCCAGCTTGAACGGTTGGATCCTGACCTTGTGCCGCTCTTCCGGCTCGCCGATCTCGATATTGCCGCCCGGCAGGGCCACCATATCCGGCTCAGAGGATTGAACACCGGGGCGTGGATCGCCCAATGTGCCGAGCGCATCGGCGGCCTGGGCGCGTTCGACCGGGGTCAACTTGCCGCTTTGAACCAGCCGCGCCAACTGCTCGATCACCCGGGGGACAACCTCGTGCCCGATGTGTTTATCCTGTTCGGCGGCTCCCCGTCCGACAATGTTGAGCATCTCCGCTGCCAGCCAGATGGATCGCCACTCGTTATCGGTCACCGGCATGGCCTTTTTGCACAGCAGGTTGATCGCATCCAGGGTGCGGGTAATTTCCTGCGAGTTGTATACCAGGTGCCCGACGGACAATTTCAGCACCTCGTGCCAGATATCGCTCCCGGCGGCGAGGTCGGCGGCCCGGCGGGCAAAATCCCAGCCTGCAACCAGGAAACGTCCTGCCAGAAATTCCTGGAATCCGCGATGCGGGAAGGCGTACATTGCCCCCTGCTGCTTATCGGAGCCTTTGCCGACCAGCAGCCCGGCCCGCGTCTCGACGTACTCACAGAATTTCTGGGCCTTGCCCCAATCGCCATCCAGGTAATTTTGCAGCGTGCATAGAATTTCCCGCTGCGGGATGTGGCTCGGATCGGTCTGTGCGCCCTGGGCTTGATGCGCATTATAAGCCACCTCGCACAGCGCATTGACCAGCCGTTCCTCGCGGGTATCAAGCTCCTCCAGAATGCCTAACTGCCACTGGCCCGGCTCGATCTGTTTGCTGCGCTGCCAATCCCACAGCAGCAGGTTCACACAGTCATCGTACAGGCGGGCGCGTTCGCGGGGGAGCATCCCCCGGTAAGTGTGGACAACCGCCATAACCGTCAGCAGCATCGGATTCTGGGCCAGGTCTTCGAGTGACATCGTCGCGGTGCGCAGGGCTTCGGCTTTGAGCTTGGCCGTTTTCCGCTCGACGGCGTTCAGGCGGGCCAGGGTGGTATACCAGTTAATGATGAAGGTGTGGATCGCATGTCGGCTCAGGGGGGCTAGCGTCACCGCCGGGAAGCTGGAAAGCTGCCACTCTGGGTCGGTATAGGACAGCACCCGGCAGGTCACGATAATCCGGCAGCCGCCGTAGGTCTTGCCGAAATCCTCAATTGTCTGCTTGACGATTTGCCGCTGACGGGCATCGGGAACCTCGTCCAGCCCATCGAACATCACCAGGCATTTCCCTTTTTGAAGCGCCCGCTTGACCTGCTTGGCGAAGTCGCCCAGGTCTTGCTCGCCCAGCATATCGGTGATGTGCTGCCACATCATCCCGGCGTTGCCCTTGCGGGATTTTTCAGGCAGGCTGTGAGCGAATTCCCGCAGATTAACCCGGATCGGCAGCAGCGCGCCATAAGTCCAATTCGCGGCCCGCTGGCCGTTTTGCTGGGGGACGCTCAACCGGTCGAGAAAACCCTGATCGGGATGCAGACGTGCCCCGGCCAGGCATAAAGTCAGGAAGTTGAGGAAGGTCGTTTTACCCGAACCAGGATCGCCGAGGATCACCAACTGCCGGGTGCGGATCATCTCCGCCAGGATGGGAACCGGCACCCGCTTGCCCTTATCGCCGTTCTGTTGGAGGGCCGGTTGGGTATGCGTGGTATCGAGCGGCACATAAACCGCGTCGAGTTTGATCTCCGGGACGGCCCGATCAGGCCCGATGTTATCCAGGTGAAGCTGCCCCAATGGGATCGAACTGGCGCTTGCCATCCGGCGCTGCAAGTATAAAAGCTCCAGTTCGCCTACTTCTTCTTCCTGATCCTCATCTTTCCTGGTTGATTTCGGCTGCGGGCTGTTCCCGAAATATTCGTGGAGATGATAATCTCCTTCGACATATGGCCGGTGGGTGATGTGATCCCGTCCGGCTACGCCCCCACTGTTATTGGTGGTTCCGCCGCCAACCGTGCTGCCCGGCTTGATATCCCCGCCCAGGACTTCGATCTGATCGCCGGATCGATTCCCGGCGGGTGGGACAGCGTGTGATGCGGATTGATTGACCGGCATGACGATAGGTTCTTTGGGTTGTGTGTCGGGGTGCTCCTGCGAATGCTGACCGTTTTCTCTGCCTTCCAGGATGGCGCACAGCTCTTTCAGTTGGGCGTTGGACATAAATTGAACATTAGCAAAGGCTTCTTTGCTTAACAGTTTTTTGGCTTTCGCCAACAACTGGCGGCGCTCTCTATTCTGGCCTGGGCCTTGAAAGTTTCTAACTACCGGTAAATTTGTCATGATACACGACCTGCCTTCCGTTTATTCGGCTGCTGTGGCCCCTTAATCTCACCCGCTGTTTGTTAACTTACCATGTTTGCGTGGATATAGACTTGTCAATACAATCAACATCATACTATAAGGAGAAACGAATCCTAAATGGAAAACAAACCTGATCCTAACCCTGATGCCCCAAAAAGGGAAATGGGCGGCGACCATATCGTTATCACTGGCAACATCGGGCCGGGTGCGGTGATCGGGAGCGGCTCCGTCCAGGCTGATTACATCGCCGGGAATGACCTGATTATCAATGGCACGGTAGCTGAGACGCCCGAACGCTTTAGCGATCTGCTAACCGACCTGCGGTCTATCGTGGCCCAGGCTAAAGAGGCTGGTGAACTCGGCGAACAGGTCGCCCAGCAGATCATAGATAACATCGATGAGGCCGCTGAAATTGTCAAAACCAATCCCGAAAAACCACCCAAAAGTGCCCTGGTTAAGCGGCTGGAATCGGTCGCCGATATGCTGGATGCTGCTGTTGATGTGATCAATGTCGATGGCGGTGTGGCAAAAATTCTGCTCAAGGCGGCCCCTATTGCGGCCCTGCTGGTGAAGATCGCCCTCCGGTTTTTCTAGGATCGAGGTCGTGTTAACATTTGGGATTTCACCCCCCTGCTACCGCTGAAGCGGTATCTGCCCCCCTTGCAAGGGGGGCGAATCCGAGCGAGACGCCTGTTAAGGCGGGCGCGGATGGGGGGTATGGATCAATCCCCCGCGCTGGGAAAACGCTCCGCCCGCCCGTTGGACAGTCGGGGTGGCTGATGCTGGATGCGGGCCACGACCGCGTTCAGCGCGAATAATAGTTGGTCTTGTAGTTGAGCACCCGATTCCCAGGAAGCCCGCGCCCTGATCTCGGATACCAGCGTCTCTAAACTCTCCGCCAGCTTTTCTAATTCTTCGCTGGAGAAGGGCGGATCGGGCAGTCCACCGATCAACCTGCCGAGCGCGATCCCTGCTGCGGCCCGCACTTCAAACGCCCCTTGTTCGAGCAGGCGGAGCAGCGTCTCCTGGACTTCCGGCCAGATCACCCTGGCCCGTCCTAATCCTCTCAAGGCGGCAAGCTGAACGTCTATATGTTCGGGCTGCTGCACGGCCCCCAGCAGGATGCTCACCGCATCGGGCGCTTCGTCCATCACATAGCCCAGTACCTCAAGCGCACAGATTCGCAGGGTAGGGGCACGGTTGTAATAGGCGGTTCCGACCGGTTGGATCACGGCCAGATCCATCACCTGGTTGACGATCTCCATGTTCAACGGCGTGTGCGCTTTCAGACACTCACGGATCGCCGAACCATGCTGCTCCCAATGGACGGGGAGCGCCTGCTGCACCAGGGCTAACAGGGCGATATCCGGCAGGTCACGCAGGGCAGACAGTGCTTCCACCGCTTTGGAAGCTAACTCCATATTGGTCACATCGATCATCGAGATCAGGAGTTTGATCAACTCCTCGCCCGGTTCTTCCATTTTACCGATGGTGTCTAAGGTTGCTTCCCGGACTTCGGGGGCGCTGTCGCTGAGTAATAATTGCAGCGCCCGGCGAATTTCTTCGTTGGGTTTGGGGAAGTGCCGGAAAGCCTGCGCCAACGCACGGCGCACCCCGGTATCCTGATCCTGGGCGATGTGGGTCAGCAGGTGAGTGATCCGGGGGCTGGTCTGCCCCTGGCAGGCTAATGGTTCGATGGCAGCAGATCTCACCTGTGCGGCCTGGTCGTTGAGCCGCTCGGACAGCGCCTCATATACCTCGGCTGACCGGTTGTGACAGGTTCCCAGGGCGCGGGTCGATGCCTCGCGGATGGCAGCATCCGGGTCGTAGCTCCACTCGATCAGGTAATTGACCACCTCGTCGGGCAGTTCGGTGGGACGTTGTAATACCTGGATCGCTCCACACCGCAGTTCGGCGGAGGTGCTCATCGCTGTGCGGCAGATCGCCATCAGGGCGTTGTCAGGCAGGTGGGTGACTCCGGCGAAAGTCTCCAGCACCATTTCCAGAATCTCCGGGTCGTCCGGGTCGGGGTTATTCAACAGGTGCAGCAGCACACTGATCACGGCGTCCGGCAGTGATCCCATCCGCCGCATGGTTCGCAGACTGACCCGCCGAGCTGCCGGTTCGCCATGCAGCCAGTCTACCCACATATTCATTGTCTCTAGCGGGATGGGGGGCGCAGCGGCTAAAACCTGCCTGCTGCGATTGCTCACCCATTCATCCTGGTCATTCAACATTGCGATCAGGGCGCGGTAGGCATCTGTCGTCAGAGGGGCCGTCCGACCCAATGCGCCGACCATCGCACGTCGAACCAGGGTTGGTGTCTCCTCTTCAGGATCACCGCTGACCAGCATCTCTACCGCTTCTCTGAAATGCGACGGCCAGAAAGACAGCGCATCGATGGCGAACGCGCGGGTTCGCTCGTCACGGCGATTGGATAGATGCTCACAGGCGATCCGAAGTGCATTATGGCTGACCGCCGTCCCGTCGAGTGCCATCAGGTGGCGGCGGGCCTTATCAAACAGCAGGGTGAATCGACCCGTATCATCTCGATCTCCCTTGAGCCACAATTTCATCAGGGCATCGGCGATGTAGGTGCTCACCTCGGCGGTGACCTCTGTGCCATGAATCAGCAGGCTTGCCGCCCGGAACAGGTCGCGCTGGAGAGTTTCCTCAAATGGGCTGGCCGGGAGGTCTGTTGGATCGCCCCGGTTGTCGCGGGTCAGGATGGCGACATTGATCAAGTCTGAGGCGTCTTCCCTGGATCGGAGGGCCAGGAAGCTGACCGCCAGCCGGATCACCTCCAACCAGCGCGGGTTATGCAAAATGGCCCGGATACGCATGGCGGCCCGGCGGAAACTCGATACCAGGTAGCGGGCCGCGAAATATTCCTGTATCACCTGGTGGATGAACCGGTAGCGCCGGGGAGATACTTCGACCAGCACCCCAGGATAACGGCGGATATGGCTGATAAACTGCTCGATAGCCTGCCCGACCTGCTGTTCACTGGAATGAGGGTGGATCTGTGACCAGCCCCGGCTCAAAATCTGCCGCAGTTCCTGCTCGTCAACCACCCCGCTGGGCCGCAGGGTGTGTATCCAGAAGGCCAGTTCGCCGAGAATATGGTTGGCCTCATGCTCTAAGATGAGCAGGTTATGAGTCTCGCTTTGTGGCAAGCGCCACTCGCGGATCATGCTGTCGGACACGACCTGGATCATGGCTGCCCGCTGGGGGGTAAAGACCATATTCGGCTGGTAGATTCCGACCAGCAAGCGCAGCATCAACGGTGTATTGACCAGCTTACCGAGCATGGTATTGGTGGTGATCTCGCGTGACAGGGTCAGGGTCAGTGACTCGGCCTGACGCAGCGCATCATCATCAGACATCATTGGATTCTTGAGCCGGGTCAGAGCCAGCGACCAGCGCATCAGGAAGGGGCTGATCTGGCGGCGGCCCAATGGTCGGATCACATACTGGGTGAAATAGCCCTGCAAGGGGGTAGCGGTGAACTCATCGGGGCGGCTGCTGACTACCACCTGGTTGCCGTCCGCCTGCCAATACTCTGCTGCCTGTGAAACGCTGTTGCCCAGCATCCGCCGCTGCTCGTCGTTAACAACGTGATCCAGTCCATCGAGCAGCAGCAAACACTGCCCGCATTCTAACAGGGTGCTGATGAGCGCCATCACATTGTCGTCGCGGGCGAGACTGGCAGTGGTACGCGTAACAAATTCTGGCAGCGATTCCCCCGGTTGGAGATTCTCGACGTAATCGGCCAGGTCCACATAAATCGGCAGGGGTTGGGCCAGCGTGAATCGGGGGTTGCCGTTGGCCTGGGTGCTGATGGTCAGGGCGCTGTCCTGATGCTCTAACAAAGCCTTGACGTGTTCAAGCGCAATATGGTACAGCAGGGTGGTTTTACCGCTGCCGCTCTCCCCCAGGATCAGGATCAGCCGGTCTTTGGATAAGACGTCGATCTCCGGGATACCGTCATGGGCTTCGATTTCTCGGCCCCCAACCGGGGTGTTTAACCAGCAGCCTGTCTCCGGTTTGGACTGGCAATCGGCGATCTGGTAGCGCACATAATCGGCAGGATTGTTGAAGGCGGTCAGCGGCACGAGGCGCAGGGGGACGTAAATATTCTGGAGCGGGATATTGACCGTCGCGTCCCGGACATAGCCGCGCGGATCGATCATGCCGACCTGTTCGGCGCAGGCCGCCAGATAAGTCGATAGGGTAGCCGCTGCATCAACTTGCATGGCAGGCATGAAGAAAGTCTCTGGACGGGGTGGGGGGGTGATGACTTCCTGTTCGGGTTCCGGTTCTTGCTCTAATAGATCGAAAACGTCGGCGGAGATCAGGAGTTTTTCAAAGGCCGGGTGACGGGCGATCAGGTCAGCTTCGGCGTGCCCCATCAACCCCGTAATCGGGGGAACCCATTCCCCCCAGGCATGCGGGAGTGAACGGTGGCCCCGGATATAAACCTGTCGTTGAAGATCGGGGTATTGGTTCCAGAGAGCTTCGGCGGCGCTCCCCAATCGGAAAAAGTAAGCCAGCCATAAGTTATCCGCAAATGTTGCCACGTCCTTCTGTTTGCCATACTCAAGCAGCAGGCCCAACATTTGCAGCCAATCAGCATTCGCGAATTCGGTTTGAGCCGAATCGAATGCAGTGCGTAGGCTGGCCGGATTATCTAAAAGGCTGCGTGCCCAGAGTTCAATGATGTGGAAAATGGCATCCTTAGTCTGAACATGGGCCTCTTTTGCGCGGTCGATGATCAGACTGAGCAACCGGATTCCGGCCTGTATTAAAGCGGACGTGATAACCGGGATTGGCATGGGCTTTCAATCAAAAAGCAATGTACTCTTTATAGATGGTAGGGAGCATCCAGGTATTGTCTTGGGTAAACCGACTGCACATGTAACTATTATTGCACATTTATGATTAAATGGAACAACAATATAGTCAACCAGATTGGTTGTCCGGTTTACATGTATACAGACCAGAAGCCTGTGCCTTCACTCTATTGATTGCAATGTGTGGTTATGATGGGAAAATCGCTTGCCTGATCCACTGTGGCACAATTGATTTCATGATGGCAAACATTGCCCTGAAAAATATTTGCCAGCCATCAACCTGTGCGAGCTATTTAGGTGATTTTGTAAAGGCTTAACAATATTCCTGATTCTGCACCGCTGCTCTTGTATTTATGTCTAGCGCCGCGTATCATAACAATAAAAGGCAATGCAACCATTTCCAAACCCTATTATAGCATAACATTTACCACTAATGGTGTTACAGAGACATGTCATCAACCTTATTACCCTATATTATCACAATAATTGTATTTTTTGTAGGTGGTCTGGTTGGTTGGTGGTTAGGACGTAGATCATCTGCTAAAGCCGAAGCATCCGCTGATAACTCACGTTCGGAAAAAACATCTCTGCAAGATGCCAGGGCCGAATTAGCACAGATCGAAACCCGTCTCAAGCATGTTAACGAGTTGAAAGCGACCGCTCAGCAGCACCTGGATGAGCACTGCCAGGAACACTCCCAACTGCTTCTTTCGCTTGAGGAACAGCGGGCGACCGTTGAAGAAGTCCGCGCTGACCTGGAAGCCGCCCAGCGGAAGATGTCCGACTACCAGCAGGAAATCAACCAACTGCTGGCCGATATTGATCGCAGGCAGCAGGAACTCGAAATGCTGAACAACATGAAGGAGTCGGTTGGCGTGCAGGCCGACCAACTGACCCAGCAGGTGCAGCGCCATGATAGTCGGCTGCGAATTCTCCGGCAGACTGTCCGGGAGCGCTCAAAAGAAATTGCTGAGATGGAAGCCCTGCTCGAACAGCGTTCTGCCACCCTCCGCCGTCTGACCGGTGACCGCCAGCGCCTCGATGTGGATATTGCCCAGGCCGAGCAGCTCCTTAACCAGCAAACCGAGCGCTTGCAGCAGCTTCTTAACAGACACCCCGAACCGGAGCCGGATCATCACCATACCGAGGAACACAACCGGGTCGATGTCACCCCACGCCGTTCGTTCAGGTTACCTTCTCAGGTTGACGATTCTGCCGGAGTGGCCGACGAGAGCGACGAAGACGACCTGACCGTGATCCCGGCCCTGGCCGATTTTTATGCCCGGCAGCTCAAGGCCGGGGGGGTCAAGTTGATTGCCCAGTTAGCCTACGCCGACCCGGATGAAATCAGGAAGCTGCTTCGCGATGTACCGGGGCATCTGAACCCCGGTGTCGAGGGTTGGATTCTGGCCGCCCGTGAGATACTCAACGAGCGGCGTAACGGTGGTATTTAGGCCGGGCTGATCAGGTTTCCAACCTCATAGCGGGATGGTGTCAATAACATAGCTTCTCTAAATAAAGCATCCTAAAGCTGTTGACCAAAGCCCTCTAGCTAACTGCCTCGTGAAGAGCGCCGAGAAATATGGTGTATGTTATTTAATTTCCAACTTTGTGACATTGATATTAATGAATCTATCGAAGAGCAGAATTTTCTTCAGAACTGGTTTGGCCTTACTGATGGTATCTATTTTCTAAACGTCGGGGATGATCAGTTGTTTCGAGCATCCGAAATGATTTTAAAGCATTGGAGTAAGCAATATAACAGCATTGATCTAAATCAACCATACGTGGATTATCAAG